>JALHOR010000003.1 GCA_022842885.1 Anaerolineae bacterium
CGACTAATACACCCGCACCAACATCAACTACTACGCCAACTCCGACTTATACTCTGTCTAATACACCAACAAAGATCCATACTTCGTCCAATACACCAACAGAAACACCTACAGTCACATACACACCATCTAAAACGTCGATATCTACTCTTACTACTACTTACACACCATTTAATACACCAACAACACCCAATACCTTGACTCCTTTAGAACAGGCACTAGAACATGCTTGGAATTTTTCTGGCACAAACGAAGATTGGATGACATTATATCCCGGCGGTTTTGTGCAAGAATTTGATGGTGTGGACATGGTGCTTGTACCAAAAGGTTGTTTTCGTATGGGAAATGATCCTTTAGGCTATTATTGGAATGGTTATGACCATGTATTGGGTGTTCCCGATGGAGGCAATATCTGCGCTGAACAGCCGTTTTGGATCGATAAATACGAAGTACAACAGATCGATTTTCAGGTTTTAAATGGTACACAAAATAGTTCACCCAATTATCTTGGTGAAGAACGCCCTATTGAGAATATTACGTGGTCTGAGGCTTGGGATTTTTGTAAGAAAAGAAATGGAAAATTGCCTACCGAAGCACAATGGGAGTATGCGGCACGCGGTCCGGATAATCTCTTTTTCCCATGGGGTAATGATTGGAATGGAGAAAATATAATCTGGAATCGCTCTCGAATACAGGGCACAGCAAACGTCGGATCAATTCTTTCTGGAATATCCTGGATAGGTGCAGTTGATATGATCGGTAATGTATGGGAGTGGACTAGTAGCCTCGCTATAACCTATCCATATAACTCAGAAGATGGACGTGAAAAAATAGGTAGTCATGATGATATTTACATACTTCGTGGCAGTAGTTGGTTTAGTAGTGTGTTGGAGTGGCAAAGAGCTACTTCAAGACTTAGGTGGGGTGGATACGCATTATCAACAGGCTTCCGCTGCGCCCGTGATATGGATGCATGATGTGTTTTTGCAGTTAGCCCCTCTCCTGATCCGCTGGGCGGCTAGGAGAGGGGTTTTATGCTGGTTTTTTGCGGCGCGTTTTCAAAGAACCGCCAACGATTGAAAATCGTTGTCTGTGTATTTTTGGCAAGCCGATAAATCGGCTATACTTTGTTGCTCTTTCTCTGTGAAACCTCGGTGTTCTCGGTGCCTCAGTGGTGATATTATATTTCTTTGTGTTTGGTGTGATTCAGGAAAGTTTGGCTCGTGATGCATATCCCGGTTCTGTTGGATGAAGTGTTGGCAGCGTTGCTACCGCCCGGAAAGACGATTCGGCGGGTGATTGATGGCACGCCCGGCGCAGGCGGTCACAGCCGTGCTTTGTTAGAACGCGGCGCTGAACAGGTATTGGCGATTGAATTAGACCCATTCGCCCTAGCCATCGCCCGTGAAAATTTGCGCGAATATGCTGACCGTGTGCATTTTGTTCATGATAGCTATGTGACGATGGCACAGCACACTGCTGATTTAGGTTGGGATAGCGTAGATGCCATTTTGCTGGATTTGGGCTTGTCTTCAATGCAGCTAGACACGCCAGAACGCGGTTTCGCCTTTAAATATGATGCGCCGCTGGACATGCGCTTTAATCCCGAAGGCGATGATTTGACAGCGGCAGACATCATCAATCAATGGTCGCCCGAAGCCTTGACCGACATTTTTTGGCGCTATGGCGAAGAACAATTTTCGCGCCAGATTGTGCGAGCGATTATGCAACAGCGTCCGCTGAGTACCACGCGCCAATTGGCAGATTTAGTGGCGCAAACTGTCCCGCGCAAAAAAGAAAAAACCAGCACGATTCATCCCGCCACGCGCATTTTTCAGGCATTACGCATCGCTGTGAATAACGAACTAGAATCGGTAGAAACCGTGCTGCCCATCGCCATAAATATATTAAAACCCGGCGGACGCTTGGCAGTGATTACATTTCACAGTTTGGAAGACCGCATCGTGAAGCAGCATTTCAAAGACGCCAGCACGGAAATTATCGCCCCGCCTGGCATGGCATCGCTGCCGGAAAAAGAGGCGTTGGTAAACCTCATCACACGCAAACCCATCGAACCCACTGAGCGCGAAATTACCGCCAATCCACGCAGCCGCAGCGCCAAATTGCGGGTGGTGGAAAAACTTTAAAATTTCCCCCTAAGAAGAGAAAATTATCACCATAGAGGGCTGATAGCTGACCGCTGATAGCTTGCGACTCAGCACGTAGTCCTCAGCACTTAGCACTATGTTCAGATATTTGACATCCCGTTGAAAATCTTTTATCATCGAAGTCAATCATTTAAATATTTTTGAATGATGAAAATTACTATGGGAGGAACACACAATGAAAAAATATCAATTTAGGCAGTTCACCGCCACGCGCTTATATGGGACTGCTGCTTATTCGCCGGATAGCAAGACAATTGCTTATGTGGATAACGCTACCGGGCAGATGAACTTATGGACGATGCCCTCTGGCGGTGGCATTCCGCGCCAAATGACCATCTTCACTGATAATACCGTACGTGATGTAAAGTGGTCGCCGGATGGCAAACAAATTGGGTTTGTGGCTGACCATGATGGCGATGAATTTGTGCAAATTTATGTGGTGGATGCAGCGGGTAGTTGGCCAGAACAACTCACTGATAAAGCCGATGCACGCTTTTATCTTTCGGGGTGGTCGCCAGATGGGGAACACATGCTGTTCACCGCCAACGATAGCAATCCGCAGGATATGGATACGCTCACGCGCAATGTAAAAACAGGCGAAGTCAAACGCTGGGTGACGGGCGGCTTGCATTTTGCCAACGAATATTCGCCCGATGGCAAGTATGTCACAGTGTCTAAAGTTTATGGCAATACCAATCAAGATATTTTGGTGTTGGAAGTCGAATCCGGTGAAGCAGCGTTGGCAACGCCACACGAAGGCGATGTGATTTTTGCGCCGGGGTCGTGGGCAGCCGATAGCAGTGGCTTTTATTTTGTGACCAACAATGGGCGTGAATTTAATGGTGTGGCATTTTATCACTTAGAAAAAGGCACTTGGGAATGGGTCTTTACGCCGGATGCTGATGTTGAAGGCATGGATATGTCCAAAGATGGCAGCGTCATGGTGTTCATCGTCAATGATAACGGCAGGAGCAAATTGGTAGGACGCAATGGCAAAACTGGCGCTGACATCCCCATGCCTGAACTGCCGTTGGGTGTTGCCCGCAATTTGAGTGTTGCGCCCGATGGTACGAAAGCCGTCTTTATTTTTACCTCTGCCCGCGAAGCCTCCAATTTATATGAGTTGAATTTACAAACGGGCGACCTGCTGCGCTTGGGGCAGAGCATGATTGGTGGCATTGACCTTGATGATTTGGTTGAACCAGAATTAGTGCATTATCCGACATTTGATAGCAAACAGATTCCAGCGTGGCTGTATAAGCCCAAAACAGGCGGCGACAAATTCCCCGTGGTGCTTTCTATTCATGGAGGTCCCGAAGCGCAAGAACGCCCGCAGTATAATTACAATGGCATGTATCAGTATTTGCTGAATCAAGGCATTGGCGTATTAGCGCCCAATGTGCGTGGCTCAACGGGTTATGGCATCAGCTATCAGACATTGATTCACCGCGATTGGGGTGGGGCAGAATTACACGATATTGAACATGCTGCGAAATATTTGCACACTTTACCTTGGGTGGATAAAGACCGACTAGCCGTGTTTGGTGGGAGTTTTGGTGGCTTTGCAACTTTAAGCGCCGTCACGCGCTTGCCACATTATTGGCGTACTGCGGTAGATATTGTCGGACCCTCGAATTTGATTACATTTGTGAAAGCCGTGCCGCCTTTCTGGAAGCCGATGATGAAAAAATGGATTGGCGACCCTGAAGAAGATGCAGAATTTTTGTGGGAACGCTCGCCCATCAAATATGTGGATAATATCAAAGCGCCACTGTTGGTTATCCAAGGGGCGAAAGACCCGCGTGTTGTACAAGCTGAAAGTGACCAAATGGTGGAAAAAATTCGGGCGAATGGCGGCGATGTGACCTATTATGTGGATGAACACGAAGGGCATGGCGCGACCCGCCGCGAGAATAACATCAAGTGGATGGGTATGATTGTGGAATATTTGCAAGCGAAGTTGCTGAATTGAAATTAATTCATTGGGCGTAGCTTATTGTTACGCCCACAACTATGCCAACTTCTCATACGCACGAACTTTTGCTTTTTGGATAATATATTCAAGCCGTACATATTCCTCCAATTCTTCAGTGTCTGATTGAGTTAGCTTGTCGTTGCGATTTATGTCCAACAAGAAACGAATGCGTGACTGCGTTTCTTCCGAGAGGTGAAATTCTGCTACTTGAGCGATGGTTGGGTTAGAGGTGATGAACTCCACAAATTCATCATAGGCTTTCAAACGGGCGATTGCCATCATAGTTTCCTTTTTACCATTTACACAATTATTATAATTCAACACCCCCGCGCAACTTCCCGCCAGTGGCAACGTATACTATAATGAACTCATCCAGTTGATTTGAAGGAAATTGAGCTATGGCGGATCACGACAAAGATATCAAAGTCGAAATTGAGGATACCCCCGAACACGACGAACCCGCAACCTCACCATTGGAACGCTTTTTTTATCATCAGCGGCGGGCGTTAGAAGAAACCGGCAAAGCATTAGAAGCACTTCTGCCGCCGGGTTTCCGTGAACATGCATCGGAAGCGGGCAAGGAATTTGCACAGGGTTTTCGGATTTTGGTAGATGCAACGATTGACGAACTGAAGAAAATCAGCGAAAAAGACGAAGAAGAAGACCAACCGGAAAAAACCAAAGTGGATGTTGTCGAAGAAGTTGAAATCGAAGAAGAAAAGCCAGAAGAAGAAAAACGCCCCACTACCGGCAAAACCAAAGTCAAAGTCAAAGTCGAATAATGCAGGTTTCAGGGCATGGGGATGACATGCCCTGTTTTTACTGCCGGATAAAGATAAGAGAAACCAACGCGAGTCCGGCAGCCCCATAGGCTACCAATGCCAGATTCATATCCCCATTGGTATAAAACATCGTCGCCGTAATCAACAAACTGCCAAAGATAAAAGCGCGGGTGGTGCGCTGCCCTTGTAGTTCAATGCGTTCTAATTGGCGGCGGTGCTGCGGATTCAGTTTGGTCACGACGGCAATATCGCCATCTATAATTTTTTGCAGCATATCCTCAACGCGGTTCTGCCGCTGGAAACGTTGCAAAAACTGCTGCACACTGGCAAAAAAGCCGGGGAAATCTCCTGCAAATAATGCCTTTAGCGGCTCAGTGAAGACTGCGCCTAGTTCTTCAAAGATGTTATTGTCTTTATCTGTCGTAACCAGTTTTTGGATATTTTCTTGGATTTCCGTCCAAGGGTTAAAATCGGGGTCGAGGGCTGTTGCCATGCCTGTCAGGATACCCACAGTGCGCCCTAAATAGATAAAATCTTGTGGCACACGGAAGGGCATATCGTAGAGCAAATCATTAAATTCGCGCCCAATATTTTGCACCGCGCTGAAATCCATGCTTCGCATATCGGTCATGCTCATACCCCACACCTGATTAAAGACCACTTCAGTGGCGTCTTCAATCCGTTTGGTATCCGCGCCGGGCAATAAAAACCCTAAATCTTTATAGGATGCCACTAGGCGTTTAGCATCGCGGGTGATGACGGCAGTCAACGTGTTAATCAATGCCTGCACCAATTCGGCAGAGAGTTCGCCTGTCATGCCGAAATCAATAAAAATCAGCCGGAAAGGACGCCCGCCTTTGCCGATGTATTGTTCTGGTTTTTCCACAGGCAACGGTTCAATGAACAAATTGCCGGGGTGTGGGTCGGCGTGGAAGAAACGCTCCTCAAAAATTTGGCTCATATACGTATCCATGAGCCGCTTGGCGACTGCCTTACGGTCAATGCCGGCTGCTGCCAACCCTTCGTAGTCATTGATTTTGAGCGTGGTCACATCTTCCAGTGTCAGCACAAAATCAGTGGAATGTGCCAAATACACATACGGCACGGAGACACCGGAATCATTGGCGTACATCTGGCGAAAGCGGTCGGCATTTTGCGCTTCTTTGACATAGGAAATTTCTTCTAGCAGCACGCGCCCAAATTCATCCACCAATTCAACGACATCAGCGCGGCGGCGTACAAAGCCAAAGCGCATAGCTACTTTTGCCACAATGAACAGCGCCGCCATATCGGTATAGACAATTTCGCGGATGCCGGGGCGCTGAATTTTGACGACAACTTTTGTGCCATCTTGCAATTGGGCGCGATGCACTTGCCCTAACGACGCCGCGGCGATAGGCTGCGGATTGATGACGATGTAGCGGTCTTTGAGGTTGCCCAATTCACGGATGAGGACTTCTTCAATAAATTTAAACGGGACGGTTGGTACTTCGTCTTGCAAGCTGACGAGTTCGGCAATGACTTCTTCGGGCATAATATCGGCACGGGTGGACGCGAACTGCCCGGCTTTAATCATCACGCCGCCCATCTCAATCGCAAAGTAGCGAAATTGACGGGCGTATTTGCGCCAGCGGCGGGTATTGCGGGCATTGACCCAATTGGGAAACCAATTGGCGATATAAAACTGCCAGAAAATGAGCCGCCCAAATAACCATAACGAAAATAGCAGCGTCTTCATAAAACGCAGTTGCATTCGCAGTGATTTGGGGCGCAGCCGATTCACCTGTTGTTCAACCGTTTCGGTAGGTTGTGCCACTTCTGCCGGGCGACCATATGCCATAACATCCGGCAACATGCCCATCCCCGGCAATTTAAGTTGGGCAGCAGCAGAAGTGGTTTTTGTGGCAGGACTGGCGACAGTTTTGGGGGCAGGGTTGGCTGCCTCTGCTGCTGCACCATTGTTGGGGTCGGTTTGCGGCAGAATCGGTATTGGAATGCGTTTGCCAGCGTTTGCCGGAATCCCATTTTCCCGACTGCCATTGCTGGCAGCCGGGCTGGTTGATTCGAGTGTGGGTGTTGCCTCCGGCGCGGCTGCGCCATTGGTCGGCATATTACTTGCCGTTTTTCTTGCTATCGTCGTTGGGTTGGTAGAATCGGACGTTGAGATTTGGGGGTTCAAATTTTGCCTCTAGTTCCAAGTCATGTAGGATGGCGGGCAGAACGATATTGCGGCGATAAGGACCCACACGCAGGGTAATTTCATCGCGGGAACGATACAAATCCAAATCATCTTTGGAGGCAAAGCCTAACGGCACATGCATGATATATTTGGTGCCATCGGTGGCATCATCTATTTTTTCGATACGATGAATGCCTGTCGTAGACATCTGTTCCGCCGGGTTTCTATCGCCATAGAGCGTATCTGCTAATTTGCGTAAACCATCCAAGCCGCCCATTTCTTCTTTGAACATCGGGGCTTTCAGCACAGGCAGCCCACCAAAGGCTTCGGTCACGAATTGTAGATTTTCTTTTTGGCGTTTTTTCCAACCGTCAAAGAAGGGGTCGGTGACTTCATCCGGGATAATGCGATTCACCAACACGGCGTCAGTGGCGTAACCATAAAGATTCAGATAGGTATAGGTACGCTGCGTCTCTTTGATGACCATGCGTTCCGCATTGACCACCAGCCGCATACTGGCAAATTCGGGGTCAGTCAGCAGGCGGCGCACGCCTTCTAGCATGTCAAACAAGCCTTCGACTTGATCCCAAGCATCTTTATCTTCGACTTCGGCGGCTTGGCTCTTATCGCGCCGGAACACATTACGAACCCCTTTAACGGTATCGCTAACCACTTTGATACCGCGTGTGAGGCGTAAGAAGCGTTCCAACCACCAGCGCGTGACATCCGGCAGACTGAGCAGACGAATGGTTTCGGCAGTGGGGGCAGCATCTACAATCAGGACATCATATTCACCCTGATTAAAATATTCGTTAATCCACAGGAGTGATGCACCTTCTTCCAACCCCGGCAGAATAGTCACTTCTTCCGCGACCACATCTTCGACACCTTGACGGCTAAAGAGGGCTGCCATATAGGTTTGGACTTTGCCCCAATATTTATCCATCGAATAGCGGGCATCAATTTCCTGCGCCCACAAATTGGGTGCTAACAGCACAGGTTCGGGACCGATGGCTTTGTCGTAAGCATCGCCTAAGCTATGCGCGGTATCGGTGCTGATGACGATGGTTCGTAAGCCCATTTCAGCACAGCGCAGCGCCGTGGCGGCGGAGATGCTGGTTTTACCCACCCCGCCTTTGCCAGTATGCACGATGACTCGCATGATTTGTCCTCTGTTTCACAATCTCGTTTATTATAACTGGAATTTGGTTAAGTTGACCTAACTTTCATTTACGTATCATAATCGAAAAAAGTGGCAAACAGCATGACGGTTTCCCACTTTTTGCCCGCTATTAGGTTTTTAGGCGTAACGCTTTATATAGCTTTTTTGCGATTATCAGCGATGAATTGCCAGCTTTCGGTCAACTCGGTGGCTCACACGCTACCGTTTACAGCCGATTATCGGCGGTGGGTTCAATGATAATTTCAGTGAGCGTGTAATTTTTCGTAGCGCCTTTTAATTCCAGTTTTTCGACCAAGGTGGCTTGCACCCCTAACGTTGGCAGCACGTAGCGCGTCATCCAGCGGTCTACTTCCTGCACATTACGATAATATGTCAAGCGCACTTTATCATCTTTCAGCGTCAAAATACGCTGGCAGCGGGCAAAGCGTTTACCCCTAAGTTCGTCTAAGAGCGAGTCGCGTTCTTGTTTGTTCAAATAAGCCATAAAGCCTTCTCCTGTGTGATTGGCTCGAAATATGCCATAATGATAGACTACAAATGTAACCGTTCAAACGCCATAAGAAAATCCTGAAAAAGTATGCCAGACATTTATTCGGTCACTGACCTGACAACCCGCATCCGCGACATCTTGGAAAACAGCTTGCTGCTGCAAGATGTGTGGGTGCAGGGCGAAGTCTCCAATATGACTCGCGCTGCGTCTGGACATTGGTATTTTACCGTGAAAGATGCTGGGGCGCAGTTAAAATGTGTCATGTTTAAACTGGCAGCCCAGCGCCAGAGTACCGAACCACGCAATGGCGATGCCATCCAGATACGCGGCAAAATCGGCGTGTATGAAGCGCGGGGAGAATATCAACTTTATGCCGAAGACATCCAAATGGCGGGTGGCGTGGGTGATTTATACCGCCAGTTTGAGCAGCTTAAAGCGAAATTGCTGGCAGAAGGCTTGTTTGAGGATGACCGCAAACGCCCGATTCCGGCAGCACCGCGCCAAATTGGGATTGTCACATCGCCTGATGCTGCCGCATTCCGCGATATTCATAATGTGTTATCGCGCCGCTATCCGCTGGTGCAAGTTATTTTGAGTCCGACGCAAGTGCAAGGGGCAGATGCACCACCGCAAATTGTGCGGGCGATTGAACGCTTGAATCAGCATACCCAAGTAGATGTGATACTGGTATGTCGCGGTGGCGGCAGTATTGAAGATTTGTGGTGTTTTAATGATGAGCGCGTCGCACGGGCGATTGCTGCCAGCACCATACCAGTCATCAGCGGAGTCGGGCATGAGACGGATTTTACGATTGCCGATTTTGCTGCCGATTTGCGAGCGCCTACGCCTTCTGCCGCTGCGGAACTGGCAACGCCCGATAGCGCCGAATTACGCGCCAGTTTGCGCCGCGATGCTGAGACGTTGACGCGCTTGTTGGAAGATAGATTAGAGACACTGCAATCCGATTTGGATATTGCCCGGCGGTCTTTGTTGGTGGTGTCGCCAGAACGTTATATTCAGGATACCTATCAACGCTTAGATGAATTTACGCAGCGCATGGAAGCGGCACAAAAACGGCATTTTGCACTGATACGTGAACGGTTGAAAGCGCGGACTTCGGCATTGAACGCTGCTAGCCCGCAAGCGATTCTAGCGCGGGGATATGCCATCGTCACCCGTAGCGATACCGGCAGCGTCATCACGACAGAAAAAGAGGCGCCGCCCGGCACCGGCGTTACGCTGCGTTTGAAAGACGGCGAATTAAAAGCACGCATTGAGGATAAAGACAGCCATGCAAGATATAAAAGAACTCTCTTTTGAACAAGCATACGATGAATTAGAAGAAGTCATCGCTAAACTGGAATCGGGTGAAATGTCGCTGGAAGAAGCGGTCACGTTATATGAACGCGGGCGCAGTTTGTCAACGCACTGCCAAGAATTGCTGGATAAAGCCGAATTACGCATCCAAAAATTGAATGAAGACGGCACACTAAAACCGCATGAAATGGGCTAAATTTACGGGGTTTTTGTCGAAACTATCCCAAATTTGGGATATATTTGGGATATATTGTAAGCGTTTTTGCCGATGGTTGTGGCGCTATAGTGTGGCTTACATGCTCTATGCGCTTATCATTATTTTTTTGCTGCCGCGCTCCACCATCAATATGGGCGAGTTGTGGTATGCCATCGCTTATGAGATTTCGCCCTATTATTTTGATTATATCGTGTGGGAAATTGAAGCATTAACGGCGAAAACGCAGCAGTCATTAGCGCGTCCCCACGCGACGATGAATGATGCCGAACAAAGTGATTTTGTGCGGCGTTATATGGCAAATTTACAGCGGGCGCATGGATTAGAGGCTCAAATAAACAGTATTTATGCTGACCCCAATTTTGCAGACCCGGATTCAGAATCGGCAACCTTACGTACAGAACGCGATGCGCTGCGAGCGATTTTGCACGACCAACAGTTGACCACCGAAGCGATTTTAGAACATCAGGTGACACAAATTTTGCTAGACGAAGGCTTTGGTTCTGCTGGAATTTTGCTGCCCCCGGTAACGATGCACTTTACCGAAATGCCCAATCTATTGGTGACTTCACCGCGCGATGAAATTGCCTTAGAAGTGTCGCTCAATTTGGAAGCACTGCCTGTTGATGAAAAAACGACCCTCGAAAATCGCCTAGACGCACAGCACGATATTTCAACGTTAATTGTGCCATTGGGTGGTATGGCGCTCTATCCGGCGATGCTTGCCGAAACGAGTTCGATTCCGTGGGCGGTGGAAGTATTCGCTCATGAGTGGTTGCATCATTATTTGTTCGCGTTTCCGTTGGGGCTGCATTATTTTACCGGGGGCGACAGTTTTGCCAGCGAGACGCGCATCATCAATGAAACCACCGCTGATTTATTTGGCAAAGCAATGGCGCGAAAAATCTTAGAACGTTATTATCCTGATTTAGTGCCGCCACTGCCTGCCGAAATTGCCTCAACTGCGCCTCAAAATAATTTACCTCCAGCGTTTGATTTTGGCGCGGCGATGAACGAAACTCGTGTGACCGTAGATGCCCTTTTAGCAGAAGGCAGCATCATCGAAGCCGAACAATACATGGAAGAACGGCGGCGTTTTTTCCGTGATAAGGGCTATGTTTTTCGTAAGATTAATCAGGCGTTTTTTGCGTTCTATGGCGGCTATCAAGGCGGTGGTATGCCCGGCGTTGGTGGCGAAGACCCCATCGGTCCCGCTATACGCAATATTTGGGAGAACAGTGCCTCACCCCATGAGTTTATCATCACCCTGCGCGACATCACCACGCGGGAGGCGTTGCTGGCGGTGGTATCTCCTTAAGCCATTTTTCACCGCTGTTGGATAAAATAACATGGTGCCAATTGATGACAGAGTGTTTTGCCACAGTGATTTTAGGGTACGGAAACTTTAGCGCAATGTGGCAAATTGCCCGTGACACCCAAAACCCAGCGCATACCCTTATGAAATCCATCGAGAAACATCAATGGACAACCGCCATCAATCACGTTAATCCCATGTTCACGCCCATATTCTACGGCACTATTGGAAACGCTGCTGTTGTTCTTGCCAAAGAATGGGTTGTAATGCATCCAAACACGCGGCACACCTGCTTCAACAACATCTCGCATGATGGTTTCGCTGATTGCAGGACGAGTGACCACCAATACAGCATCAACACCATTTGGAACTGCTTGTAAATTGGGGTAGCAGGTATCGCCTTCAAAACTTTCAGCACTCGGATGAATTGGAATAAGCTCATAACCATGTTCTTTAAGCGATTTATAGATTGCATTGCCTGTTGTGGCTTTGGTCTGGGATAACCCCACCACTGCAATGCGCTTTTGGGCAAGAAAATCTTTCGCTGCTTCTTCAAAACTCATGGATGAAATCCTTATCTTTATGTACTATTTTATGATAAGGCAAACCTTGCTAAGAACTGAATCAGAAAGGCATGATTCAGGGGTGATTTTTAGCATAATGTTTATGCGTTGTTCCCAGAAATTGGAAATAATACTTGCACTCATCTGAAGTTCCCATGAAATAAAAACAGGACACAAAGAACGAGCTTTGTGTCCTGTTGTAAACATCATGAGAGATTTTACCTCCCAAGATGTTTTAGCTTTTTAGCTTAAAATACCCACTCGCACAGGATGCCTGCTAACAACGTCGCCCGCGTGGGCAGGCTACTAATCACCACCTGTTCATGCAGGGCATGTAAGCCATCGCCCTGTGGTCCCAAGCCATCCAATGTCGGAATGCCCATCGCTGCCGTAAAATTGCCATCACTGCCGCCGCCGCTGCCATCTTCGCGCACAGTGACGCCATATTGTTCCCCGATGCGCTTCACTTGTTCCACTGCGGCGGGCATCCGTTCCATCGGTGGGCGGGCATGGTGCTGTTTCACGCTAATTTTTGCGCCGGGGATGAACGGTTGCAAACTCGTTAGGGCAGATTCCAATTCTTCCAGAACTTTCACCGTCATCATGCGTGTATCGATTGACGCTTCGGTATGCGCCGGAATGACATTGGTGGCAGAACCACCGTTGACCATCGTCACCGAAACCGATGTGCCATTTTTGAGGTCATTCAGTTTGTTAATTTCAAGTGCCTGTTGAGCAAATTCGATGATGGAATTGATGCCTTGTTCGGGTGCATTGCCCGCGTGCGATGGGCGACCTTCAATAGTCATGGTATAGGTGGCGATGCCTTTACGCCATGTCTTGAGAGCGCCTTCTTTAGTGCCGGGTTCCATGACCAGCACCAAGCCGCACTGCGGTGCGACTTCTTTAATCACCGGTTCGGAATGAATACTGCCGACTTCTTCATCGGAGGTCATCAACACCCAAATAGGGCGGTGCGGCATTTGTCCGGTGGCTTGCAATCCCTTGATGGTCGAAAGCACCAACGTGATACCGCCTTTCATATCCACGGCGCCGGGACCAAATATTTTACCCTCTTCAATGCGAATGGGACGTTCTGCGAGTGTGCCAGTGGGCCAAACCGTATCAATATGAATTAAAAATAAAATAGGTGTGCCGGGGGCATCTTCACCCCATTTTGCCAGCAAAAAATCACCCACTTCTGTTTGTGGGAAACGCTGGATAGAGGACGCATTCAATGCTTTAAACTGCGCCTCCATAAAATTGCCCATCTCATCCACATGCGTTTTTTCGGGGGTAAACGTTTCAAAATTGATAAGTTCAATCAACAAATCCACCATCGCTTGCTGCTGCGTGGTGAAATACTGCAAAAGGTCTGACATGCCTGAATATCCTTCATAGACGATATGCTGTAAGTTTGGAGTATTAAAACAAATTTAAACCAATTGCGATAGGGATTTAACAGACCATTGGGCTAATATGGACATAAATCTAACGCGCTATACACTGGGCTGCGGCTGCCATAGCGATTTATCAAATCGAGAGCTTCTGGGCGCTGACTGATAACTGCTTGAACGACATTACACGCGGTGTTCAAATTGGCACTGGCGGTAAATTCATTCAGGAACACATTTGCCATCTCCACATAGGGCGGCAAATCTGCCAACGTAATGCCTTCTGCAAATGGAAAATCAGTGTTTAGCCGAATCAACGTGTCGTTAAGGCGTTCATCGCCTAAGTAGGCATAAATCAGCAGTTGCCGATACAGTGCATAGCTAGTTTCGACAGCGCGACCATCATTAAACCAATCGCGCAAATCGGGCGTATCCAGCGCCAGTTGATACAATTGCAGCGCCGCTGGCATATCCAACCGCAAAAAATCGCGGTCTGCCTGATGAATGATTTGAATCCGATAACGCGGCGGGTCAAGCTGGATGATAGACAACACATAGGCGCTGCCATTCCAATCAAAAATATTCACACCAGTTCGCAAGGGACCCGTCGCGCTGTTGCCACGTTGATTCAATGTGAGAACCAATTCCTGCACTTCGTCATTATCAATATCATTCAGCGTGGGGATATTCAAGCTAATCAACGGCTCTGCCAATAAATTGATAAAACGTCCTTGCGCTGCTTGCCAAACGATCACCTGCGTCTCAAATTCACAGGCTTCGTCCTCCTCACACACGCGGCGCGTAAAAACAATTTCTGGCACAAAATCGCGGTTGATGTCCCCCACACGAATGAGTTGTGGTGCTTCATTGCCATCGGCGGTAATCGTATAGCGCAGCACATAACGCCCATCTTGGCAACCAAAAATGCTCAGGATGCCCGTATCGCCGGGGGCGGTATAACCAATTAAAACATCGGTGGTGCCTTTGCCGATAATATCATGCGGACGCACATAGCCCGTTTCGCCCAGCGCGACCCAATTTTGGCGCAGAGCAGTTTCCAGATTAGCCGTATCGCCGCCGGAATTTAAATAAATCAACAGCGCCTCGTTGGCGGCAGTGATGGTTTGGGGCAGCGGCGCTAAAGCAAGCGTATTCCCGGTGGCGGGGCAGGCAGTATAATTGGGCGTCGGTGTAGCCCGATTGGAGAGAGCAATTGCCGTTGCTGGATTAGATAATGCCGAATTTTGGGCGAATGCCCCGGCAGGCGTCAGCACGCCACGCAGCGTTTGCCCAACGGTCATCGTCGGGAACGGAATCGAGGTGGGGGCGGCAGGAATTTCCGGTTGGCACGCCGCCAACAGCATCACTAAAACAATGAGAATAAAGCCATGATTTTTCATGGTGCCTATTGTAGCCAAATGCAAAGAAAAAGTGAAAAGTAAAAACGATGGAGAATCTCGTTATTCGTCCGGCAACTGCTGCTGATGCCAGCCATATCAAACGGCTGATTCATGCCGCCCACCTTGACCCGACTTCGCTGAAATGGGAAAACTTTTTGGTTGCAGAAATTGAAGGCAAACTCGTTGGAATCGGGCAAATCAAACGCTATCCGGGCTGCGAAGAATTGGGTAGTTTGGTCACGTTGCCGCAGTATCGGGGGCAAGGGGTCGCCCATGAACTGATATCGGCGCTAGAAGCACGCGCTGGTAGACCGTTGTATCTATTTTGCGAAACCAAGATGCAACCGTTCTACCAGCAGTTCGGCTATGAAACGATTTCGTACTGGCAATTGCCCGCCTTTTTGAAACTCAAATTTTTATTGCCCTTGTTGCTGCGCGTGGCGGGCGTGCGCGTCAGCAAAATGCGGAAGGCATGAGCCTTTATTCTTCTGCCATTTGTTCAATGACATCCATGTCGCGTTGAGCATTGCGATAGCGAGCAAACACGCTGCCGACAAAGAGCAGCAGCGCCCCAAAACTAACGACCACTGCCAGCGCCAAATATTCCCCGTTGGAAGGCGTTACGAAGTCCATAGATTATCTCTCCAAGTAAATTTGTTTCATTTTATTGACTCGTTCTAGTGTGTTTTCCAGCCGAATACGCCACCAGATGAGGGCGGGTGTTAAGAAGAAACTCCACGTCAGCAGGGTGAACAACAGGGTTGTGACCATGCTGGACGACATTTCAAAGCCACCTTCCGCGCCAGTGGATGGGCTAGAGCCAATCACGGCGGGGTGAATGGTATCGGGGCGAATACGAATGATGATGAGCGTAAAAATCACGGTGGCAATCGCAAGAACGCCATAAATCGAAGCAAACACGCGGCGGCGTTCTGGGCTATCTATGCCGTTTCGCAGCATCAGATACGCCACATAGGTTAGGAACATGACCGCTGCCGATGTTAAGCGCGGATCCCATGTCCACCATGTATTCCAAATCGGACGCGCCCAAATGGCACCTGTTGCGAGATTGATGAATGCCAACACCGTACCCACTTCAACGCCTGCCAGCGCCAACGAATCCCATTTGGGGTGGCGTGTGCGAAGATATTGGATGCCGCCGACGACAGTGGCACTGAACGCAATAAAAGCACCAAAAAATGATGAGATGTGCGTGTAAAAAATGCGCTGGACATCGCCCTGCGTGATGTCTTGCCCGGCGTAAAACAGCGCCATGCCCAAACATAACACGACTAATGCGAGGGTGATGCCTGTGAAACCATAGAGCAAACGTGTCCGCCCGCCCCCGTCTTTAGTTTTTTCTGCACTGAGGGGAAAATCTTTGACTGCGGTCATGGATAACACCTTCTCTCATTCAATTGATTTTTATTGGTTGCTATTGTGACATAAATTGCCGAAAAATCTACTAAAATCTGTATATTTCGTAGGAAATCTTCTATTCTTCCACGACAAATCCGAAGCCCAATAATGCCACCACGGTATACACAATATCCACCACGATGATAATTTGTAGCCACGTTGCCCATGTATCAAAGGCGGCATCGCTGATAATGGCAGTAGAGGCTTTCACCGCCGAAAGCAGCAGCGGTAGTGCCACCGGTAGCAGGGCAATCGGCAGCAGTGCCTCACGAGCGCGGGTTTGCACTGTCATCGCTGCTAAAAGCGTGCCGGTGCTAGCAAAGCCAAAGATGCCGCCTGCCATGACCACAAACATCCACCCGCTGACCAGCGGCATGTTGTATAACACGGTCATCAATGGCAGCAAAAATAATCCGATAATGAGCGTGAAAACAAAATTGCCGATAAATTTTCCGGCGAATAAGGCGGCGCGGCTGACGGGTGCTAACAACAGGGCTTCGATGCTGGCATTTTCGCGCTCCATGCTCATGCTGCGATTCAAGCCGAGGATGCTGGCGAATACCAGTGTCACCCATAGGACGCCACTCACTGCCTCTTGGCGGGCAATACGGTCTAATTCCAGCGCGAAACTAAAGACTAAAATGCTCAACACGGCGAACATTAGCATCGTGCCGATGAGTTCGCGGCTACGAAGTTCAGCACGAAAATCTTTGGCAATGACCGCTAGCATCACCTGTAAAAAGGGTGTGTTCATACAATGCCCCCGGTCACATTGGCATACGTGCGCGGTAAATCGGGCGACGTTGGCGTATCACACGCGATGCTGCCCCGATAAATAATGACAGCGCGTTCTGCTAATTGGGCAGCACTCTCTAGGTGATGGGTCGTCATGATGATGGTATGCCCCTCCTGATGGGCTTCTAGCAGCAAATTATCGAGAATGGTCATCGCATCACGGTCAAGCCCGGTATGGGGTTCATCAAAAAGTAACACATGCGGGTCATGCAGTAAGGCGCGGGCAATGCTCAGGCGTTGCAGCATCCCGCGCGAAAAAGTGCGGACGAGTGTCTCTGCCCGTTTGAATAAGCCCACGCGCTTGAGCAGCAGGTCAATGCGCGGTGGGATGTCTTGGGGAGGCAGATGATACAAGCGAGCGAAAAAACGTAAATTTTCACGGGCTGTCAGGTTATCGTAGAGCAGCGGTTTGTGGCTGACCATGCCGATTTGCGCCCGTATCGCTTCGGTTTCTTGGGGAATTTGCCAACCGCCAATACGAATTGTCCCAGCCGTTGGCTTGATAAGACCCGCGATGAGGCGCAATAACGTCGTTTTGCCGCTGCCATTAGGACCCAACAGTGCCACAAATTGCCCACGCGGAATATCCAAATCTAAAGGTTTCAGGACAGGTAACACATCATAAGTTTTGGCAAGATTGCGAACTTCAATGATATTGGGTGAAGAGTCGCTCATGATAACCATTCGGAGTGGACAGATTAGATGGTCATATTATGCGGATAAGCGCGGGGATAGAGTAGGGGCGAATGTCAGGTATTTGCCCCTACAAATGACGCGAATAAGATTAAAAACCCTCGCCAATCGCGGTTGGTTCTACGGTAGCTTCGGCAGTGCCTTCGCTGGTAACTTCGGCTTCGGGCGTGGCATTGGCGGCGGCGATAAGCGCATCATCAATCAACTGCGTCAGCACTTCGGGCGTCCAATTGATAATCGTGCCATTCAGCAAAACCGTTGGTGTTCCGGTGAAGCCGGGCGTATTGCGGGCGTTGGTGATTGCCGTTTGCAACACGGTTGCCACATTTTCGGATGTCAGGCAAGCGGTATGTGCCGCTGTATCCAGTTCTAGTGTAGTCAACGCATTGGTGACTCTTTCGCCCATGAATGCCAAATTACGGAAATCCTGCCAGCCAAACAAGCCATCATGAAATTCCCAAAAAGCATTTTGTTCTGCCGCACACAGTGCCGCCCGTGCCGCAAATTCGCCATTGGGGATGCTGCCCGTGCCATAAATCGGCACATAGATAAACAAGACTTCGTCCGCCTGAATGCGTTCTAAAATGACGGGGAAGGCAAAATCATGAAAACTGCGGCACGCCGGACAATCAAAACTGCTGATTTCAATAATCGTCACCGGGGCATCAGGGTTGCCCAATTGGGGAAAACCTTCGGCGCTGCGGCTTTGCGGAATATCGGTGTAGCGTTCCTGAATATCATCTGGCAATGGGGCGCTCATATCCACTTCCAGCGTTAAGAGCGTTTCTAGGATTTGTGTTTCATAAACGTCAATCACGCCCAGTTGGGTGGTCGCCACCAGCGCAAAAATCAGCGTATCATCATTCAAAAAACGCACATAGGCGGCTGAATCAGATTCGGGGTCGCTGGTGTTGACTTTGGCGAAAGAAGTATCTGCAATCTCGATGTCGGTTATTTCGGCGGCTTCCTGTCCTTCTGGCACAGGTATCGCTTCCAAAAATTCACGTCCGGTTTGCATGGCTTGGAATTCTGGCGGCAACGTGATTTTGCTCAACACATTGATTTGGACTAAGACCGCATCAGGCGGTAAAGTGGAGTCTGCGGTAGACGCCATCAAATCCACATTGGACAAAATCGGTTCGCCGCGCTGTCCTTCAATCAGATACCATCCTTCTGGCACTTGCAGCGAAACAGCGCCCACCGTGATTTTGCCATCTGCGTCCGGTGTGGCTTCGGGCGTGGCATCCTGCGCGACGATTACTGCTGATGTGACCAACAGTAGTGCCACTAAGAGCAGGCGGCGAAAATGAAGAAAAAACATAACATAGCCTTTGATATAGGTTAAGTAGCCGAAGAATCGGGTGTATTGTTTTCGGGCTTGCCAGACATCAATGCCGCCAATTGTGCTTTGAGTGCCTGACGCTGCTGTTGATAGGCATCATGATTGAGATGCCCGCCGCTGTGCAGTGCATCTAGTTCAGCAATTTGCCGTACCAGCGCATTAATTGCAGTGTTGGAATTTTTCGACCGTCCGCGCAGGATTAAATATCCCACGACCATACCGACGATGATAACCAAGCTAATCAACAGAATAGGTAACAAATTATCGGCGGTGATAATGCCGGGCGTCGTATCCGTGGTGGCAACCAAACTGCCGCGAATTTCATATTTCCAAGTGGTACCAAACGGGATGTTCACGACACCGCTATACGTATTGCTATTGGCATCTGCCGAAGGTGCTTTTTGTAGGCGCTCATCTAGAATCAGCAATGTAGGTGGGGTGAGGGTAAAATTTATTGTGCCATCTATCGCATTAGTGACAGGCTGGTCAATCACAGCACCTTCGGTATACGGGACAAAATAAATGACTTGCATCGTGTGGTCGCCCGGCAGCAAAAACTGCGTATCCACGATGATGTCCTGCTCATCCGAAATAACATAGCGGGCCGGATTATCCACATTCAGGACAATTGCCCCCGGCGGAAGCTGCCACACGACCGACGGAAAAACGCCATCGCTGATAGGTCGGGAGAGCGTATATACACGGTCAGAAGCGTTGAAGAAGGTGATGCGCTGCGTAAAGACCAGCCCTGTCCCTACATCGGCTACTTCATGCGGCTGAACGATGGTATCAATCTGACGAATTGTGACCACAAATGGGTCTTCAGTGATGTCGTATAGCGTGATAGGCAAGTCAGTCTCGATAGATAATTCAGCAGCGGTCAACACATCACTGGCGAAAACCCGGTCTTGATAAAAAATCACCGTCACATAAGCAAAATCGGCATCAACAGGTACGTTCTCAAATATATAGCTGTTATCTGGCAGCAGCGTCGTGGTTTGTGCTTGGATACCAACATCAGGATTGCCATAACGCAGCGCCACCATTGCGCCTGCTGGAACACTCGCGCCAGCGGTTTGATTGGTGATGATGCCGCGAATGGTAATGGATTCTGGCAAAGGTTCGGCGGTCACTTCGGGGGCGAGTGCGCCACCTACAAACGCTGAAATGCGCCAATGTGCCACAACGCCACGTAAATCGCTATCGCTAAAACTATTGCCGGGACGATTTTTGAGCGCATTGACTAAATCAACATCGCTTTGTAAATACATATTTTCGGCAGTTGGGCGCGTGTCTTCTGGCAGGGTGGGCGCAAGTTGTGCGCCGGTAGTGACTTGCTCTGGGCTATATGCCAGCGTATAAGCATATAATGCCACATCCCATCGTTCTTGCTCGGTGAGCGTCTCATTCCAAGGGGGCATCAGGTTTTGCAAATTGCCAAAGGTGATGACATTATAGTATCGCTGCGGCGTTTGTGCGCCAACATGGGCGCTGTTCAGGAAAGAGGGCATAGCGGGAATTTGCCCGTTCAGCACCAATTCGCCTTGCCCATTGCCGTTCTCACCATGACAAGCGATGCAGTGCTGCGCGAAAAGGCGTGCGCCATTGGCGATGTCGGGTGGCGTGGCAGGCGCAACAGCTTCTGGGGGTAGGGTAGCAACAATCACCGGGTCGCCCGCCAAACCGCCACACCCCGCCAAAACCATGCTGAAAAACAGCAAAATGAGACAATATTTTGTCACATGCTTGCCTTTGAGAATTTATTGGTTTTCGAGTTGTTTCGGTGGACAGGGGACACTGCCATAAGAACAGAAGACGCAGCAATCACCCGCTTGTGGTTTTAACACCGTACCACACGCTGTACAGGTATACCGAACTTGGCAATACTCTTCCGGCATGGTTTCCGTCTTGGCGACTTGACATGCCGGACAAGTAATCGTGGATTGTAAGTCCATTTTTATTCCGCGTTTTGGATTTTTGCCGCGCCATCTTCTTCAAAGCGGCTTGGGCATTTTAGGTTGAGTTCAGAGCCGTAAAAAACGCCATCTGCACCGATTTTACCCGTAAGAATGGCTTGTGCTTCGTGTTGCAGCAAATCCGGCATGACCTGTTTTTCCATAAAGATTTTGAGTTGGGTGCGCGTCGGGTCATTGACCGCTTCGTTGAGCGCCGTGGCTAAATCCGGGTATTCGTCCGGGATGTGAGCAATCGTAAAGGCGAGGTCGCCCGTGTTGGCATCATAAAGAATCGATTCACCCAAGACTGCCCCCGTGATTCGCACCGTTTGCCCCACATAATCGGGATTATGGACGACTTCATTTACGGAGATAAAGTAACGGGCACCGGCTAATGTACCGGACAGCGCCAAATAAATGACTGCCCCCAAAATCAGCAACCCGCCGAGCAGGAATTTCAAACGATTATTGTTGCTGGAACGCTTCAGTTTTTCTTCAATTTTTACTTTGTCTACTGGTTTTTCCCATGTGAGTTGTGCCATGTGAACGCTGCTCCAAAAGACTATGGTTTATTTTTAACGCGCAATAGGTGATCTACTGCCCGCTGTTTTCATCCGTATTTTCGCTAGACCCCATGATGAAGCCAATTAAGGTTAATACGCCTATCCCAACCAGCAGCAAACCCATCGTCAAGCCAGCGGGGGGCGTTGGGGCGACTTCGGCAGCTTCTTGTGCCAAAGTCGGGGTGATAGCTAAAATCAATAGAGCCGTTATCAAAGCAAGGCGGTAAAGGCGTTGCATAATTGCCCTCATGTGTGATGGTGAATCGCATAAACTATTTTAGATTGTACCGTGTAATTGCTGATAGAAACAGCGCGGGAAATGAGTTTTTGGGCAAATGAAACGCCCAATTTGACTTCCCCTTGTTCAGAGTGGCTTGATATGATGTAGACTTCGTAAGGCTCGATTATTCATTTGTTTTTGGAATTAACCATGACTACACTGCTTGCAGATTGGACACACGGCGTCCATCATGATGGGTCGGCGCAGTATGTGTCGCATCCTCTGCCGAAAATTAATGCCAAAGTCACGCTCAAACTGCGCGTTCCGACCGATGCGCCCGTCAAATCTATCTTTATCCGGGTGATGGAAGATGGCGAAATCCCCAAATTCCCCATGGAAAAAGAGGCTGAAAATTCGTTATTCACCTTATGGGCGGGGGAAATCGAAATTAAACAACCCCGCGTGGATTATCACTTTAAACTGATGACCGATGTTGGTGCGTATTATTACAACGCTATTGGCATTAGCCGTGCCGAAAGCCCGGATTATTATGATTTTACGCTGCTGGCAGATTACCATGCGCCGCTGTGGGTGCGTGACCAAGTGTTTTACCAGATTTTCCCAGAACGCTTTCATAATGGCGACCCGACCAACGATGTGCAAGATGGCGAGTGGGTGCGCGAAGGCGTGCCAGCACGCAAAGTGCAATGGGGCGAACTGCCAACGCCGTGGCGCAAGGGGCGCAGTGTGGATTTTTTCGGTGGGGATATTCAGGGCATCACTCAAAAATTAGATTATATTCAAGCCTTGGGCATTACGGCACTGTATCTCACGCCGATTTTCACCGCGGGCAGCAATCACCATTATGACATCACCGATTTTTCCGAAGTGGATCCGCATTTTGGTGGCAATCCCGCGTTGGCAGACCTGCGTGCTGCGCTGACCAACCGTAATATGCGGCTCATGCTGGATATTACGCCGAATCATGTGGGGGTAACGCATCATTGGTTTGTGGCAGCGGAAAAAAATCATACTGCGCCAGAGGCAGCGTATTTTTTTTATGATGCGGACAAGCAATTTTTTGAAACATGGCTCGGTGTGCCATCGCTCCTCAAATTGAATTACAGCAGCCCAAAATTGCGCGATTTGATGTATCGCCAACCCGATTCGGCACTGCGACGCTGGCTGCAACCACCGTATGCTATTGATGCATGGCGTTTGGATGTGGCGAACATGACGGGCAATTTACGCATGTTGCAATTGGATCATGATGTGTGGGAAGAAATGCGCCCGTACCTCAAAAATGATAACCCGGATATTTACATCATGGGTGAATATTTTATGGATGGCACGCCGCATACGCAGGGCGATGAACTGGATGCCACCATGAATTATCAGGGCTTTAATATTCCGGTGCGGCGCTGGCTTGGGGGTGAAGATATTGGTGTTGCTGATGAACAACCCTATGGCGATACCCACTTGCTGCCCACGGATGCCATGGCATTACAATGGCGGCGCTTCATGGCGGCAGTCCCCTATACGATTGCCTTGCAGCAGTTCAATCAATTGGATAGCCATGATACCACCCGTATTTTGCAAATGGTGCGTGGCGATAAGGCGTTACAACGGCTTGGCACGGCGCTGTTGATGGCATTTCCCGGTGTGCCGTGTTTGTATTATGGTGGCGAAATTGGCATGACGGGCGGCAAAGACCCTGATAATCGCCGTTGTATGCCTTGGGATGAAACCACATGGGATAAAGCGTTATTGGCATTTCATCAGCGCATTGTCGAAATTCGCAAACAATCCCCTGCGCTGAAACATGGTGGTTTTCAATTGTTATATGCCGAAGACGATACGATTGCTTTTTTGCGCGAATCGCCAGAGCAAAGCATGATTTTTGTGGGCTATCGCGGCATGACGACTTTAGCCGAAAATAACATTCCTGTAGCGCACGGCGGATTAGCCGATGGCACAGAATTAAAAGACCTGCTCAGTGGAAAAATCTTTGCAGTTCAGGACGGCGGTATTGTCTTGACAGATGTTGCTAGGGGCGCAGCATTCATGCTGGAAATCGTGAGCCGCTAAACCAGCGCAAAGCGACTAGGTGATTTTTGTGGCTTTTTCATGCCGCACTGCTAGCAGTTGCCCAAGCCACCATACTAGGGCGGCTGCCCAGACGAACCAAATCTCAAAGATTTGGAATGCGGGCAGCGCCATATTTTCATGATGTCCAAGCAATACCAGTGTGGTGACTACGCTATATATGAAAAATCCCGGTGAGCGCCGTAGCGCCCCAAAGGCAATCGGCAGCATCACATACTGAATGCTGATTCCCGTGGTGAATATCAAGAAAAACAAAGTGCCTTGTAGACAGCGTGTGAGTAAATCGCTGCTGCGAAGCAGAAATGGATATACGAACAACGCCGCCACGAATAATCCGGTTGCGATAGGCGAATTAAATATGGCGAAGCCATAACGACTAATCAGACTGCGATATAAAAACACATTCTGAATAATGCCTGTTTGTCCTTCTTCCAAAAATGGCAAAAATGTTATCAGGAACAACACTGCCGCCAAACCCAGTAAGCCGAATTTGAGCCACCAGCGTCGAACTGCATAGTGCATCACAATGATAGCTTCATAAAAAATGTTGTGCTTGATGATAACGCCCAGTGCTGCACCTAACCATAATCCGCCGATGCGCTGCCATGCAGTATGAGAATGTTCGTATCGGAAGTATGCCCAAATGCCAACCAGCAGCGCCAATAATGCCAGATTTTCAAACTGCCCATGATACCCTGTGATGAGAATCGTCAACGGATTGAGATAAAAACAAGCGATAACAGGGAGAACAGCGAGTTGTTTTTGCCGGGCAATGCCCCATAAAACCATGACGGTTGTGATGTCCACCAAGGTCAAGAAAACACGGACTTCAATATAAAGAGGTAAGGGCGTGAGATAATTGAGGGAATGCAACAGCATGAACCAGATAGGCGAATAATTGTAACGAGACGTTTCAGCGTAAACATTGCCTCCTTGCGCGACAATCTCTGCCACAATTTCGTAAGAACGTTGGTCAAAATTGCCCTGCGTTGTCAGCGCGAACCATAAACGCAGTAGGCTTCCAATGGCGATAATATATGCCAATAAGAGCGTAGACTGCTGAGAGGAATGATGTTGTCGTCCTGCCCAAATCATCAACCCAAGGTTAAAGCCACTGCTGAGTAAGGCGATAGCTTGCGCCCATGCCTGACTGCTCGCCACGAAAGTCTCCGGCGTATTTGCCAGAACTACCGATCCCATCAGCAGCAAGACCAGGCATATCAGCATCGCGCTCCGCAGGCAGGTCAGTAACATTGTGTTCATGCTCTCACTAATTTAATGACCAAAGACTTCAAATAGGTTCGACTGCGGTTGCCTTAAGGCATCTTCTAAATAGTCATTATCCGAATATTGCCCCAAAATCTCTGATTGTGCTGCTAGCATCGCTAAATAAAGATGCAAATAAACACGTTCCGAACCGTGAAAACCGTCAATATAATGCTCATCCCCGATGTTTGCCAAATTACCCGCCGAAAAATCAAAAAAATGAAAGCCGTTATCTTTAAACAAATCGGTGAGTGTTTGACTGATGTCGTCTATATAGGTGTATTTTCCCGATACCAGCATCTCGGCATAAATGGTGGGGGCATATGGCGGGAAAAAGCCCAATAGCATCATATTTTCTTGCTGGCAAAATGCTAAAAGTTTTTCCACTTCTGCCAGTGCGGTTGCATCAAATGTTGGGGATGATTTGAACCAAATATGCTCATTGGTGATATGGCGGCGGACTTCGGCTAGGCGGTCTTCAACGGGAGCATTATCGTTGATAATGGTGGCATAATAATAACTGCCATCATTGCGATACCCATCTCCACGCAAAATTGCCCGGATGCCCAGTGCTGGAATATTTTGGCGGCTGTCGTGTCGCATCCACAATTGGTCAACATCCAATTTGCCATTCAGCCAGTCCTGAACCAGATATTGATACATAGCGGGTGGCGGTAGCACCGGATACACACCGCTGTTTAAAGTGGTCTCGCCAACATCACGCGGCAAAAACCAGTTCTGGTCAAAACTCACGATGAGCAAGCGCGGCTTTTGCGCCAATTGTGAGACAAATAAACGCACATCCTCAATCGTTTGTGCGCCACTGCCTGCGTTGTAAAATAATTCTGGGGTTTTATTGAAAAATTCAGCCCGAATTTGCATCACCCGCGATGTGCCAAGCGCCAGAATTTGCGGTTGTTTGTGCTGTGTGGCGATTAATTTGTAACCCGCATCTGGCACATACAGCGAACTATACAAAGTGGGTTGTTCGCCGGATTGAAACGCTGCAATTTGCTCAAACGGCAGGAGTTCGCCAATATGCACCAAAACAACAATTGGTAGTAGCAGCCATGCAAATAAACTGATAAACACCAACAATTTCAAAAAAAATCGCTTCACAACTGCCTCAGAATGCGAAATAGATAAACAAAGGCGGGGGAGTTGTATTCAGGATAATGACCCCTAAGATGCTACAGGTCAACCCATAATAAACCAACCAACGCATGGGTAGTGCTTGTTGCGCTAGGCGGTCTGGAAGCGGTTGTTTGCGCTCTAGCCAATCGGTATACATCAACAAGGCAATCAACACGAAATTGAGCAGAAAAGGTATTCTACCAAATAACGAGATGCCCGCCGGATTATCGGTCGTGAGTATTGGCAAGTGTGTCAGAATATAAACAGCATCCTCAAGCGAATTTGCCCGGAAAAATATCCATGCCAAGGAAACAAAGCTAAATGTCCGAAGCATACGCCAAAGGGGACGCCAAGCAGGTTCAGCCTTTTTGTTCGGCGGACGCCGGAACCATGCCTCGACGCTTAAATAAATGCCATGCAGCAGTCCCCAGACCACAAAAGTGAGAGCCGCACCATGCCACAAGCCGACTAACGCCATGACGATAACCTGCGCCGTCACGCCCGAAATACGTGGCGAAAGACGTTGGTTGCGGCGCATCAATAAGCGTGATAATGGCACGAACATCAATTCGCGGATCCAGTTAGAGAGGCTGATATGCCAACCCCGCCAGAACTCTGTCACGGATTGGGCAAAATACGGCTGACGAAAATTTTCAAAAAGCTGAATGCCCAATATGCGGGCGATACCGCGTGCCATATCCGTATAACCGGAAAAATCGGCATAAATTTGGAACGCCAGAAAAAAAGTAGCACATGCCAAAATCGCGCCAGAATAGGCTTGGGGTGTATCATAAACAGCGTTGACATAGCGTGCCAAAGTATCCGCAATGACAATCTTTTTGAAGCCACCCCATAATAGCAAACGGCAGCCACTTACCACACGGTCATAATCAAATCCAAGTGGCTGTTGCAACTGTGGCAGCAAATGGGCGGCACGTTCTATGGGTCCCGAGGTGATATTCGGGAAAAAAGCGACGAATGTGCCAAATGTGACAGGATTGGTAACAGCCGGAAGCACGCGCCAGTAAACATCCACCAGATAAGCAATTTTGGTAAACGTATAAAATGATAATCCCACCGGATGTATCTCTGACAATATAACCACATTTGACGGCAAACTGCCTAATCCTAGAAAAAATGTAGGATATTTAAGCAGTATCAACCAGAATAGGTTATGTACTACACCTAGCCATAACCATCGTAACCGCCATTTTGCATCTTCTGTTTTTTGGAGGTGCTGTGCCAGCCAAAAATCTACCCATACTGAGTAACTGAGCAAGACCAGCGCAGCGATTCCGGCATAGGCGTAAAAAATGCCACTTACTGCCAGTAAGAAATGTGATTTGTAACGCGGTGGCACAAGAAAAAATGCAGGGAAGACGATACTAAAAAATAGTACAAATTCTGGGGATACAAACGGCATAGCCACCTAATCCGGTGTGAAACACGATGAAGTTTTCATCGTTATGCTCAAACCACAGCATTATCACCAGTGTTTACCATTGTGCAAGTTGGAATTTGATATTATGAAGGACAAAATTCATGCCATTACCACGATTTGTCCTTAACTTCCGTCATTTGCCATTATAGCACCCATGATATTTTTCCTATACATCCAACGCGGATTCCTGTAGAGTGACGATGATGTATCGTGAGCGTCTGATGGGAATACAAGCATGTCTATCATTGAAAAAACCCCGCTTCCAGCCACCGATACGATTCCGCCTGCGACGGTAGACGGAATGCCGCATAAACCCCCGATGGAGCGCGAAGCCCTGCGCGATGTGATTAGTTTATCGTTGTGGGCAGGGCAAATGCTGCTGCAAAACGGCGCGGATACTGCCCGCGTGGAAGAAACGGTGCATCGTCTGGGAACCGGTTTGGGCTGCGATTGGTTGGATATTATTGTGTTGCCCGATTCGATTACGGCAACAACGACGAATAATCTAGAATTTCGGACACGCGTGCGCCGTGCGCCAGTACGCGGAGTCAATATGGACATCATCGCTCAAGTCAGTGATTTGAGTTATCGGGTGCAAACCGGAACACTAGATCGTTTCATCTTGCGAAGTGAACTGCGCCGGATTGATAAACTGCCCAAAAATTATAACCGCTGGTTGGTCGTTTTTGGCGTTGGTACATCGTGCGCGGCATTTGCCCGCTTGTTCGGCGGCGATGCATCGGTCATGGCAATTGTGCTGGTGGCATCATCGGCGGCGATGTTCGTGCGCCAAGAACTGCATCACCACGCTTTTAATCCCTTAATTATCACGATTGCGACAGCCTTTGTGGCGGGGGTTATCGCCGCGAGTAGTGCTTTATTCGGTGGCAAAGTGGCAATCGCCCAAGCCGCTGCGGTCTTGCTGTTAGTGCCGGGCGTGCCACTCATTAATGCTGCCGAAGATTTAATACGCGGGCATGTGGTTACAGGTCTGGCACGCGGTTTTAATGGCTTGCTGATTGCGCTGGCGATTGCAATGGGGTTGGGGTTAGCAATTTGGCTGACTGGAGGGCAGGGATTATGATTGAGTTGCTAGGGTTAATGCTGCAAGATGCCTTCTGGTCAGCGATTGCCGCGTTGGGTTTTGCGCTGTTATTTAATGTGCCACGCCGCGCATTGCCATACTGTGTGTTGGCAGGGGCAGTAGGGCATTCTACCCGCCTCTTGTTGATAGACGGATTTCAAGCGAATATTGTTCCGGCAACATTGGCGGCAGCAACCCTCGTTGGTTTTATAGCGAAATATTGCGCTCGCCATTTACAAATCCCTTCAATGATTTTTGCAGTGTGTGGCGCGATTCCAATGGTGCCGGGGGTCTTTGCTTTTCAGACGATGTTGGGGATTTTGCAAATCATTTGGCTGCCTGTGGATGTGGCGGCAGATATGCTGGTGATTGCTGCGATTAACGCCATCAAAACCGGTTTGCTGCTGGGGGCGTTGGCGGCGGGCATCGTCGCGCCTACGCTATTGTTTGAACGCCAGCAACCAGTGGTTTAAATGCAGTGCTAAGTGCTGAGTATAAAGTGCTGAGTAAGTCTCATGCGTTGCTCATCACCCTGCGGCATGATGGTCTGCGTATTCATTTAACGCTGTTGGAGCTTTAGCGCAATATGGCTGTCGTAAAAACGGAAAAACCACTGCCGCCGGGGAGTTTGGGCTTGCCTTGGTTGGGTGAACCGCCGCGCATTTTGGATGTAGACTTTCTCATGCAGCAGTATCACAAATATGGGTCAGTGTTCAAGACGCGGGTGCTTGGGCGCAATGTGATTGTGTTTATGGGACCAGAAGCGAATCGTTTTTTGCTGCAAACTGGAGCGCATTATTTTTCTTGGCGCGATGGCTGGCCCCCAACATTTGTCGAATTATTGGGCGAGTCGCTATTTGTGCAGGATGGCGATGACCATAAACAAAAGCGGCGGCTGATTATGCCCGCGTTTCATCGGCAGGCACTGCATCATTATCAAGGCACAATGGAAGCGATTGCGCTGCGCTATATCGAAAAATGGGCGCAACGCGGCACTTTTTCTTGGCTGGATGAAAATAAACAATTCACGTTTGAAATTGCCAGCACACTGTTGACGGGCAGCGAACCCGGTGCTGATACAGAACGCCTCAGTCATTTATTCGTCACATTAACTGGTGGTTTCGTGACAGTTCCGGCGCGGTGGTCATGGACGCCGTATGGCAAAGCGTTGGCAGCGCGTGCTGAACTGCTGCGTTATATTGATGGCGCGATTGAAAATCGGCGGGCAAATCCAACGAATGATGCCTTGTCATTATTAGTGCAAACCCGTGACGAAGACGGCAATTCGCTGACCAATAAAGAATTACAAGCACAAACACTGCTGATGCTCTTTGCCGGACACGAAACCAGCGCCTCTATGCTGACTTCGATGGCATTGGCATTGTATGAAAATCCGCAAGTGTGGGACAAAGCCCGCGCTGAACAGGACTCGCTCAAGATTGATGGCAATTTGACCATCGAACATCTGAAACAAATGCCATATCTTGACCAAGTGCTGAAAGAAACCGAGCGTATGTACCCGCCCGTACCAGCGGGTTTTCGCGGCGTGATTGAAACATTTGAATTTAATGGCTACACGATTCCTAAAGGCTGGACGGCATTGTACCCCATTAATGTCGCCCATCGTGACCCGGCGGTGTATACCCAACCCAATCTATTTGACCCGGAACGTTTTAGCTCAGAACGCAACGAAAGTAGCGTCCCGTTTAGCCTAGTCGGTTTTGGTGGTGGGGCGCGGGTGTGTTTGGGGTATGCCTTCGCACAGCAAGAGATGAAAATTTTGGCATCGTATTTGCTGCGGCATTACACTTGGGAGATTCTGCCGAATCAAAATTTGCACATGGTCTATCGCCCGACATTGCAACCCAAAGGCGGCTTACAAGTCCGTTTCCGGCGGCGCTAAATATGCTTTATTAGGGCGCAAGCCTCTCGCGCCCTATGAAATTGGTTTACCAGAAATCTAACAAGAAATGTCCAGACCCAAAATACTTTTGCGTTACAATAAACTCAATTGGGGTAGGAGATAATGAGATGTCACACCTGATGCAAGAAGCCTTAGCAGAAATTCAAAAGCTACCTGAACAAGAAAAAGAAAATTTTGCTGCTTGGATATTAGCAGAACTCACATCGGAGAAGCGATGGATGACAGCATTTGCAAAATCTGAAGATGTATTGGCACAATTGGCAGACGAAGCATTGTCAGAACATCGTGCGGGTTTAACACAACCCCTTAACCCATAAGTTTTTAAGTCAATTATAGCGATAGGGCGCACAAGTCTCTCGCGCCCTATAAAATTTTATGATGGCTACGGATTTAGCACGCCCGTCAATTGGAATGCAGTATTTTCTGGCGCATCTACCGGGATGAGATCAATTTTGTAAACGCCAATGGTATATGTGCCAGCAGCGGGCAGTGTGAACAGCGCGTTCATGCGTTCTGTATTGACTAGACTTGCCTGATACACAATCTTGTTATCAGCGGATAACACCGCCAAACCCAAGTTCAAATTGCCCGACAAGCGCGTGAAGGTCAAATCCAGCTTATCGCCTGCGTTGGCATCCAATGTGAAACCAAAAACGCTGTCGAATGCGGGTGCAATGCTGCCATTGTTGGCTTGTCCGACGATGAAAGGAATAGCAATCCCATTGGCAAAATCCACCGGGGGCAAACCGGGGAAACCAACAAAATCAGCAGGGAGTGTGATAGATTGGAGAGGTTGATCGCTACTAATACTATTGGATGTACTACCTATAATTTCGTCATCAACAATTGATAATATATCACCAGTAGGTTCAATTAGCGTTCCGTTATTTAACAAACAATTAATTGCTATTGTATAAGCACCTATGCTTTCTCCAAAACCAACAATTTTGATCAAATATGTACCAGTTGATGAAACCTTGACTGATAAAATATCGGTTTGCCCAGGACCGGGACCACCACCGGGTACATCAGCTATCCAATTACGACCATCGCCTAGAGGACCCGTTGGATCATATATAGCTTCATCAACATCAAAAGTATTTCCCAGAGGGGTAAGTGCTACAGTTATCGTATCACCTGGGACCAAATCAATACTAAACCAGCGTTCTCTTCTTTCAACAGTTATCTCATCTTGGACTGTCATACCACATTCAACAGGAATTTTTCTTAGCGTCTGCGCCCCCACAGCCCCCACCGAAACAACACAAAACAACGCCACAACAAAAATTGCCCGAAACCATATCTTCATATCTGCCCCCAATATTTGTGATTATTTGAATATAGGTGTTTCCTGTGATGATACAGGTTAGCTATAGTGTAATAAAAAATGGGCTGTGGGCAAGCAATTTCAGGGATTTTTCAGACGTTTGCTAGGGATTATGCAGAAAATTCGCCAGTGAGACATTTAGTTATCGGAGAGCAGCGTGAAAATAATCATGATGCATCGTCGCAATTCTTTTCTCCCCGCGTTACAATCACTAGAACAAATCATCATACTTGAGAGAAGTTGTTATGTTCGCACCACCCCCGGTATTATTCGATGAAATCACGGATTTTTTGGCGGCTGCCCCTTCACTGGAAGCAATTGTTGCCTATACCCCTTCGCCAGAGCTAGACCAGCGGTTGCACGAATTATTGGATAAAAATAGCCAACATGAGATGACAGCAGAAGAACGTGATGAATTGACTGAGTTTTTGAGGATGAATCACTTTTTACGGATGTTGAAACTCAAGGCGCGATTGAAGTTGATAAATTAGAAAATGCGTACTAAATATCAATCAATAGTGCTACAAAAACCAACAGCAATCCAACAATCCCCAAAATAACTTGCAGCGGCGAAATATTATCAGGCGATGTTAGGGTCGTTTCGACTAATACACTAAACAATGCCCCGCCTAGAAAAATTAATGTTTCGCGTAATGTTCTTCGAGAGCGATAGTATTTTTCATTTCGCAGTCGATTCCAAGCATTTTCAACATCTGAGATGGTGATTTTACGGTGCTGCTGAATGGCGCGAATGCGAGCATCATTAATCAATTCTAAAACAAAATTTTTGCCATACTCACGAATCAGTTCTTGTGCAGAAGGTTCGACATCGGTGGATTGCTCTTTGACTTCTGCCATTGCCTCATGCTTTCTGGTTCAATAAATAAACGATGTCTTGGTCAAACGCTTCAAAAAACTCACGATTGTCGGTTTGGAGTGTTGCCAAGATATGTTGTTTATGTTTGGATAAACGCTGATGGTAGGCATAGGTTATCGCCAAAAATACCCCCATGCCAATCATTAATGCAACAATCTGGAATAATAACTGCGCTATTGGGTTATCAATCACACGTCCTAATTGCGTGAGTGCCACTATCAGGAGAGTTGACAGACATGCGGCAACTAAGGCATATAACCCAGCCGATTGACGCAAAGTAAAATACTGATTAAAAACAGGGTTATTCAAAATCAAAAGATTTTTTCTTGGGGGTTTTTCCTGTAGCGATACTAAAGGATGCATCACAGGTGGATTTTCAATCAGCATATTTGCCATAATCAGTTACTCTTATCACTAATCGCCGATTATAGGATATGCCAAAAACATCTTTCCAGCAAGCTATAGCATCGTCTCCCTCCCCGCGTTACAATCACTAGAACAAATCATCCATGCAACCTGAATATAAAATATTATGACAGACTATCAACCGCCTGAAAATATCAAGACGATTCTGGATAACTTGCCTTTCAAACCCGGCGTCTACATCATGAAGAACAAAGAGGGCAAGATTATTTATGTCGGCAAAGCCAAAACACTGCGGCATCGGGTTCGCAGTTATTTTTCGGTGAATGCCGATGGCAGACCCAAAACGCTGCAAATGCGAAATCAAGTGACAGATATTGAATTTATCGTCACTGAGAACGAAGTGAAGGCGCTCATTTTAGAAGAGACGCTCATCAAGAAACACAAGCCGCGTTACAACATCAGCCTGAAAGACGACAAACGTTATCCATATATTCGCATCACCTGGCAAGATGCATATCCCAAAGTGGAAACGACGCGGCGTGTCGAAAATGATGGCGCACGCTATTTTGGTCCCTATGCCGCGATGTGGGCGGTACAGAATACGCTGCAAGTCTTACGCAAAGCATTTCCCTATCTCACTTGTGACCGCGAGATTAACGGCAAAGATGACCGTGCTTGCCTGTTTTACGATATTAAATTATGCAACGCCCCATGTATCGGCGCGGTGAATCAAGCGCAATATCGGGCGATGGTTCATGAATTAATGGATGTGCTGGGCGGCAAATCAGAAGAAGTGATTGCCCGCTTGGAAGAAAAGATGCAAGCCGCCGCCGAAGCGTTGCAATTTGAGCAAGCCGCGACTATCCGTGACCAAGTGAAAGCCATCAATTTCATCACGACGCGCCATAAAGCCGTCAGCCCCAAGATGACCGACCATGATGTGATTGCCATCGCCCGCGAAAATGGCGAAGCCGCCGTGCAGATTTTGTTCATTCGTAATGGCAAACTCATCGGCAGCGATTCGCGCATGTTGGATAATGCCGAAGATGAAACCGATGATACCGTGCTGGAACAATTTTTGACGCAGTTCTACAGCAGTGCCGGCGAAGTGCCAAAAGAAATTATTCTGCCTGCCGAAGTCGAGCAAGCCCGTATCATTGAACGCTGGCTATCGGATAAACGCAGTGGCAGCAAAGTGACGATTACCGTGCCACAGCGCGGCAACAAGCGCGACCTCATCAAAATGGCACAGGAAAATGCTACCGAAGGTTTACGTATGATGCGGGCGCAGTATGAAGCTGATACCACCAAACAAGAAGAATCATTGGCAGAACTCATGCGTGAATTAAGCCTGCCGCGTGTGCCGAATCGTATTGAATGTTTTGACATTAGCACGACGCAGGGAACAGCCATTACAGCGAGTCGCGTGGTGTTTACGCAGGGAACACCCACCAAAGGCGAATATCGGCGCTTTAATATTCGCAGCGTGGCGCATGAAGGACCCGATGATTTTCAATCTATGCGCGAGGCACTGACCCGCCGCTTCATGCGCTGGAAAAATGCGGTTGAAACACCAGCCGAAATTGCGCCTGATGGTGTAGATAAAGATGAAACATGGAAAAAGTTGCCCGATTTGCTGTTGATTGATGGTGGCAAAGGGCAGTTGGGCATTGCGATTGAAGTACTGGCAGAATTTGCACTGACAGACCGCGTGCCAGTGGCAGGCTTGGCGAAACAATTTGAAGAAATTTTCTTGCCCGGCGTGAGCAAATCTATCGTGTTGAATCGCCGCAGCCCGGCATTGTATCTGGTACAGCGCGTGCGCGATGAAGCCCACCGTTTCGCCATCACCAGCCATCGTAACCGCCGCACCAAAGCCGGCATGGCAAGCCGCCTAGAAGAAATTCCGGGCATTGGTCCCAAAAAGCGTAAAGCCTTGCTCAAACATTTTGGCAATTCGATAGATGCCATCAAAAATGCCACCGTCGAAGAATTGGCAAAAGTGCCGGGCATCAACACCACATTAGCGGAAACAATACTAGCGGGGTTGGATTAACCATATGGCGAACACTTCAAAAAATTTCATTCTCACTGACCATGCCGAAGAACGCATGAAACTCCGGCGGATTACCCAAGACATGATTGCCAAGACGCTGCAAAAACCGGATGAGCGCGAATCAGAAGCCGATGGTGACATCCAATTTATTCGCACGCTGGATAAACGCCAAGTGCATGTGGTGGCAAAATATCTGGATGATGAGCAGAAATGGCTCATTAAATCCGTGTGGGTGCGCGGCGAAGATGACCCCAAACCGCTGTGGTTGCGAATAATCATGCTGCCTGTTGGCATTCTTCAGCAATTATTAGGGCGTCCGAAGGGCAAAAAACGGCGCTAAATTGTCGCCAATTTTGCCAAAACGCAGTACAATCGTTCTCGTCAGAACCATTTTAGACTTGGGGGAATCACATGGAATTCATTACTAATACTATCAGCACACTTGTCAGCGCACCATTTGTTTGTATTGGCTGGCTGATTGTCGGGGTTGTCGCCGGGGCATTGGCACGGCGTATCATGGGCGCAAAAGATTATCCCATTGTGCAGGATTTTATTTTGGGTATCTTGGGCGCAATCGTAGGTGGTGCGATAGTGAGTGTTTTGGGTGTTGGGGCGAATATTTTCCGTCAGAATGATGGCGGTTTAACGCTGCTCTGCACGAATCTGGTAGTGGCGACCATCGGCGCAGCGATTCTGATTGGCATTCGCCGCGCTGTCACAGGCAAAAGCTAGGGTTATTTTTGTCCTTCAGCACGTAATTTGCGGAAAAAAGCGCGGATTTGCTCGGCAGCTTCGTCGGCAAAAAGCCCGCTTTCAACTTGCACTTGATGATTCAACTGCGGGTGTTGCAGCATATTAAAAATGCTGCCACCTGCACCCGCTTTAGGGTCGGCTGTGGCATAGACCAAACGCGGCAACCGCGCTAACACCATCGCTCCGGCACACATGCAGCAAGGTTCTAGCGTGCAATATAACGTCACTTCTTCCAAGCGCCAATAGCCTACCACCTGCGCCGCTTGCCGGATAGCCAGCATTTCGGCGTGGGCAGTCGGGTCTTGGTCGGCTTCGCGCCGATTATACCCACTGCCAATCACTTCATTGTTTCGGACAGCAATGGCACCAATGGGAACATCAGCATGAACAAGAGCCTTTTCAGCCTCTTGCAATGCTAAACGCATCCATTTTTCGTCTTCCGGGGTGAAGGTCATTGCATCGGAAAAGTTTTATTCGTCGTCTTCGACATCGAGATTGATTTTGACGCGCCGGACAGCCGCTTTGCTAAATGTTTCTGCCTGTTCAATCACCGGCATCGGTTTTTCTGGTTCTTTGGGCAGAACTACTTTATCCGTGCGTGGCGGGTCTTCTGGACGCGGAAGCTGCCAGCTACGAAGGATTTTATAACTTTCGACACCGAGCAGTGCCAAGGCGACACTTCCGGCAGCAATGGCAACCGGGCGTAAATCTACACCCCAATCCACAGATATCACATCACGCACAATCGCTACGCAGATTGCCATGATAATCATTGCCGCAAAGAGAATGAGACGCCGCAGTAACTTCATAGGATAAATCCTATCGCTTTAGAGTGTTGATGTTATGCTCTAAAACGATTATACCACACATTAAGCCGCTGCATCGTTTTGATTTGTGGGCGTCACAATATAACGAGCAGGCGTAACAGTGCCGCCATATTGATCAATCACATCCAGCGCGTCTAACATAGGGTCATGATGATAAATAGGCTGAGGTTGGATGGACTTGTTGAGCGCCTTGTTCATGCCGCGCATATAAAGGATGCCATCTATGAACAGGATGATGCACAAAATCCCTACAAAAAATGCCAACATCTGCACTGCACTCGGCAAAATTTGGGTCGTTGCAAATTCAGATAAGTTCGATAATTCAATAACCAATACCCCACACAATATAATTTCGATAAGTGTGAGGATGAGGAGAGGGCGCAGCACTTTCATGATGAACTCCAAAAATAATAACGATTTGTTACAAACATATCTTAAACCAAAAATGGTCAATTTAACATTAAGAAATCTTATCAATTTTCAAACAATGTAAATGACGTATCGAGCTTGCCCTTGACGCACACGGGAACACTCCTACACTAACCTTCCATAAAATTTAACCATTGATTTAACTTAAAGAGAATTTAGATGACACGCCCAACCCATCGCGCTCCTTGGAGTGGCATGATTAGTGATGCCGCTGATGCCCATGTGGGGCTTTTCGGCATTCCATTTGATAGTGCCGTTAGTTTTCGCAAAGGCGCGGCACTCGCACCGCAGCGCATTCGCAGCATTACACCTTATATTGCGCCTTTTACCGAAGATGGGCTGTCGCTGGTGGGTGTGCAATTGCGCGATTATGGTGATGCCATTGATGATTTGAATTGGGAACGCTACTTTGACAGCGTGCGCCAGCAAGCATTGACGGTGCTGCAACATCCCTTGGCATTCTTTCTCGGCGGCGACCATTCGGTGACGATTCCCTTAATTCAGGCGTTTGATGCGAGTCGCACAAGCAATTTTGGTATCGTCCATATTGATTCGCATACCGATTTGATGGATAGCTATGATGGGCATCGCTGGTCACATGCTTGCACGCAACGTCGCAGTCTGGAAGCCAAACATTTACTGCCCCAGCATTTGAGCTTTATTGGCATTCGCTCATGGTTGCAGGATGAGATTGATATTCTTAAACAGCATCCTGAGATTAAAGTGCAAAATGCCCGTACCGTTGCCCGGCAGGGTATCGCAGCCACCGCTGAGAATGTGATTCAACAGTTGCAGGGCGTTGAATCGATTTATTTGACGCTGGATATTGATTGTCTTGACCCGGCACACGCCCCCGGCACTGGCACACCGGAAGCCGGCGGCATGACGACCCGCGAAGTTTTGGAACTGCTGCGCTTGCTCTTTGCGGCGCTGCCGATTCAGGCAATGGATATTGTGGAAGTGTCGCCGTCGCTGGATGTAAGTGATATTACCTCGATGGCGGCAATAAAAATCATCTACGAAGTGTTGGGGTTTCGCTTTTTGCTGCCGCGATAAAGAGTGTTTGCATAACGCCAAAAACGATTTGTTCTTGGCGTTATTGGCTACTATTTGATTTATGTTCCCATTTGCAAATGCGTGTCCACAATTTTATTCAATGAGACGACCAGTGCCGCTGTGCGGAAATCCTGAATATCCGGGTGGCGGTGGAATGTTTCGCTGATTTCTTGATATGCTAGTCGCATGGTGTCATCTAGCCCAGACCGTACCATCGCCAGTTCATCGGCGTCTTGGGTGATGCGCTGTTTGAGATGCTGCGGAACGGGTTTGCCCGTCATTTCTTCCAGTGCCTGCACAATGCCTTCGGCGCGATATTCGTCTAACCGCCGCTGCATCCGACCAAAACGCATATGTTGAAGATTCTTAATCCACTCAAAATATGACACTGTGACCCCGCCAGAATTAACGAAGAAATCGGGCAGAACCAGCTTGCCTTTTTCGCGCAGCAGATTATCCGCTTCAAAAGTCACGGGACCATTGGCAGCTTCGACAATAAGGGGTGCTTGAATGCGATGGGCATTTTCGGCAGTGATTTGATTTTCTAGCGCCGCTGGAATGAGAATATCGCATTCCATTTCCAAACATGCCGCGCCATCCGTTTGATAGGCGCCGCCGGGGTAGTGTTTCAGGCTGCGTGTCGCGTGAAAATGCGCTGCTAAATCGTCAATATCCAAGCCTTCGTGATTGATAATCGCGCCGTCGCGTTCAATCACCGCAATGATGATGGCATCATCTTCCGCCAAAAATTTCGCGGCATAATAGCCCACATTGCCAAACCCTTGAATCACAATGCGTTTGCCCGCCAGTGTGCCATTTAATCCGGCTTGTTTCACATCTTCAGGATGACGGAAAAATTCGCGCAAGGCATACATTACACCGCGCCCGGTGGCTTCGGTGCGTCCCCGAATGCCGCCCGCGCTGACGGGCTTGCCTGTGACTGCGCCTAAATAATTGATGTCGTGGGGGTGCATTTGCCGATAAGTATCCGCAATCCATGCCATCTCGCGTTCCCCAGTTCCCATATCCGGGGCAGGCACATTGCCACTAGGACTCAGATAGCCATGTTGAATCAATTCACGGGCGAAACGGCGGGTAATGCGTTCTAATTCATTCACCGAGTGTTGGCGGGGCGCAATTTTTAGCCCACCTTTAGAACCGCCAAATGGCACATTGACCAGCGCACATTTGTACGTCATGAGGGCGGCTAATGCCTCGACTTCATCTTGGTCTACGGCTGAGGCGTAGCGAATGCCACCTTTCACAGGTTGGCGATGGGCGCTGTGGGTCGCCCGCCACCCCGTAAAAACGCGATATTCGCTGTTATCCATCCTGACCGGAAACTGAATTTTAATCACACTATCGCAGGCTTTAATTTCTTCTATCAATCCGGGCGGGGCAGACACATACGGCGCAGCGCGGTCTACCATCGCATCCACACTTTGCCGGAAAGATAACTTTTGGGAAATAGGGGTATCTATTAGGTTCATCACCATTCATCCTTTGCTTTTAGGCAATAGCGGTTCATTTGTGCAAATTGCCAAATGAAAACACTATTACTCTTATCATTTTAGCACAAAGGCTGCTGGCAAAAGCGACATTATCACCAAGATAGGATGAATATCATCCCCAAAATAGGCATCTATCCATTCAGTTTAACGCGGCTGTTTAAGATGGATTTCTAGGAATTGCAAAATATGGGCAATGACTTGTTTGCCGTGTTCGCGTTGTTCGGGCGTGGGGGTATCATAGAAAAAATCATGCCCGGCACCCGGAATAATTTCTAACCGATGTTTATCACTCAGGGGCGTGGTTGCCCATTCTTCGCGCAGTGCCTTCTGCACAATCGGGCGGATATAGGGTTCTTCGCTGCCATAGAGCGCCAGAATGGGGGTGTTGGCACGCGCAAATTGCCCCAAATAGGTTTGCGGAAAACCCGCACAAGCAACAGCAACTTCCAAATCATCGCGGTCAATAGCGGCTTCAAAGGCTAATGTGCCACCCATGCCCAAGCCAATCGCGGCGACACTGCCCGTCGTGCGATGATGCCGTTCTAACACCGTCAGCGCGGCGTCGGCGGTGCGATAGCGTGTCGTTTGCGTCATTTCCAGCAATTCGAGTGCTTGTTTGGCAGTCGTGGCGACTCGTCCCTCAAAAAAATCTGGCACAATCACATAATAACCCGACTGGGCAAAGTAATTCGCCAACAATCGGCAGATATTGCTCACGCCCCACCAATCATGAAACAAGCCAATCGCCGCAAACTTGTTGCCAGCGCGGGGGTGCGCCCAATACGCTGGGACACGCTGCCCATCGTCCGTTACAATGGTGATATAACCGCTGTCTATGGCATATTCGAGGCGATCAGGATTATAGACGGGCATGGCAGCATCCTCTGATAGTGTGCGGATAATCGGATTGATTATAAACGGATTTCAAACTTCACGGTAAAAAATTTCCTGTTGATAGGGCGCTGATTCGGCTTCTGAGCCAATCATGTGCGCCACTTTATCCATGACTGCCATCACCAATGTGCGATACCCCATGCGATGCGCCCGGTCACGGATGGCAGCCAGCAATTGCATCGAAAATACTTTGGGCGTCCAGCAAAAAACATCCACGCTGCGCGGCTCGTATAATTGCTGCTGCAAACATACATAGGCATCTTGCCCACTGACCGAAAAATGCAGGCGATGGGTTTGGCGGGCGACAATCTGCGGTATCGCGTCCCAATGCGAATGCCACAAGGTTTCCCATTGGTGGCGGGCATCGGTAATACGTCCGATGGGCATTCCCCAACCCGCAATTTGGGCGACATGGGTATTCAAATGGTCTGTTGCTTTATAAAAGGCTTGCCCGGTTTGTGCCGTCACCGTAACATGCTGCACCTTGCCCAATGACTCCAATCCATAGCGTTGAAAAAATCCGGCTTTTTCCACATCAAATGCCGAACATGCCGCCATTAACCGATGCGATTTGCTGGCGCGTTCCAAAACGGCTTGCATCAAAATTTCAGTCGCCTCTGCCGGGGCGTCTGCTGCCAGAATAAAATCGGCTAAATACAGGTGAGCATTAAACGGTGCTGGCTCATCGCTTTGGTAGATTTCGGCATAACCCAGAATGTGATTATCTGCCAGCAATACCAAGGGCGTGCCGGCACCATGCAGCAGGTGACTCAGCCAAATTGCCGCCGTTTCTAGGCTTAACCAGGCGCCACCGTGTAACCAGCGTTCATAAATCGTCAGCGCGGTATAGGGCAAATCTTCGACTTGTCCCTGAGCGTTGATGCGCTGCCAACGCGGAATTTTGGCACAAAATAAGCGCACAATGGCGTGTGTATCATCAAGGGTTGCTTGCCGGACTTGCATCAAAAGTTGACTTTCACCATAAAACCATTTATATCCTGATTGTATCATCCCGTCGCGTTCTTGATTAGAATCGTCTGCAATATTCAAGCCATTTTTCAGGATAATTCAGCATGTTACTGGCATTTGACATCGGCAATACCAATATTCACTTAGGTTTGTGGGACAATGCCCATTGGCGGCTTTCTTGGCGGGCGCGGACAGTGGCGGACAAAATGCCGGATGAATATGGCGTTTTAGTCCAAAATTTTTTGAACAGCGCCAAAATAGACTTTAGTGCCGTGACGGGAATCATCATTGGCAGCGTTGTTCCGCCGCTAACGCCGAGTTTTCATGAATTGGTTGTGCGCTATTTCCAACATGAACCCCTTATTCTGACCAGCAAAATCAATGTGGGGATGAAAATTGATATTGACCAACCCGAACAAGCTGGCGCAGACCGCATCGCTAATGCTGCTGCTGTGGTCGCGCTGCATGGCGGCGGACCCGCCATTGTCGTAGATTTTGGCACAGCCACCAATTTTGATGTGGTTTCTGCCGAGCATAATTATATCGGGGGCGCCATTGCGCCGGGGATTGGCGTGGCGCACGATGGCTTGGTGCAGCGTGCCGCCCGTTTGCACAAAGTTGAGATTGAACCGCCGCCCAATGCAGTGGGTAGAAATACGATTCACGCCATGCAATCTGGCATTTTTTGGGGCTACATCGGCTTGGTAGAAGGCATCCTCACCCGCATCAAAGCCTCTCTCAATGCACCGCACGCTCAGGTAATTGCCACTGGCGGGTTAGCGCCTTTGTTCAATCAACACACAACCATGATTGATAAAATCGTGCCGGAACTCACGCTGGATGGCTTGCGCGTGATTTACGAATTGAATCGCAAAGCCTGATTTGTTCTATAATGAAATGAGAAAATAAATGAGGGTGAGCGCGTATGAGTCCCATAGTGGCAGAAAAATACCTGAGTGTGGATGAATTTTGGGCATTGCTGCAAACACCAGAATATCATGAGTTTCAAACTCAAAATCAGTGAGATTTTTCCGTCATAATGTCGTTTTCAATCTCATTCTTTGAACGTGCATTGTCTGTTGAAATAGGTTTTTCTTGAGACGTATTTTTCAGATGTTCGCGCACGTAGTACGGCAGCTTATTTTGTGATTCGTGGTAGGTTCGCATCATCATATCGGCAATCAGCCCGGTGCTGATAAACTGTACGCCCAAGACCGCCAGCAAAATACCTAACGAAAGCAGCGGTCTATCACCAATATTGTTCAGCAAAATGAGCCGTTCATACGCCAAATAGAGCAAAATCACGCCGCCGATGCCGCCGATGATAACGCCCGCACCACCAAAGACCCGCAGCGGACGATTAAAATAACTCAGCAGAAAAATCACCCCAATCAAATCCAGAAACACTTTAAAAGTACGGCTGATGCCGTATTTGCTTTTGCCGTATTTGCGTGGACGGTCATTCACTGGAATTTCGGTCACTTTCACACCGATTTGGCTGGCAACTGCCGGGATAAAACGGTGCAAATCGCCATAGAGCCGCACATTTTTGGCGACATCGCGGTGATATGCTTTTAATGTACAACCGTAATCATGCAGCGAAACGCCCGTCGTGCGTGAAATCAGCCAATTGGCAGTCATGGAAGGCAAGCGGCGCGTGAAAAATGGTTCTTTGCGATATACGCGCCACCCACTGACAATATCATAGCCTTCATGCATTTTCGCCAACATCTGCCGCACATCACGCGGGTCATTCTGTAAATCAGCATCCATCGTGACCACCACTTCGCCCTGAGACGCAGCAAATCCGGCAGCAATGCCCGCTGTTTGCCCAAAATTGCGCCGAAAACGAATAATTTGCCAGCGCGAATCACGTTCATGGATAGCTTTCAGGCGTTCAAAGCTGTTGTCGCGGCTGCCATCATCAATCACAATCACTTCGTATTGAAGCTGCAATTCATCCAATGCCGCGCTAAGTTCAGCATATAAATCGGGGACATTGTCTTGCTCGTTATACAATGGAATGACTACCGAAAGGGCAATGCTGCCTGTCATAATTCAGTCCTGTTAGATGTGTCGCTGATGATAGTGCCAGATTCGATAGGGCATTGTAATGGTTTATCGGAGGGGTAGCAGGGGTAAAAACGCAAAATCGCCGCAGAAAAATCTGGGGTAATTATAGAATTCATATTTTATCTAATGGTGAATCGAAGATGTCTGTATCAGAAACGATGACTTTATATGTTGTTGCTTCAACAATGTATTGTTGATCGCTTGTGCGTATTATAAATTTAGATGCAGTTTCATTTATCTTGTCGCCAATTTGGATTGAAATTTCCCCTAAATTTGTTATAAGGTTAATATATTTTACTCCCCAAAAAATGATATCTAAATTGACTTCAGTCTCATCTTTGCGAGGACTGCGAATTAACAAACGTTGCAGAGATGGACTGTAATCCCACAATTGAAATAATCTGCCCCGTAAATCTTCCATTGCACCTTCTACATAAAAATATGAAAATTACTTATTTATAATGCAAACTACATCAATCTCCGTCATTTGTTCTCCAACCAGCTTTTTTTATCATAGAAGCAACTTTATAAAGATCATCCTTTATCGGAAACTCAAAATAAATTCGTGGCTCTGTGTAAAATTCAATAATAGGAGGTTCCCTAAAAGTGACCCGAACACCTACATATTTCGCTTCTTGCCAGAATGCTCGGTCTTCATCAGTGATATCAGACCCATGAGATTTCTCCAATCTCTTGATGTAATTTTGAAGACAGGTTACAAAATCAATAAACTGTGGATTGCCCGCTTCATCAATATAATGAACACCATCTGAGGTGACATTTGTTATTTCTTTCATAGTTTCCTCTGTATTGTACTGACCCACAAAAGTTGACCACACAAAAACACTTACACTGATTTTACACAAAACAAAAAACTGGTGGAGTATCTCTCACCAGTTTTATCATGCTCCACAACCTGGACTCGAACCAGGAACCCATCGGTTAACAGCCGATTGCTCTGCCATTGAGCTATTGTGGAATAGCATTAGCTGGCGAGAAATATAACAAAATTTGGCGCACGGGTCAAGGGTGTTTTGGGAAATTTTGCTGATAACATGTGCAAAAACACGCGATAGGTTACAATGGGTGTGAACATCTTGCATGATGAGGAACGACAGGCTTATGTCCATCACCGTCCGTAAAGTCGAATCGCAAGCTGATTTTCAGGCATTTTTTGAATTTCCCTGGACGCTCTACAAAGATGACCCCAACTGGACACCCGTATTATTGTCCATGCGGCGCGATACGCTCGACAAGAAAAAAAATCCCGCATGGGATTATATGGAAGGCGATTATTTTGCGGCATGGCGTGGCAATCAGTTGGTTGGCACGATTACCGCCCACATCAACCATCGCCATAATGAGATTAACCAAGAGCATGTCGGTTGGTTTGGCTTCTTCGAGACGATTAACGATGCAGAAGTGGCGCAGGCACTCTTGAACACCGCCGCCGAATGGGTGAAGTCACGCGGTTATGATGCCATCCGGGGCCCCCAGAGTTTTACGACGCATGAAGAATGTGGCTTGCTCATCCATAATTTTTCAAAACCCATGTTATTGATGCCTTATAATCCGCCGTATTATCAAACGCTGCTAGAAAATGCGGGCTGGCATAAAGTGATGGATGTTCACAGTGTGTATTATGACCGCAAGATTGCGGATGAATATCATACCGATGAACGCTTTGAAAAAATCGTCAAGCGCACGATGGAACGCAACAAAGTCACGATTCGCCCGATTGACATGCGCCGCAAAAAAGAAGAATTTCGCTTATTCCGCGATTTGTATAACACGGCATGGGATGTGAATTGGGGCTTTACACCGATGACAGACAAAGAATTGGATGCGCTCATCGAAAGTTTGGGCATGTTCTTTGAGCCGAGTTTGGCATTTTTCGCGCAGGTGGAAGGCGAACCCGTTGGTTTCTCGCTGGCAATTCCTAATTTGAATGAAGTGCTGCATCTTGCCCACGCCCGTCCGGGTGAGCCAGAAATATGGACACTGCTCAAAGCCGTATGGCACTGGAAAATCAAAAAAATTATTCGCGGTGTGCGTTTGCCGTTGATGGGGGTGTTAGCGCAGCATCGCAATAAAGGCATTGAAATCGCCCTGTTGGATGCCACGCTAAAAGCCATTCGTCCCACCCAATATGAATATCTGGATGCAGGTTGGATTTTAGAGACGAATCAACTTTTGAGCATCGTCGAAAAAGTGGGCGGCAAACCCTATAAAACCCATCGCTTTTATCAGCGCGATTTAAAATGAGTTAGCCACTTTGTTGTGAAACAACCGTCTCCACAGCGACGGTTGGGTCTTCACCATTTAAGACAGCGACAAAAGCATCTTGGATAGCGCGTGCTAGCGTTCCACCGTCGCTATCACTTAAAGGCAGCAGGCTGTTATCTAACAATTGCGTATATAAATCAGCGTTAATGCCACGCGGTAAGCTCGTCAAGAGGGCTTGGCGCTGCGCTGGCAACCACGCGATAGTGCTGGCATATGCCGTTTGATTCTCAGCTTGCATCATATAATTGATAAAACGCAGTGCCGCAGTTTGTCTTTCTGGCTCATCTGCTACCAATACCCACATCCAGCCATTCATCAAGCTAATGATTTGCCCTTGGGTGGTGGGCAAGGGCGCGGCTTTTAAGCGGGGTTGAGTCGCTATCAATTGGCGATAATTGCTAGAGGTGAATACCGCAGCGTCTATATCATTCGCAATGAAGGTGGGCAGATAATCTGCGATTTGGGCGTAATTCAGCACCGTGGTATCTATCAATTCAGCATCGCGCAACCGGGCATAATACTCTAAAACATCCAACAGGGCTGCTTGATTCAAGACTAACTTGCCTTCGGCTGAAAAAGTGCCGCCCGCCGCGATATATTGTAAATAGACAATCTCGTTTAAGCCGGTACTGCGCCCCGCCGCAAAAGCAATCGAGAGTTGCTCGTCAAATACCATATCGTAATTCCAATTCGGCATATCCATGTTATTGGTATCCCGATAGACCAGATGCAGCAGTTCAATCATATGGGGTGCGCCATACAGGGTGGCATTGATTTGCCCCAATTTTAATGCTGTATCCAAACTGCTGACCAATGCCGATGATAATTCGCCTTCCAACGATTGGATTAAACCGTCGCGTTGGGCAGCAATCAAATCTGCCCGACGCAGCAGCGTCACATCGGGCATGGCACCGGGCGCGACGGCGCTGGTTGCCCGCAGCGTTGCCATGATGCCGCCCACATCACTGACGCGCTTCAAGCGGGTTTCGACTGCAATATCGGGGTTGCTTGCCATAAAAGCCGCAATTTGGGCATTGATGAGCGTATTGGCTGCCCCATTTTCCGGTGGCACGAGCAAATCTGGCAACCAAACTGATAGCGCCAAGGAACCTGCCGGTGCCTCTGGGGTACTTTCTTGGGCTTGCAGCGGCATCAACAGCCAGCAGCAATTGACCAGCCAGAGCAAGCCGATTCGAGTTAGCTGTTTGAAAGTCATGGGTTGTCCTATTTTTTGCGCCATTTGGTGGTAATTTGCAAGAGTTCTGTGCCGTATGTTTGCAGTCGCCATGCTCCCAAACTGGGGACTTGCGCTAAATCGTCCAGCGTTTTGGGCGCGAGTTTGGCAATTTCCCACATCGTCTGCTTCGCCATGATAATTGCCGAATCAATCTTGCGTTGGTCGGCACGTTCTCGTCGCCAAGCGTGCAGCATGGCATAACGTTCTGCCAGCAATTTCGGTTGGCGTTCTAGGCGTGGTGCAGTGGGCAATGGGGCATTTTGCCCAATCTGGATTGCTGCTAACAGGTCTTCACCATAAACGCGGATTTGCCCCGGTGCAAGCCCAGAGATATGGCTTAAGCCATATACCGAAGTCGGCATCGCCCGCGCAATTGCCACTAAAACGCTGTTGGTCAAAACTTTAAACGGCGGCAAATTATCGGCTTGGGCAATTTTTTCGCGCAGGATATACACCTCACGCAGAACGGCAATTTGCTGGCGCGTCAGATTTTCTGGTAGGGCAATTTTCCAATACCCTTCGGCATCAAACTCGCGCAGCGGTATTTCCGTCAGCATAATATCGGCAAAGACTTCGTAGGCTTCATCCAGATTGTTAAGCTGCTGCAATTGTTTAAATAACAAATCGCGCAGGCGTGGCAGATAATGGGTATCCATTTGGGCATAATGTAATTTTTCGTTGGAGAGAGGACGCAGCGCCCAATTATCGGTTTGGTGGCTTTTATCCAAATGCACATCAAAATAATGCAGCAGCACATGTGCCAAACCAATTTCTGGCAGATGACACAACCGCGCCGCAATCATCGTATCGAAGATATTGTGGATTTCAAACCCATACTGCCGCCGCAGACAAATCACATCATAAGTTGCCGAATGAAAGATTTTTTCAATTTTGGGGTTTGCCAACAATGCGCCTAATGGCTGCATATCGGTAATCGCCAAGGGGTCAAGGATATAATCCTTGCGGCGGGTGGACAATTGTATCAGGCAAATCTGTTCCTGATAGGCATACAAACTGTTGGATTCAGTATCCACTGCCAACAGTGCTGTACCTGCCAATTGCTTCACTAACTGTTTTAAGCCAGCGTTGTCTTGTATGAACACAGCGGACGGCATCGGTGCCTGGGTCACAGCCACCCCCGTCGCCGGAAAAATAACAACATTGCACTCGTCATGCCTACCATTATCAAGACCACTATCAAAAAACTAGCCGGATGTTCATCAAACGGCAAATCCACGTTCATCCCAAAAATACCAGAAATTAACGTTAGCGGCAGCATAATGACCGAAATCACGGTCAAAATTCGCATGATTTCGTTAATTTTATAGGTCGCTAGGGCGTTTGCCGTATCTGCCAAACTGTTGATGACTTCATAATTTTCATCAATAATATCGCGTTCCCGATGCAGGTGGTCGGCGATGTCGCCAAAATATTCTTCCAAATCTTCGTGCAGGATAGGATATTCGCCTTGTTCTAGTTGTTCGATGATAGGCACTTGCTGGCGAATGATGCGGCGCAAAGCAATAATATCGCGGCGCACCAGCGAAATTTCTTCAATAATCGTGCGTGGGTCAGCGGTAAAGATATTCTCTTCTATGCTGCGGATATTGCTATCCACTTTGCGTAAAATCGGCTGAATATAATCTACCAACTGGTCTACCACCATGTAAAACACGCGATTCGCGCCACCACCCAATACCCGCTGGCGTTGGTCTTCGTCGCTTTCGCACAATTGGTAAAGCGTGACGAGGGGTTTCAGGGTGCCATCATGAATCGTGACGACATAGCCGCGCCCCACGAAAAAATCCACTTCTCGCGCCCGTGTTAGCGATTGCCGCGCATCCCAAAACGGAAAATGCATCACGACGAATAAGTAATCATCGTCTTCGTCAATTTTGGGGCGTTCTAATGGGCTGCGAATATCTTCCAGATTCAGCGGGTGGATGTACGGATACAACTCCCGCAGCCGTTCTACATCAGCGGGGGTGGGCTGAACAATATTCAGCCAAGTCACACGTCCATAAGTCAGGGTATAGGTCGCCATAATTGTATTATCCTCATTGGTCGAATGTCCGGCAATCCTTAGCCTGAAAACCTAGAAAAGTTTTTGACAGTTATGCGCCTTTATGTTATAGTGTTTTGGACGCGATTGTGATAATTTTCGCATATGAATCCTTTGAAACTCTGGGCATATTTGAGTAGAATATGTCGTATCACATCCATTCATCTAAATAGAGCAGTGTGCATCTGACGATTGCGGAGGAGTTATTATCCAACATGGCAACTGCAACTCAAACCCGAGGTGATGCCGCATCACGCGCGAGCATTGCCAAAACCGAAACAGCAGTCGCGTCGGCACAACCATCGGTACAGGTTGCCGCGCCCACTCGCCGCGAGTTTTTATATTATATTTGGGGCGCTTCGATGGCATTGTTGTTCGGTCAATTTAGCGCCATTACGGTCTGGTTCTTGTTTCCCCGCTTTAAAGAAGGCGAATTTGGTGGTATCTTCCCGTTTGACCCGCTTGAACTGCCCGCCGCAGGTTCACCGCCGCAATCGGTGCCGTCGGGGCGCTTCCATGTGAGCAATACTGAGAATGGGTTGATTATCTTGTACGGCGTGTGTACGCACTTGGGTTGCTTGCCCAAATGGGTGCCAACCAATGTCCGGTTTGAATGCCCCTGTCATGGGTCGAAATTTAATTTGAATGGGACATATATCGAAGGACCTGCGCCGCGCGGCTTAGACCGTTTCCCGTTGGTCGTCGAATATTCCGATGGCACCACAGTTGAAACCGGGAGTGGTGGCGAACCAGTGGTGCTTGACCCCGCCAAAGCCATTTCAGCAATTAAGGTGAATACCGGGCGGCGCGTTAGTGGTCCTGCTCGTGGGAGTGTTTAAGTTGGTAGGTTACATATTAATGGATAACGGTTTGTTCATAGAGTGAGAGGTCTAGGGGTATGTCGTTACTTCCCTTCCCTTCTTTCTTGGACGATGTTCAAGAAAAAGGGCTGAAAAAAGCCATTTTAGAAGGTGTTGATGAAACGGTAGAACGCTTGACCGCTGGGATGAATATTCAGGATATTCGTGAGGCGCTGCGTGGGGATAACCCCAGTCGCCGCCCGAATCCACGCCTGACACCCCATGCTGATGGTTTCTGGTTGCATATGCGTCCGGGTTATTTCCATCAAGATATGACCGGGGTTTATCCTACTTTTCGGTTAGGGTGGCTTTCGACGTATTTTGTCGTGTTTGAAACATTAACCGGGCTGCTGCTCATGTTGTGGTATACGCCATCGCCGGAAATTGCTTATGGCAACATGCTCAAAATTTTGAACAATGTGCCGATGGGGCAGTTCATGCGCGATTTGCATCGGTTGGGCGCAGAAGCGATGGTGATTATCGTGGCGCTGCACATGATGCGAACATGGGTGACGGGCAGTTATAAAAAGCCACGCCAATTCACTTGGTTTACCGGGTTGCTGCTGCTGGTTATCACCGGGTTGTTGTCATTTACCGGGTATTTGCTGCCTTGGGATCAATTATCGCTGTGGGCGGTGACGATTGGCGCTTCGATGGCAGAAGCCACGCCAGTCATCGGTGAACAAGTCAACTTGATTATGCGTGGTGCGCCGGAATTGGGTGCCAATGGGCTGTTGCGTTTCTACCTTGCCCATGTGTTGTTCTTGCCGCTGCTGTTGTTTATCTTCACGGGTGTTCATTATTATAAAGTCATCATTCATGGTCACAGTCTGCCGCCGCAGAAAGAAAATATTGGCGAAGACACTGCCAAGCGCGTGCCGCTGGATAAACGGGTTTATTTTATCCCGGATATTTTGACCAATGAACTTATGTGGGCAGCCGTCACGACGTTTGTGATGGTGGTGTTGTGCGTGTGGTTCTATCATGCGCCGCTGGAAAACCATGCCGATTCACAAATTACCCCGTTAGGCACGACTGCGCCGTGGTATTTCTTGTGGATTCAAGGGGCGCTGAAACTTGGGGATAAGTTGTTCTGGGGTCTCATTTTCCCCACTGCCGCTTTGGGTATCTTAGCCCTCATGCCTTATTTGGACGTGACCCCCAGCCGCCGTTTTGCTCATCGCCGCGTTATGTTGTCGCTGGCAATGTTGACGGTTGCGTTCACCACTGTCCTGAGCTACATGGGGCTGCCGGAATTTGCCGTTTCGACTTCGGCAGAGACTGAAATTTTGCACGAATTGTCTATGGAACCTGCCCATAATCATGTCGGTATCATGCGGACAGTGCCGTTTGACCAATTGACACCGGGCGCGTATACCACCCATCAAATTGGGGCAGAAAGCGCGTCAGACGCTGCCAGCCACTTTACCTCCGAACTGTTTGCGCGGCAGGTGTTTGATGTCAACCAAGGCGAAAATGGCGGGATGATTAGCGAATATGAGTTCCTTGAAAATCGCCTTATCACCACCGATCATTTGTCATCTGTTCCCTCGTCTTTCCGGGAAGTTCCGGCAAATTCACCGGCATTGCTGCGCGTTTTGACCGTGTTTGAAGAAGAACTGCATGAACGCTCGTTGGAACTGCCGGGGGCATGGGGTGGAATTATCATTACAGACCATCAAGACGGTCTTGCCCGCGTGGACATGGTGATTGTGTGGGATGGTGTGGTGATTGAAAGCGGGCGCGTCCAAGTAGATGAAAATGGCGACCCTGTACCGCTGATGGTGACAGATGAAAATGGCAATCTAGTTCAGGAACGCCGCATCTACACCAAACATCTCTATATCCACGCAGATGCTGCCTATTTCGATTAATCTAATTTAACGAACACATCGGCGGGTGATTGCCCGCCGAAATATTTGGTTGATTGAGGAACAATATGAACCGTTTGCTCATCGAAAGTGTTGAGGGGCGCCTGCTGACAGGTGTGGTGATGATTGTCGCCATTATGATTATCATCGGTTGGGTGATGATTAATGAACCCGCCCGGATGGCAGCGTTTGAAGAACAACACCTCGCCCGGTCTATTGAGCGTGGGGCAGAATTATTTGCTGCCAACTGCTCAACTTGTCATGGTAAGACTAGCTTGGGTATCGGGGAACGCGCCCCCGCACTGAATAACCCCCAACTTTTTGGGTTTAATTTTGTTGATACGCTGAACAGCCAGATTGCCACCCGCCAGCGGCGGGCTGTGGATTTAGAAACCGCTTTGGCAAATATTACAACGGAACGCGAAGAGATTTTTGCCGAAATCGGTTTGGCAGAAACCACCGAAGAACGCCGCAATGCCATTGTTGCCCGTTTGGAAGAAATTGATTTCCTGATTGGTGCCAATACAGAAGAATTGGCAGCGCAGCGGGCGGCACTGGAAACAGAACTTGCTGATAGCAACACAACAGAAGAGCGCAAAACCCGCATTCAAACGCTCGTTGCTGCAATAGATGGCAACTTGCCCGCCCAAATTGCGGCGCTCAATACGGAATTAGAGCCGTTCATTCTTCAACGCGATGCCGTGTTGGATAATTTGATAGATGCTGTAGACAAGGGCTATTTGCCCGAATTGGCAGCAAAACGGGCTGAGGGTGGTTTGGCATTAACCAACTATCTCAATGAAGATTCGAATCGCTTGTTGCAGATTGGTTGGGCAGGGGATTTACGCAGCTATGTTAAAACGACGCTGATTCATGGTCGTCCCGGCAGCGCCGATGTCTGGAATGGTCAGGCGATGGTGGCGTGGTCACAGACCGCTGGTGGTCCACTCCGCAATGACCAGATTGATGACATCGTGAACTATATCCTAAATTGGGATAAAGGCGATGCGTGGACGCTGGAAGACTTGAACGCTGTCAACCAGTTTGCTAAATTACATGGTGCATCTGAGCCTGCCATCACTGTACCTACCGCTGGTACGGATGTTCCTGTGATTTTGGAACAAATTGCGGCGTTAGAAACCTCGCCGGATGCAGCGCGTGGCGAAGCCATTTATAATGGCGCTCAACGCAGCGAAGCCGGACGGCGCTTGGGTTGCTCTGGTTGCCATCTGGGCGGCGCACAAGCCCCTGCAACCGAAGAAACGTGGCTAAATACGGTCAATGAGCGCGTGAATCTGCCGCAGTATGCGGGCTTCACGCCGGAACAATACCTCATCACGGCGATTGTGCTGCCCAATGATTATACTGTTCCGCCGTATGCCTCTGGGGTAATGCCGGCTAATTTTGGCGAACAAATGACGGTGAAAGATATTGCCGATGTGCTGGCATATCTGCAAAGTTACGCCAATTAACGCTGTAGGCAATTGCTGACATCACAGAATATGATAACGGGGGCGTGTGCAAACATGCCCCTGTTTGTTGTGGGATAGAAGTTAAAAGCTGAAAGTAGAAAGTTAAAAGCCAAAAGCTAACAGCCAAAAGCCAATAGCTAAAAAAAGTAGAAAGAAAAATGAGTGTGTTTCGCTGGCAATATCATCTATTTTTAGGAATAGGGCTGCTGGTGTGCGGCGTGGGTTTATTGATGGCACAGGATGGCAATCCCATCACCAACCCGGAATGTGCGCCGGAAGTGTTGGCGCAGCAGCAAGCCGCGTTTATGCAAATCCTCAAATTTGATTTTGAAAATGCGCCGGACACCTCTATCGCTAATATGTTTCGCTTAGGTGCTGTGTACCAAGACCTTGCCCTCAAATGTGGCTATCAACCAGCGCAACCGGAAATTGATAGCTTGATTCAACGCACGCTGGCATTGGCAGATTTGCAGACGTTGATTGCAGCAAATGCTGTGGGTGATGATGTGGCGGCGCTGTTGGTTGAATTAGAAGCGGTGCGCGGCGATGTGCTGCATGGGCAGGAACTTTATAATGGGTTAGCCCCGGTTCTGGATGGCAGTTTGTTGGGCTGTGCGGCTTGCCACAATGGACAAACTGCGCCGAGTGTCGAAGGTACTTGGACGCGAGTCAATGATATTCGCTTGTTAGAGCCACAATTAGCGGGCTATACGGTGGAACAATATCTCATTGAGAGTATTTTGCATCCCAACGCCTATATCGTGCCGGACTATCTGGAAGGCTTGATGCCGACGTTTTACAGCACGCGCTTGGATTTACAACAGCTTGCCGACTTACTGGCGTATTTGATGAGCCAAGACCAGTTGTTGGAGGAATAACGACTTTTAGGGTGTTTGATTCAATTGTGTAATTTCGGTATGGCGAAAGCAGGTTGCAACATGGTCATTCACCATCCCGACCGATTGCATGAAGGCATAACACACCGACGGACCCACGAATTTGAAGCCGCGTTTTTTCAGTGCCTTGCTCATGGCTTCGGCTTCGGGTGTGCTGCCGGGAACATCGTCTAAAGTTGCCCACGCATTTTGAATTGGCGTGTGATTCACAAATTGCCAAATATAGTTGGCGAAACTGCCGTGTTCTAGCTGAATTTGCAGGAATAATTTAGCGTTATTCACGACGGCTTCAATCTTTGCTTTGCTGCGAATGATATTGGCATTTTCCAGCAGCACGGCAATTTTCGCCTCATCATATTGGGCGACGGTGGGGGCATGAAAGTTATCAAATGCCTGCCGGAAATGTTCGCGTTTTCGTAGAATCAAAATCCAGCTTAAGCCTGCTTCCATCATTTCCAGTATCAGCATCTCAAATAAATGGGCGTCATCCCGATTCGGCACACCCCATTCCGTATCATGATAAGCGATATTCAGCGGGTCATTCATACACCACGCGCAGCGGATTTTATCGGTCATTTGAGTTTCCTTACGAACAGATTAACTTATAATACCTATCTACATCTCAACTTCGACTATTTCAAGTACGCAGCGATGAGGTGTTCCATCTCCCAATACAAAAATAATAATTTCCTGTTCCAATGGGACAAATCTTAATATAAGACCTTCATCTGTTACCACGCCATTATACTATCTCTACATTGTGTACAAGGTTGTATTTCGCCTCTTATTTCGAAACTGACTTCATAATTTCTTACTGATACATTTTCATTGGCAAGCGCAAGCCGCACTTCATACATTTGATTTGGAGTTACTTGTACCTGCCAAGTTTGCTGATCCCCTACGATAGCATCAAAATAGAAGGGGTTGCCAACTGGTAGCTGTCCGTAATTTCTTTCCAAATCACACGCGATAGCGGCAATTAATAGGATTACGGGCATCAAAACAATTCTGAAGCATCCTGAAACACGAGAAAAAATTGACATTTATCACTCCCGAAACGTCGCTTCATTGCCAATTGCGTCCATCTCGATTATTTGCCTATCGGGGAAACGAGCGAGAATTTGGTCGCGCACGCCTTCCGCGCCATAATCCCACGCTGCCACAACATCGCTATCAAAAAACGGACTTGTGACTGCCATCAGCGTTCCTAATGCCCGCCAGCGCACGCGGGTATCGCCGCTATCCGTGCCATTGATGAGGACTAAAACAGGCATATCATTTTCGCGCCGTGCTTCAATATCATCCAGAATATGCTGCCCGATAAAATTAAAACGATATAACACTTGTACACGCGGCAAACTATAACTAAAAAAGCTATAGAGCAGCACCAATGTTAGCCCGCCATAAAGGATAAAGCGCGGCACAAAACGCAGCAACCATGCTAGTGGCAAGGCACTCAATAATGCCGCCGCCGTGAGTGCTTCATAATAATAGCGTGTGCTGTAGCGTTGCGAACCAATCCAATAGGTCATTTGCAGCAGCAGCATACACAAGATGACGCCGCACAACAACCACGCATAACGTGCTGCTGGCGATATTTGACTTGCAAATAGCAGCGGCAGCAGCGTCCAAGCCAGCGCCACCAGCACCCAAAACCACGAAAAATTGGGCTGTTGTAGCGTTTCTGGCGTTTGGCGCAGCGCAAATCCTACCCAGAAAATTGCGCCGATTGCCCAGATGATACACAGTAAAATATTTGACCTCACCCCCCGACCCCCGGTCAGCCGTCGCAAGGTGCTGCTCCTGAAGGAGAGGGGGGGTAAAGGTGAAATTGCTATATTTTTGTCAGATTGATGTTGTTTTCGCCACCATAATCCCGCTACCAAGCCCAACGGCAGCAGCACAAAACTTAACCCGATATTCGGGAAATAATCGCTCTCGTTTAGCCAATGATTGGTAATTTCTGGGGTGATTGCGCCACTTTGCCAGCCGAATAAATCTGCGGCTGTCAGCGATAAATCGAAGCGCGTATGCCGAATACCTTTTTCCAGTGTATGCCCATTGCGCCCACAGCATTCGCCAAAACCAATGCGATCATATGCCCAGACCATCTCATACAAATTTTTAGAGGCATCGCCCGTTGCGGCAAAATTAAAGGCTGGCACTGCCAACCCGATAATGAGGGCAACGCTCGTGAGCAGCAGTAGGGGGGATAAAATAAATAAAATACGTTGAAAGCGTGTTGAGTGCTGAGTGCTGAGTGCTGAGTATCCACCGGTAGATTCTGGTGGTAGGGGCGAGGCATGCCTCGCCCCTACGGAAAAATTTGATTCTGAGTGTTGAGTGCTATCTTGGCGTCTTTGCGGTTCAAAGAATGCTGTTATAAGACGCACACCACTCCACGCCACGAAGGGCAGTGCAATAGAGGCGGCGGTTAAAGGGCGGGTGATGAGCATCAAGCCGAGCATTATGCCTGCCAGCAACGCCCACCGAAATCGCTGTTTGCCTTTTTCGATGCGCCAATACGCATAGATGAAAGCGGTTGTATAACACAATGCCGCCGTATGCCCCATGAGCGAAGCGTTTAGCAAGAGCGCCGCTGGCGAAAATGCCGTCAACGCCGCCGCAATAAGTCCCACATCCCGGTTGAAAATTTCGCTGCCAAGCCGGAAAACGAATGCCACCGTCATTGCTGCCAACAGCGCGTTCACAATCCACGCTTGCCCAGCACTCACGCCCAGCGCCAAGACAACCGACCATCCCGGCGTATATTTGCTGAAACGATTGCCTTGATAATCTATCACGAATGGCTGCCAATAAGCGCGACGGGGTTCGGGCGTGGGGGCGATAAGTGTGCCAGTGGCGAAAACTTTTGCCTGAAATAAATATGCCACCTCATCTTCTAGATGTGGCAAACGTTCAAATACCGTCCGGCTGAGGTTGGCGCTCATGCCGAATGTGAACAGCATCAATATCAATACAATGCTGTGTGACCAAGACCAAGTGAGAGGTTGAGATGTCTTCATATGCTGCATTGTACCGAAATCAATAGGGATGCTGGCAGGGCAAAATTCAGGATTAGACGAAATGCCCGCGAAATGTTAAATTTAAACGTGATAAAAAATGAAATTCTTCATGGAAAATTAACAAGTTATTGCTAAAGATTAATCATATTCTTTATTTTAGACCATCAGGTAAATCGCCATGACCAAAATTCTGGTCGTAGAAGACGACATTAAGACCGCTAATTTATTACGCATGTACTTGCAACAAGCCGGATATGAAGTCATGGTCGCTTATGATGGGCATGGCGGCTTGAACATCGCCCGCGACAAACTGCCGGATTTGGTGGTGCTGGATTTGATGCTGCCCCGCATGGATGGGCTGGATATTTGCCGGGCATTACGCATGGAAACGGGTACACCGATTATCATCCTCACGGCACGCTCTACCGAAGAAGAAGTGCTGCGCGGTTTGGATTCAGGTGCTGATGATTACATCACTAAGCCCTTTAGCCCACGAGAAGTCGTTGCCCGCGTGCGAACTGTGCTGCGCCGTGCAGGCAAATTGGGTGATAAAACCATCAAAGAACTGCGCTTTGGTGATTTGCTGATTAATATGGTCAAGCATGAAGTCACCATTAACGGCGAAATCATTCATCTGACACCCAAAGAATTTAAACTGTTGGAAACTATGGCGAAAGAACCCGGACGCGCTTTTAGCCGTTTGGAATTGGTGGAACGCGCTTTTGGCTATGATTACGAAGGGCTAGAACGCACAGTAGATGCTCATGTGATGAATTTACGCAAAAAAATCGAGCGTGACCATACCAACCCGATTTACGTTGAGACGGTGTATGGCGTGGGTTATCGTTTCGCGGAGTTGCGAAAACATGCTGTATAGCTTGCGGTTTGGGCTGCTGCTGGCGATGCTGGCAGTGGCGGCGGTTGCCATTTTTACGATTACGATTTTCGCGGGTTATACCACGCGCATCGAATTTTCGCGCTATGTCAATTTTGTTGGCAATGTGCGCGAAGAACAGATGCAAGAGGCGGTCTTAACCTTTTTTACGACGGGTGATGGCGCAGTCACAGGCAAACCGTCACGCCCGGTTGTGATGCCCGCCGAAGATGTCTTCCCGACTTCCGGCACAGAGATGATTCTGGTCAATCCGGCACAGATGCGTGTGTATCCGTTGGAAAAATTCAAAGACCTGAATATCACCAATATCAATGAAGTGCGCTTTTTTACATCGGCAGATGGCACCGTCGAAGTGTATGAAGGCGAAAAAAATATTGGCACATTTAGCATTAATCCAGCCGACGAATTGGCATTTGTGCCTGCACAGATAGAATTTGTGCAATCGGTCAGTTGGGGGTTGCTCTTGGCGGCAGGCATGGCGGGTATCTCGGCAATTTTCCTGACGTTGATTTTATCGCGGCGGATTTTGCTGCCTGTGCAGGCGCTGACGGAAGCAGCCCGCCGCATGGAAGAAGGCGATTTGAGCCAACGGGTCAAAACCCCGGTGCAGGGTGAAATCGGCAAATTGGCACATGCCTTTAATTCGATGGCAGAAACACTCAACCGTAATGAAGACCTGCGCCGCAATATGGTCAGCGATATTGCTCATGAATTACGAACCCCGCTGACGAATATACGGGGTTATCTGGAAGCACTGCAAGATGGCGTGGTTGCGCCGGATAAATTTACGATTGATTTGATTTATGACGAAGCTATTTTGCTGAACCGGCTCATCCAAGATTTGCAGGAATTGGCATTGGCAGAAGCCGGGCAATTACGTTATGACCGCCAAGCGGTGCCGATTAATGATGTGGTTGAGCAAACTCTGACGATGTTCCAACCGGGGGCATCCAGCAAGAATATTGCTTTGGTGATGGAGTTACAGCCGCAGTTGCCGCTGGTGTATGCCGATAAAAAACGTTTGGCACAAATCATGCGGAATCTCATCAACAATGCCGTCACACATACCGAAGCAGGCAGTATCCGTGTGTCTGCCATCGCGCATGAAAAAGAGATTGAAATTTCAGTACGAGACACGGGTGAAGGTATAGATGAAGCCCATATCCCCTATATCTTTGAGCGTTTTTATCGGGTAGACCCATCGCGCAGCCGGACGACAGGTGGGGCAGGTCTAGGCTTGGCAATTGTCAAACAGTTGGTGGAAGCGCAGGGTGGTTGGATAAAAGTCGAAAGCGAAATTGGCAAGGGGTCAAGTTTTACGTTTGCACTGCCGGTGTATGCGGCGGGCTGAGAAGGGGTGACGAGTTTGTAGGGTCGAGGCATGCCTCGACCCTAACGAAAGAAGTAAATTTTGCAATGATTTTGGGTGATTTAATCCATCGCGCCAGCGAAAACCGTATCTAGCGGCGCTGCCTGCTTTTTAAATTCTTTCACGTTAACTTGATACAGCGCCCATAATGCGGCTAACAAGCCCAGTGTGCCAAGCGCGAATACCGCCCCATATGCCATCGGCATTGTGCCGAAAAGTTGTAAGCCCACATCGCGTACAATGCCCCCGGTAGCGACACCGCCGCCGCGTGCCAATGTCACCATCATCGTCCAGAAGCCCAAAAAGGTGCCAGCGCGTCCTACTGGACTCAAATCCATCATCAAGCCCAATGTGCCAACATTCCAAATGCCCAAGCCAATGCCCAACAAAATCAGATTAATTGTGACCAACGAGCGAATCTCCAATAGGGCAGAAACCGTCAGCAGGGCGAAGGCAACGGTTAAAAATGCCATGCCCAATTGCGACATGACCGTATTCGTCAAACGCGGAAAACGCCGCGATAAAAATAAGAAAGCGATTGTTCCTAAAATTGCCATGCTGCCCCAATATGCAGCAAAACGATTGGTGGTTTCAGCAGGCATCCCAAACACATCGCCGCCGAAAGGTTCTAAGATGGCATCCTGCGAGAAGGCGAAAAACATGGAAGCAGTCAGATAAACCAAGAAAAAACGCAGCGGACGACTTTGCCATACCAGCGCCAAATCATGTTTTAGCGAAGTACTTTCGATGTCTTCAGTTTTGGTTTTGGCGACAGCACCGCGTTTTTCTTCGCCCAAGACGGAGAAAAACCATAATGCGGCAAATACAAATCCGGTGATAAAAAAGAGATTTTGTAGTGCCTCTGGCGCAAAACTGAGTCCGGTTTGCCCCTCTTTGTGTTCCGGCAGCAGCAGCCCAAAAAAGATGCCGCCCATCGTAAAACCCAAAAGCAAAAATGTCCACGCGATGCCAACCGCCCGCCCACGTTGATGTTCATGAGCGCGGTCATAGATGAGCGCGAGATAGGTTGTGCCGGAAATGGCACTGCCAATGCTGAACAAAAACATTGCAGAGATAATCGCTATCCAAGTGGTATTTGTGCCGTTGTTTTGTGCTAATTGGGTGGTTGCCAGCCCTAACATGAAGGTGCTGATGACCATCATCAGGCGTCCGCCCCAAATCCATATCAGACGGCGATACCCACCAAGCGCCTGAGCATCAGAGCGCCGCCCTGCCCACACGCCTAATGGTGCTAGGAAATAACGCAGGGCAGTTAAAAGTCCCACCAGCGTTGCGCTAAATCCCAAATCGCTAATCATAATGCGATTCCAGACACCGGTTGTCAGTACATCTGCCATGCCTGACCCCAGATGGAAGATGCCAATTTTAAAATTGCGCCCGACGGTCAAGCCCTGTCTCTGCTCATCCATATTTGCACCGTTTTTTGTAGATTTTTATAGATTTTATCTGAATATTGTAGCGACGCAAGAGAATAAAAGTCAACCGATATTGTGATAAAAATCACGATAATCTCATGTTGATGGGAAAGATAGCCTCTGGTCAGCCATGCCATTGCTCCCATAATGGCAGTAACGAGAATTTTGGGATAGTGATTATGCGACGATTCGTGCGGCAATTTGTGCCATTCATTTTTCGCTCAAGTTCAAAACGAGTAATTGTCCGCAGGGACACGACATGTCGTGTCCCTACAAATACTACCTTTTCACACAATCTGAATATGAGTCTCATCTTTTTGGCTTTGTTAGCAGGTTGTGCAGCGGGTGAAACTGCGCCAACCCTCACCCCGACAGCGGGGCTTTCTGCGCCCACACTTGCGCCGAGTCCAACAGTGCAAATTCTAAATTCTGATGAATTGTATGGCGATACCAGCATCGGCGGGCAGAATAACCCGGTGGCAGCGGCGTTGCCTTCTGGTGGGGAATTACCGCCGTTGATGTCTGGCACTTTAACCCTCGGTGGCGCACAAAGTATCCAGACTGTACTGGCAGATGGCACTCTTTTGAATGGCGATTTATATATTAATGGCGATTTCCGGGTGCCGGGCGTGCTGCTGCTAGCACCGGATAGACTCGCTTGGGGATTGTTGCCGTTACAATTGCACTCTGCGGGGATGTCTGTTTTGGTTGTGGATTTGCCACCAAATGCGACGGATATTACGACGATATTAATTTCATTTAGTGAACTGAATGCTGTAGACCCGGCACGTTTAGGGGTGATTGGTGCGGATAGCGGCGCGAATATGGCGCTGAATGGCTGTGCTATCTATGCCGCCTGCGATGCATTAGTCCTGCTTAGTCCTGATGGGCGCGATAGTTTGCCGAGTTTGATGCCCAATTTTAATCCACGCCCGCTGCTGATTAGTGTGGCACAAACGGATACCGAAGCCTATTTGACCTCAGTGGCATTAGCGGGATTATCTGGTGATGCCCAACTGGTTACTTATGATAGTGGGCGTGGCGCGAGCCTATTGGCGCTTTACCCCGACCTTACCAATACGATTGTCACTTGGATGACTGAGCATCTGAAAGGATGATAAATCAGGGGCATGCCTTCATGCCCCCAAAAAATTACCTTACGCCCGCAGTTTGGCGTTCAGTTCACGTTCTGCAAGGGCGATAATCTTCTTGCGAATTTTTGCCACATCTTCATCTTTGAGCGTCTTTTCATCGGTTTGGTACGTCAGCGCGTAAGCAAGGCTTTTGTTGCCAGCGCCAATCGTTTCACCCCGATACACATCAAACAGCATAACGGATTTCAGCATCGCGCCCCCGGCTTTACGAATCACGGCTTCAACCGCCGCCGCTGCAACATTTTCAGCCACCACCAGCGCAATATCTTCTAAAATCGGCGGCGTGGCGGGCAGGGGTGTTAGCGTATAGCGTGCCGGAGTCGCTGCGATGATGGCTTCTAAATCCAATTCTGCCATCAAAACAGGGGCAGCCGTCAGCCGGAAATTTTGGGCAACCAACGGATGCACTTCGCCAAAATCGCCAACGGCTTTGCCATCAATGAGCAATGTTGCTGACCGCCCCGGATGAAATGTCGTATGCTGTGAGCGCGTGTAACTGACGTTAGAAATATGCAGCCCGGCTATCAGCCCTTCAATCACGCCTTTTATATCGTAAAAATCGGCATTGCCTGCTTGCTGTGAATGTGACCAATCATCCTTGCGCCGAACACCCGTCATCAGGATGCCCAAGCGCAGCGGCTCATCGGGCAATGGTGCGCCATTTTTAAGATAAATGCTGCCAATTTCAAACACCTGCTGGCGGTCTTGATAACGGGCATTTTGCGTGGCATTGTTCATCAGATGATAGAGCAACGTATGCCGCATGACCGATTTTTCGGGCGCGATGGGATTAGCCAGTTCGACATAGCCCGACGCTGGCAAAGACGATGCCATGCCTGTCGGCGTTAATTGCGCTTCTAGTTCTGGCGCAGAAAAACGATAATTAATATTTTCCGTCAGCCCCAAATGAATGAGCAAATCCCGAATGCGTTCTTCGGTCTCAAAGGCGCTGTCTGCCCATTGTGGTGGCATTTCATCCGCCATAATGGTATTCGGAATGCGGTCATAGCCAATCACGCGGGCAATTTCTTCCACCAAATCGGCTTGCCCAACGACGCCCGTACTGATGTCGGTGCGATAATCTGGCACAATCACATGCAGCACATCCCCGGCTAACGTCACATCGAATTGTAAACGCGTGAGCAGTTCAGCGGCTTGCTGCACGCTCATCTCAATCCCTAATAAGCGTTTGACTTCGCTCACAGGTAGTTCAATTTGGATAACCGGGGCAGGCAGGGGATATTCATCTATCATGCCCGTTGCGATTTGCCCGCCACCTAATTGGCGCATGAGTTCAATGCCGCGCTGGCTACCTAATGCCGCGCGGGAAGGATGCACATTGCGGCTGAAGCGTGTTCCGGCTTCGGTAAAGATTTTTTGCGCGTGCATGGTTTTACGAATATTGATGAAATTCCAGCTTGCCGCTTCTAACAAGACATTGGTAGTTTTATCGCTGATTTCGGTTTCTGCGCCGCCCATGATGCCGCCCAAACCCAATACACCGCTTTCATCGCAGACGAGAATATGGGTTGCGCCGAGTTCACGTTTTTGCCCATCCAGCGTTTCCAACACTTCGCCTGTCGCTGGTAAGCGCGTGATAATTTTGGGCGCATTGCCGCCCGCACGTTTGACCAGTTCATCATAATCGTAAGCGTGTAACGGTTGCCCAATTTCAAATGTGATGTAATTGGTCACATCCACAATATTGTTAATTGAACGCTGTCCCGCTAAACGCAGCCGATATTGTAACCACGAAGGTGAAGGTTGAACCGTAGTGCCTTTCAGCAAGGTTGTTGTGAAACGCGGATTCAAGTCGGGTGTGTGAATTTCAATGGTTACTTGTCCGGTGATGGACGCACCTTCGGCAATCATGGCATACGATGGTTCGCGCAGTGATTTCCCTAATAATGCTGCCAATTCTCGCGCTACGCCTAACACGCTGAAGTTATGCCCCAGATTCGGCGTGAGTTCAACATTCAGCACTACATCACCCAGAACATCTTGCAACGGTGTTCCGGCAACATATTTAGAATCATGGTCAAGCAAAATCACCCCTTCGTGTTCATCGGAAATGCCGAGTTCTTTTTCCGAACAAACCATGCTCTTGTTATAGACACCGCGTAAGTCTTTGCCTTTGAGTACCATGCGTTTGGGCGTATCGCTGTGACCATCCCAAACTTCCGCGCCTTCCATCGCAAATGCTGTCCACAGGGGTGGGTTAATCGCGCCTTGTTCTTTATACGCGAACAAATTGGGCGCACCCGTCACGCATTGTTCTAGTTCTGCGCCGCCATAATCCACCAATGCCAGCACGAGTCTGTCTGCATTGGGATGTGCTTTCACTTCCCGAATCGCGCCTAACAAAAGTTTATCTCTATCCCATACCAGATGATCCGATTTGGGGAAGCGCACGCCTTCGACAGTTTGCTGCGGCACGCCGATATAACGAATATGTCCTACTTCCAATCCGGCAACGGTCAGGCGTTCTGCGACCAATTCCGCCGGAATATCAATATCTACGAATTCTTTTAACCATGATAATGGTACGAGCATGGTGGGTTGTTGTCCTTTCGGGTAGCGATTAGCTGTTAGCTTTTAGCGATTAGCTATCAATTTCTCACATTGAATAGAACTTGTTTCCAAAATCCTTTTTGCAGGGACACGGCATGCCGTGTCCCTACTGGAAAAATCAAATTTTGAAATGGCTTCTCGTTTTTTGGGTTTGGCACGCCAAACCCCTACTTTCTGCCTCTGTGGTTCAATCTTCTATTGGTCGAATAACTTCTAAAATTTCATTCGCCACTGCCAAGTTGCCCCAGCCTGTCAGATGATTAAAATCAATCCACATGGGCAGCGTGTCATCGTCTAAGGCATTCGATAAATCATAGAGATATGCTAATTCGGCAGCCGCAGATTGCCAGCGCGGGTACACCTCACGGAACAATTCAGGCAAGCCGCCGGGCATCTCCCATAAAAATTGTTGTTCTTCGCCTTCTTTGATGTCCCGTTTTACAACAGGTAACACCGGCTGCAAAAACGCGAAAAATGCAAACTCATGGTCATCGGCAAGTGCCGCCACTGCGCGAATATTCGTCAAGTAAGTTTCTGCCACTTGGTCTACAAATGCCGGGTCAAACGGCGGTTGCACCCAATTCGGTTCGGGCGCGGTTGACTGACCAATAATGAGCCGATAGAGTGCTGTTTGCCGCAATAAATCGCGCAGGGCAGGGCTGGTGTCATCAGCGCGGACAATATCCCCTTGCACGACTGGCGCGATATTTTCCAAATAAAAATGAGCGCCGGGTTCGCGGGTACGCTGTGCCAAAGTCACATCATTGGTGCCATCGTAAAAGATGACCATATCCGGGATGTCGCCTGTTTGTAGCAAGCGCAGCAGCGTAATCACGCCTTGCGTGCTGTTATACCCGACTTCGCCATAATTCACGACGCAGACATTTTCGCCACTGAACCCGGCTTGAATATATGCGGCAATCGTCGCGCCATCATACACGCCATACCCCCACATGGTTGAGCCGCCAAAGGTAAAAATGCGATAGCTGTTTTCATCACAAATGCTGCCCGGCGTCGCCCGAATGCCATTTTTATCCACATTCAGCAAGGCACCTTCGTGTGGGCGGGTGCGCCACAACGCATACGGCGAATACGCCCAATTATCCACAATCTGGAAATGCTCCTCCCAATAGCGCACTGACCAATCTTGCCCGGCATAATATTCAAGATTGAGCATCTTCGCTTTGAAATCAGCGATAGACTGTTCCAACGTTGTTGTCGGGCGCAGCGCCAAAATCGTATGGGCGATAAGTTCCAACACTAGCATCAATACCAGCGTATTCAGCAGCAGCACGCCGATGAGCGTATAGCCGCGCGATAACCGCTGCCATAGGCTTACATTGCTCTGTGAAACCTCTGTGGTTTCTGTGTCTCTGTGGTTCAAGATGATTAAAACTGCTCCAAAAATCGCAGGTCATTTGCCCAGAAGTTGCGAATATCATCAATGGCATATTTCAAGAGCGTCATGCGTTCTGGACCCATGCCAAAGGCAAAGCCACTCCACACCGTCGGGTCATAGCCGCCATTGCGTAACACATTCGGATGCACCATGCCGCTGCCTGCGATTTCCAGCCAACCGGAATATTTGCAAATGCGGCAGCCTTGCCCGCCACACACAAAACACTCGACATCCACTTCCATGCTCGGTTCGGTGAAGGGGAAGTACGATGCCCGAAAACGGACTTGGGCGTGCTGCCCGAACATGCGCCGCGCAAATTCGGCAATGGTGCCTTTTAAATCGCTCATGCGGATATTGCGCCCGATTGCCAAGCCTTCGAGTTGATGAAATTGGATTTCGCTGCGGGGCGTAATCTGCTCATAGCGATAACACATGCCCGGCAAAATCACGCGAATCGGCTTGCTGCCGCCATCACCCAACGCCTCCATGGCGCGGATTTGCCCCGGTGACGTGTGCGTCCGCAGGATGATATTTTTCTCCGTCGTATAGAAGGTATCCTGCATATCGCGGGCAGGATGATCGGGCGGGAAATTCAGCCGCGTGAAGTTGTAATCATCGTGTTCAACATCGCGGCTGTGGAACACCTGAAAACCCATCTCTGCCCAGATCTCATACAACTGGCGCAGCGTGCGCGTAGATGGGTGCAGCTTGCCGGGTTGGCGCGGATACCCCGGCAGCGTTATATCCAATTCGCCTTCTTCCAAATCGCGTGCTAATGCCTGCTGTGCGATGGTTTGCTCGTGTTTTTCAAAGGCTTCGGTCAGCAGCGTTTTCAGATTATTGACATTCTGCCCATAATCTTTACGCGCTTCTGCTGGAATGCCGCCTATCTGGTTGAGCAAATCACGCACGATGCCTTTTTGCCCCAGATATTTGGTGCGCCATGTTTGCAGCGCATTTTTATCGGTGATGCTTGCCAATGCTGCAAGTGCTTCTGACTGAATGTTTTGAATATTTTCTGCCATGCGAGTATCCTTCTAATTTTATGGTTGATAGCGCAACAGTGTTAAATAATCTGTGCTTGGTATTACGGATGCATCATCATCTTTGAAAGTTATTCTCAATCCAACAAAATCATCAGCCCATGTTGCAATTTGAACGTGTTCATCAATCAAGGATTGAGTAATACGTTTAGCTAAACTTCTATGAACCCCTGTGTTTTTACCACCAACCTCAACAGGAATGTTTTGAAATTCTTCAGGATAGTTTTGAGCAAATGCGATCGCTAGTTGATAAGCTGTAATGAATTTATAATGACGCACTCCTTCGTATCGATCATCCCGAATACTTTGCAATATGGTTATCAAATTGTTTTTGATTTCATCATTCCACCAATCCATATTGTTACCTTTCCCATTTTTATGGCTGACTATGGCTCAAAAGACTTGGCGTACCATGTCTACTTATTTCAAAAATCTTGTTTGCAGGGGCGAGGCATGCCTCGCCCCTACAATAACGCATTTTTCACGCAATCTGAACATAGGCGAAAAAATTGCTTTTTGGAGCTAAAAGCTAATAGCCAATGACTAACAGCTAACAAAATAAACGCAAAAACGCCCTCGCCCCCATACAAACCACAGGGACGAGAGCGTAGAATCTCCCGCGATACCACCCTGATTCAGCGCACGATAATCATTTAATGCGCTGCACCTCATTAACCCCGATAACGCCGGGTACGGCGGAGCAGACTACTGGCGGCACAACCGCGTTCACCTGTCGGCTCGGAAGGGAATTTTACTCGCAGTCTCTATCAGGGTTTCCAGCCTATTGACCCCGACTCTCTGGTGATACTGGCGCATAGCGCGAGAGTAAACTGGCTTCGTCAACGCCTTTAAAAGTGTGGAATTGCTAGATAATATCCAGCAAATCTGAACACCCTCTGAATATAATCTGAACGATTTCTGGCTGTCAAGTACCAAATTCCTGTAAAATACCCCTGTTGAACCCTTGCGATACTTCAAAAACTTTTTACAATAAATGTAAACTCTTGACAGCTACCTAAAACCAGCATAGTATATACAAGGAGGTACAGAATGAAGACAGAAACCCAAAAACTGCACATAGAACCAGGTGCAGTCTACTCACGGCAAGAAGCGGCTGAAGCCTTGGGAATTAGTCTGAGTACACTCAAGCGCCTTATCAAGAAAGGTCATTTGACGGTCAGCAAACCAGGTGGGATGCGCCGGGTGTTTATCACTGGCGAAAGCGTCTTGGCAATGCTCGACTCGACAAAAATCGAAAAAGGTGCTTAAATATCAAGCGTGGGTAACACCACCTTGAAACACAGAGCTAAAACGTTAGTCACTGGCTCACCAATATCTGGCAAGGAACACGCCGTTTTTGAAGAAGTTGTTCCAGTGTATCGCAAATTATTTTATCAACCCAATTCGCATTCATCTAAGGAGTGCGTTGCCAATCGCAGCGTAAAGGACATCATGACCACCATTATTCGTTCACTCAAACCAGCAGCATATCGGCATTCGATACCGCTGCGCGGATTCGCCCTCAACATAGGCGAATCGGCGGGGCTGTCCCCTGTGTTTGCGGGACGGCTGTCGGCAGTACCATTCGGCAGATTATTCAGCCGCATAGGCATCTTGAATCTCAATGGCTTCGGTAGTCAATTGGATAAAACGACGAAACAACATGGTGATGATGATAACGCGCAAGCGAATTGGTATAACGCAGCTTTCGTGCTAATGGCAGTGGTCAGTGGCTTTAATGCCATGCTAGATGATTTGCCGTATGTGTTGGGTGGCGAAAGCCCGGCGACGCGCATTAATAGGTGTTGGTCTCAGATGTTACCAGGAGGAAGTTGCCCCTAAAACGGGCAAAAAACAACTGGAAAACATCCAACCTCGTGCAGAAAAAAGGGGTATGAGACGAACACAACGCTCATACTCCTTTTTTTATTTTGGAAAAAATGCAACCAGGGTGAAGATACACAATGATGAGCCACAACCGTCCAGAACTGATGAACACTGTTATTCTGCCTGGCAGCGTGGAACGCCTGAACGAAACGTTGGAGATGTTGGATGAACTCCATGATGCCGTGAGCGAAGGCAGCATAACGACCTTTACCGATGTGAATGCGACTGAATTAGAAAATTGGCTGCGCGAAGTGATGTATATGGCGCAGGAAACCTTACACGAAATCCAGAAGACCAAAACGCAGCGAAAACCGGCGCTGCGAATTGTCGAAAAAGTAAATCGAGCCGGCTAGAGCAAGGTGGTGGAGGGAGGAATATGGCGAGCGAATCAGCCAACGGATGTTACGGCGCAACAAGCGACCCAGATGGGCGCCTCCCACTAATGTATGGGGGCGCGAAGCGAACACAAATCAAGAGAGCTAACGTTCCTGACGGACAAACACCACACTTTGGAATGCGTTTTATTGGTAGTAACGGATGAGTGATAACGCACGAGAACAGTTTTATCGTTAGCTAAAGCACATTGACAACTAAAATCGTTAGGCAAACTTCCATGGATGACTTGCCGTATTGTGACAGTAAACCAGTTGGGTGGCAGAGCGCATCACGCACACGCGATGACGGTACAAATGAGATTGGTTCCACGCTTTGCCACCTGTTTTTTTGCAGCTTAAAATCTTTATAAAGACTCTTTTCTTCTAAATCCCAGTTCATCCAAATCGTTAGAAAATCCTTTTGTTAAAGGGTTTAACTGACTATTAAACTGAGTTGCGGTATAATTGTGAGAATAGTGGCGTGAGTGTGTGATGTAATTCACAAAATGAATGAAAGGGCATTAAACTGTGTCCGGCAGCACTACCATCCAAAATCGTGTATTGCTCTTAAACGGCAGCACTTGGGAACCGTTGGCGGTCATTACGGTAGCACGGGCGTTGAATTTGCTGATGGCGGGTAAAGCGATTATTGTGGAAGAAACAGGCGTTTTTTTGCGGACGGTGCGCGAAAAATTTGCCATTCCTTCGGTCATTGCTTTGCAAACGTATATTAATGTGCCGCGCCGCCGAGCGCATTGGAGTCGGCGTGGGGTCTTGGTGCGGGATGGCTATATCTGTATTTATTGTGGGGTTCGTCCGGGAGCAATTGTGAAAAATAAAGTGGTTGCCCGCAGCGATATGACGGTAGACCATATCTTGCCGCGCTCACGGGGGGGCAAAGATACTTGGACGAATACTGCCTGTGCTTGTGCGGATTGCAATCATCGCAAAGGCGATAAACTCCCCAATGAAGCTGGGCTGAAATTGCGCTGGGAGCCAAAGACGCCGCGCACCAGTTATCTTGTCATTGCCCTCGGCACGGGTCCGGCGGTGTGGCGCAGGTATATTGAATTTGAGAGTTTAGACGTTGGCGATGATACCAACAACAGCAGGGGTGAATAGTCTATTCACCCCTGTTTGCTTTTTGGGGTAGGGCAATTTTCATAAACTGGGGTTTTCCCGGTGGTTTACCCATGCAAGCGCGTACTATAATGAATCGCGCTGGTTGTAGTTGGCGCATATACTCTGAAAATAGTGCTGAGTGCTGAGGACTAAGTGCTGAGTCAAAAACCGCATGTTACTTAGCTATTGGTCAAACTACCCATTTTCATTTCAGGGCGTGATGCCATTTCATAGCAACTCTTTAGTGTGTAGACAATCCAATACAGTTTGATTTTACTGTGATCATTTATGACCCAAGATAGTTTTCAACACACATTAGAACGGTTTGGCTGGAATACCCGCAATCAGGCGTTGGCATTAATCGTGCCGGGTTTGTTGATTGCCTTGGTTTTTGCCGGGCTATATCTCTCGCAAGTGGCGTCTTTTGCCACCACCAATCGCCAGATTGAAGAATTGATTGCAGAACGTGACCGCTTAGAACGCCAGAATGAACAACTGCGCGGGGAGATTGCCGCCTTAGAGACGATGCCCCGTTTACTCTCCCATGCTGAAGGATTGGGTTTTCGTCCAGCAACGGCGACGGATATTGAATATTATGTGATTGATGGCTATAACCCCAATCGTTCCCGAACCGTTGTGCCACCGGATGCCAATGATAATTTCCAGCAAGCGGCGGTCTATGATGAGACCTTTAGTGGTTGGTTGCAGCAGCAATGGGATTCGCTGCAACAGCAGTTTGCAAATTTTGGGGGATAAGAGCGATGGCAACTACAACAACCCGCACTGGGCTGACTCAGACAGACATCATTAATCGGCGCTTGCCATTGGTGATTTTATTTTTGGTGGTGATGGCATCATTTTTGTTGGTGCGTGTTTCGCAGTATCAGTGGTTGCCCCCAGAAGTCGAGCGTGAATTTCAACTTCGCAGCGCCCAAAATACCAATTCTGTGCGGCGCTTGCCCGCAGAACGTGGTGTCATCTATGACCGCGATGGTCAGCCCTTGGCAGTAAATACCATTCAATATGAAATTGGCGTGAGTCCGAATTTGATTTTGTCCGATAGACGGCGCGAAGTGGCGGCGAATCTGGGCTTAATTCTGGGTCTCGATGAATTTGCGCTCTATCAGCAAATTGACCTGCAAGAGCAATCGTGGGTGTTGGTGGCTCGCCCGGTAACAGCCGATTTGGGGCAGCAAATCGCAGATTTAGACATGTTAGGCGTGGTGATTAACCCGCTATCAAAACGCTTTTATCCGCAAGGGACACTCGCCGCCCCGTTGATTGGCTTCGTGATTGAAGCGGAAAACAATACTCGCGGCGCGATTGGCGTGGAAGGGTCGTATAATGCCCAACTCGCCGGGCGCGTTTTGGAACAAGAAGTGAGCAATGTGCCATTCCAACTGCCAACGGATGCGGATGGCAGTCAGCGCGGCATGGATGTGGTGTTGACGATTGACCGTGATGTGCAGTTTTGGGTGGAATTTGAACTGACTAAAGCGGTGCAAGAGACGAATGCTACAGGTGGCAGCATCATTGTGATGAATCCACGCAATGGCGATATTTTGGGGATGGCGAGTTATCCCGGTTTTGATGCCAATAATATTGCCGGGATTGAAGACCCCAAACTGCTGCAAAATCCCGCAATTTCCGGTGTTTATGAACCCGGCTCCGTCATGAAAGTGCTGACGATGGCGGGGGCGCTGAACAGTGGCACGATTACACCGCAGTGGACATATAATGACCAAGGCGTTTTGAACGTGGGGGGTATCGCCGTTCAGAACTGGGATAGAAGCGCCTATGGCATTGTTGATGCGACGACGGCACTGGCAAAATCGCTGAATATTGGCATGGCGACAATTGCGCTGGAAATGGGACAAGAACGATTTTATACGGCACTGCGTGATTTTGGCGTTGGGCAGCGCACCGGTGTGGATTTACCCGGCGAAGAATCGGGGATTCTGAAAGTTCCCGGCGACCCCGATTGGAGCGAGAGCAATCTTGCTACCAATAGCTTTGGGCAAGGGGTATCGCTGACCCCGTTGCAAATGATTACCGCCGTCTCCGCTATTGCCAATGATGGGCTGATGATGCAACCGCGCGTCGTCTTGCAAATTGTGGATGGCGAAAATGTCGTCAATGCCCAACCGTCTGCCATTCGGCGCGTCATCACTGCCGAAACTGCCGAAATTGTCACCCAAATGATGATTCGGGCGGTGACGGAAGAAGGCGGCGGCGTGCCATTGGCACAAATCCCCGGTTATGTGATTGCCGGCAAAACCGGTACAGCCGAAATTCCATCGCCCACAGGCTACGAATTTGGCACCTCCATTGCGTCGTTCATTGGCTTTTTCCCGGCAGATGACCCCCAAGTGATTATCCTCATCAAACTCGACCGTCCTGCTGGTTATTGGGGAAGTCAGGTAGCAGCCCCTATCTTTAAGCGCATGGCAGAGCGTCTCGTGCTGCTGTTGGGCATTCCCACCGATGATGTGCGTCAAGCACTCACCGCCGCTGGTGGCATTGTGACGGAGCGTTAAGGATGGATACACAACTACCTTTGGCGCTTTCGGTCGGTGGAGTCACGTTTTTGCTTGGGGTGATTTGGGGCAGCCCTTTCGTTGAGATTTTGCGCCGCCTAAAAATTGGCAAGCAAATTCGCGCTGAAATCATGGATAAACATCACGGTAAAATTGGCACCCCCACGATGGGCGGCATCATGATTGTGCTGCCTGTGGTCGTCATTACGTTGGCACTGAATATTGCCCGCATTGTGCAGACGGGCAGCGGCGCAAGTATTTTGCTGCCTTTGGGCGTTTTCGTCAGTTTTGCGGCATTGGGCATGATAGATGATTGGGAAGGCATCCAAAATTCACGCGGGATGACAGGTTATGGTCTGCCAGCGCGAGTCAAATTTGCGTTTCAGTTGGTGCTGGCATTGATCACTTCGGTGGTGTTATCGCAATACGAAGGTGGTTTTGAATTTGCCAACACGCTTAAACTACCGCTGCTGCCCGCATTAATTCCCCTATCCCCGATTATTTTTATTGGTATCAGCACATTTATCATTGTGGGTATGTCCAACGCAGTGAATTTGACCGACGGCTTAGATGGGTTGGCGGGCATCATTACCGCTAGCGCCTTTGCGGCGTATGGCGTGATTGCTTTTTTGCAGGGGCAAATTTATTTAGTCGAATTTAGTTTTATTATTGTGGGGGCATGTTTTGCCTTCCTGTGGTATAACGCGCATCCGGCACAATTGTTTATGGGCGATACCGGGTCATTGGCGTTGGGGGCGACATTGGGCGTGGTATCGGTAATGACGGGCGAATGGTTGCTGCTACCCGTGATTGCGATTGTGCCAGTGGTGGAAACCCTAAGCGTGATGTTGCAAGTGGCATCGGCAAAATTTTCGCGGCGCTATTTGGGACAAGATATTCGCCCATTCCGGCGCACTCCAATTCATCACCATTTTGAATTGGGCGGCTGGAGCGAGACGCAAGTCGTGCAGCGTTTTTGGTTGGTGGGCTTGTTGAGCGCGATGGTGGGCGTGGCGTTGGCGTTGTTATAAACAGTGCTGAGGACTAAGTGCTGAGTGCTGAGTCTTTGGGATTGTCAAAATAGAGCAAGTTAAAAGTAGAAAGTTAAAAGGGATGCATTTGGAGGAAATTTTATTCGAAGTTATTTCAAAATTTGATTTTTCGTAGGGGCGAGGCATGCCTCGCCCCTACAATACCGCATTTTCACGCAATCTGAATATGAGCCAACATTGAAATAAGTTCGACAATCTTATACTCATGGCTGATGGCTAACACCTAACAGCCGAAAGCGAACAGCTAAAAGCTATTCTTATGCCAAGAACTGAACTGAAAAAGAAAAAAATCTTAGTCTTAGGCTTTGGGCGGCAGGGGCGGGCGCTGGCACGCTGGCTGCCCGAACAGGGCGCAACCGTGATTGTGAATGACGCGCAGCCTGCCGAAAAAATCAACATTCGCACGCTGGATTATCCGGGGGTGCGCTTTGTGTTTGGCGACCATCCCCCAGAGATTTTGCAAGGCGTGAACCTGATTTGTGTCTCTGGCGGAGTGCCGCTGGATTTGCCGCTGCTGCAATTGGCAAAAGAAAAAAATATCTTGCTGACCAACGATGCCCAACTCTTTATGGAGCGCAGTCCTGCCCCGGTGATTGGCATTACGGGCAGCGCGGGCAAAACCACCACCACCACGCTAGTCGGTGAAATCCTCAAAAATGCGGGCTATAAGACATGGGTGGGTGGCAATATTGGGGATGTGCTGCTGGATGTGTTGCCACAAATCAAACCGGAAGATGTCGTTGTGATGGAGCTTTCCAGTTTTCAATTGGATTTGATGACGGTTAGCCCGCAGGTGGCAGCAATACTGAATATCACCCCGAATCATATTGACCGTCACGGTACGATGGAAGCCTATATCAATGCCAAAGCCAACCTCATTCGCCATCAACAGGCGTCTAATATTGCCGTCTTGTGCGAAGATGACCAAGGCAGCAAGTCATTGGAAATGCTGGTAGCGGGCGATTTAGCCACATTCAGCACGCGCACAATGGTGGCAAATGGGGCGTTTTTGGCGGGCAATCGGCTCGTTTTGGCGGGGACTGCCAGTTATGATTCTATGCCGCATGTGTTATGCCAGCGCGAAGAAGTGCCATTACGCGGCGAACATAATTTGTCGAATGTGCTGGCGGCGTGTGCGATTGCAGGCAGTTTGGGCTTGGCAACGGATAGACCCGGTATTGAATCAGATGTGATGACGGAGACGATTAAGCACTTTAAACCCGTGCCACATCGCTTAGAAAGTGTGCGGGTGGTCAATGGGGTCACGTATATTAATGATAGTATTGCCACTGCCCCAGAACGGCTCGTGGCGGCGCTGCGGTCTTTTAAAGAGCCATTAGTGTTACTGCTCGGCGGCGCAGATAAAGAATTGCCGTGGGATGAAGCCGTGCATTTGGCATTACAAAAAGCGCGGCATATCATTGTCTTTGGCAAAGATGGCGAAAAACAAGTCAGTACCAAAGTGATGCGTTATTTGCGGCTGCGCGGTGCAACTGAAAAATATGTATCGCGCGTGGAGACCTTAGACCAAGCGATTCAGCGGGCGGCAGAAGTGGCGCAAACGGGTGATGTGGTACTGCTTTCGCCCGGTGGCACCAGTTATGATGCTTACCCAGACTTTGCGGCTCGTGGCGAACATTTCCGTAAATTGGTACATGCCCTATAATGATAATCAACCATACATAATTGAAAAATTGCCATGACTGACCGTCCCATGTTCCATGATATTCCCAATCGTCGCTCGCGTCCTGTAGCTACCGAAGAGCAAGCCAGCGATGCGACGATTCGGCAAGCAGAACGCAGTTTTTGGTCAACACTGGATAAGCCGCTGTTGGTGATGGTGGGATTATTGCTGGCGGTGGGGGCTGGCATGGTCTACAGTGCCACTTTCGATTGGAGCTACCAAACGCGCGGCTCTGAAACAGCATTTTTTCTGGAAGACCATCTTCGCAATGTGGTCATTAGTGTGACGGCATTAGTACTTTTCGCCCGCGTAGATTATCGCTTTTGGCGGCGGTTTGCGGTGCTGCTGTTGTTGTTCGCCCTAGCCGTGTCTATTGGCGTGTTATTATTTGGCGATGATGTGTATGGGGCGCGGCGCTCGTTGATTGCTGGGCGTTTCCAACCGGGTGAATTGGCAGCTTTCGCCGTCGTTGTGTATATGGCGGCATGGTTGGGCGCTCGCAATTCGCGCCCGGATAGTTTCCTCTATTTAATCGTATTTGGGCTGGTTTTGACGTTAGTCTGCGTGCCGGTGGCATTGCAACCGGATTTAAGCACGGCGGCGATTATTGGCTTAACGGCTTTAACGGTGTATTTTGTGGCAGGCGCTCGCTTGTTTTATCTAGGGACAGCCTTTTTTGGGGCGCTGGTGATTGGTTTGATATTTATTCAAATGGTGCCGTATGCCCAAGAACGGCTCGATTCGTATATCGTCAGCCTAACTGACCCCACGCAAGCCAATTATCACACGCAGCAAGCCATTATCGCGTTTGTGAACGGTGGTTGGACGGGATTGGGCTTGGGGCAAGGCAAACAAAAATTTGGCTATTTGCCTGCGCCGCATACCGATAGCATTTTTGCTGTGATTGGCGAAGAATTGGGCGTGGTGGGCGCGGGTTTTGTGGTGCTGTTATACGTGGTGTTTATCATTCGTGGTTTTCAGATTGCACGGCGCTCGGTTGACCCGTTTGGCTCGCTGATGACGATTGGGTTTACCATGTGGATTGCGATTCAGGCGATGATGAATATTGCGGTCATGACGAATGTGATTCCCTCATCCGGGTTGCCGCTGCCGTTCATCAGTTATGGCGGGTCATCGTTATTGGTGCTGATGTGTGGCGTAGGACTTATGTTGAGTGTGAACCGAGTGGCGCTGTTGCGACAGACTGAATCGAACCGGAGCAAATATGGCGCGACTTATGATGGGAGCCGGCGGCACGGGCGGTCACGTTTACCCCGCACTGAGCGCGGCTGAGGTGCTGTCTCAGCAGAATGACCATACCCTTTTTTTTGTTGGGACGCGCGGTGGTGGTGGTTTTGAACGTCGTCTGGTAGAAGAAGCGGGCATTCAATTTGCGGCGATTGACGAAGTATTTGCCGGACCCATCGTCGGCGTCAATCCTTTGCGGGCATTGACCAGCCTTGTGTTGATGACGCTAGGAACATTGCAGGCATTAGGGTTGCTGATGCGGCATCAACCGGGCGCGATTTTACTCACCGGGGGTTGGGCAAATGTGCCATTGGCATTAGCGGCGTGGCTGCTGCGCGTTCCGATGTTGGTTTATTTGCCAGATATTGAGCCGGGCAGCACGATAAAATTATTGGCACGCTTCGCCAAAAAAGTGGCGATTACAGTTCCCGATTCTGCCCAGTATTTTCGTGCCGGGCAAACGATTGTGACCGGGTATCCATTGCGCCACGCGGTGCGTGCTGCCACCCGTGCTGCTGCCATCACCCAATTTCAATTGGATTTATCCCGAAAAACCTTGCTCGTTTTTGGGGGCAGCCGGGGCGCACGCAGCATCAATATCGCCCTCACGCATATCTTGCCTGACCTGTTGCAAGAACAAATCCAAATTCTGCATGTGACCGGAACACTGGATTATGAGCGCGTCCAGACAGAATTAGCAGCAATCCCAGACAAAATGCATTATCATAGTTATGCGTATTTGGATGATACGATGGGAGCAGCATTGGCGGCAGCAGATATGGTGCTGTCGCGGGCGGGGGCAAGCGTGCTAGGCGAATTTCCGTTTTTTGGTTTGCCCGCGATTTTAGTGCCATATCCCTATGCTTGGCGCTACCAAAAAACCAATGCCGATTATTTGGCAGCGCGGGGGGCAGCCGTGCGCCTAGATGATGAAAAAATGGCGACCGAATTATTGCCCTTGCTGCGCGATTGGCTGCACCATCCCACCAAACTGAGTGCGATGAGTGCCGCTGCAAAAGCCCTAGCACAACCACAAGGCGCACAGCAGTTGGCGCAGGTGTTGGTGGACTTGGCGGAAAAAAAGAGACTCTGAAAATAGTGCTGAGTCAAATACTGCATGTCATTTAGTCACATTGCTCATTGTCATCTCAGTGTGTGATACTGTTTTATAAGGATTCTGGGATTCAAAATTGCAACAAATTGCAAAAATCAAACAGCTTCTAAAAGCTAAAAGCTGATGGCTAAAAGCTAAAAACTCGATAGGCGTTTGCTTATGATTGAATTGTCGGTTTTAGTTTGGATTATGGCGCTGTTCTTCGGCTATATTGGCACGTTGCGCGGTTGGACGAAAGAACTGATTGCCACGTCTGGGATTATTTTGGGGCTATTTGCGTTGTATCAATTTGATACGCTGCTGCGCGTGCAATTATTAGGCGCACTCCCCAATGACCAGCGGTTTTATATCCAATCATTGTTTTTTATGGTGATTGTGTTTTTTGCGTATCAAACGCGGGCGTTGGTTGGCAGCGATGCCAACCGGGCGCGGGGCGGAGATGGGCGTGACCCGTTGCAAAACCGTGTTTTGGGCGCGATGGTGGGCTTCACCAATGGTTATATGATTGGTGGGTCTATCTGGTATTTTCTGGATATCAATCGGTTGCCTACCGGGCAGTATCCGTTAGCGCCGAATGTGATTGCGCCGCTGCCGGGAACGGCGAGTGCGGCGGCTATTCCCAATTTGCCTCTGTATTTGCTGACGCAGGGTGGCGCGAATGGGGATTTGTTATCCTTGTTGGTGGTGATATTGTTCATTGTCGTGCTGGTGATGATTTGAGGGCAGCATGATTCAGTTTTCAGCATTGATGTGGGCGGCAGCAATCTTTTTTGGCATTATTGGTTTTTTGCGCGGTTGGAACAAAGAACTGGTCGCAACTGCCGGGATGCTGCTGACGACGTTTGCGATTTTTCAGTTTGATAGTTTTTTGCGCGGCACGGTTTTTTTGATTATGCCGCGTGACCAAGTGTTTCTATTGGAAGCTACCGTCTTTCTGATTGTGGTCTATTTGGTGTATCAGGCGAAAGATATTGGCGGGGCAGAAGCTCGCAACCGCGATAATTGGCAGGCGGGTTTTTTGGGGGCGCTGGCAGGTGGGTTTAATGGCTACCTGATTATTGGCACCCTGTGGTATTTTATGGACATCAACGAATATCCCATCACGCAATTTGTGGTTGCGCCCGCGCCGGGGTCGCCTTCGGCACAAGCCTTATGGACGATTCCGTTAGTTTTGATTGGCGGCGGCACCAGCGGCACCGGGGATTTATTGGCGTTATTGGTGATTGCGCTCTTATTCTTTGTGCTAGTGATTAATTAACCATGTCCAAAATCTGAGATTTGCCCTCATCACAACATATTGTTCAGAGGGCATGGGCGTACAAGTTGGCACATATTGTTTCATAATAAACTGGTGGAAAAATGATGATGCAATTGATACCGGGACAGCACATTCATTTTGTCGGTATTGGCGGTTCGGGCATGTCTGCGATTGCGCGGGTACTGCTCGAACAGGGGTATCATATTTCCGGGTCGGATTTAAATGCCAATGAATTGATAGATGCCCTGCGGCGCGATGGCGCGGAAATTCACATCGGGCATGACCCGGCGCATGTGACGGATGCCGAGATGGTGGTGATGTCATCGGCAGCCCAAGAAAATATTGAGGTGTTATCGGCGACGGCACAAGGCATTCCCGTTTATCGCCGCGTGGATATGGTGGGTGAGATGATGCGTGGGTATGTGGGCATTGCGATTGCCGGGACTCATGGCAAAACCACCACCACTGCCATGACGACACATATTTTGATGCATGCCGGGCTGCAACCAACTTATATTGTTGGCGGTGTGATGCTGAACACCGGGACGAATGCCGGCTTGGGTGATGGCAATGTGTTCGTTATCGAAGCCGATGAATATGACAATATGTTTCATGGGCTGCGCCCTCAAGTCCAAGTTTTAACCAGTATCGAATATGACCATCCCGATTTTTTTAAGACCCCCGGACAGATGATGGCATCATTTTTGCATTTTGTGGGGCTGCTGCCGCGCGATGGCTTGTTGATTGCCTGTGCCGATGATGCCGCCACCGAAATTTTTGCCCGTAACCGCGAAATTGTGGGACTGCCTGTGCTGACCTACGGGATTGAGAATCGCATGGCAAATTGGCGGGCGGCGAATATTCGTTACGATACGGAAAAAACGCTGTTTGATGTGACCTATAAGGGGCATTTTCAAGGGACTGTGGCGCTGAATGTGCCGGGTGAACATAATGTATTGAATGCGTTGGCGGCGCTTATTGTTGCCAGCAGCCAGCAAGTCAAGTTTGCGGATGCCGCGGCGGCATTGGCAACTTTTAAAGGCACTGGACGCCGTTTTGAAGTGCGTGCTGATGTGAATGATATTGCTGTGATTGATGATTATGCTCACCATCCTACCGCTATCAAACGCACGATTCATGCTGCTAAACGGCGTTATCCTGACCGCGAGATTTGGGCAGTGTGGCAGCCGCACACCTACAGCCGTACCCGCCGACTGCAAGAAGAATTTATGCTGGCATTCGACGAAGCTGACCATGTGGTGATTACCGAAATTTTTGCCGCCCGCGAACACCCGCATACGGATTATAGCGCCGCCCAAATTGTTGAAGATATGCCCCATCCTCATGCTCAATTTGCGCCGTTGCTGGCAGATGCGGTTGAAGTGCTGCGCGAACAAGTGACTTCGCCAGCGGTCATTTTGATTATGAGTGCGGGCAATGCTCAACGCATTGGCATAGATTATCTCGCCGGATCACAGGCGAAAGGCACAGCATAATGCAGGTTGCAGAGTGGCAGCGAGAGCGCCTTAAATCCCATGCCTCGATTGCCAAATATACAGCGGCACGGTTGGGTGGCACAGCCGATTGGCTGTACGTGACCAAACCCGATGACCCTATCGAGTCCTTGGCGCAGTTGGTTAGCCGAGCTTGGTTGGAAGGGCTGCCCGTGCGCGTGATAGGTGGCGGCGCGAATATTTTGGTGTCGGATAAAGGCGTGCGCGGTCTCGTGATTGTCAATCACATTACTCAGATTGAAATTGGTGATTGGCACGATGGGCGCAATGTATCGGTAACATCTGGTACAGGCTTATTGGCATTAGCGCGATTTTGTGCAGCGCAAGGGCTAGCTGGCATGGAATGGGCGGTCGGTGTGCCGGGAACAATGGGCGGCGCGATTGTGAATAATGCTGGGGCGCACGGTGCGGATATGGCACAATCCATTGCCGAAGTGGTGGTTTTAGAAGCAGACCGCGGTCCACAACTCTATACTCGCGCAGAACTAGCCTATGCTTATCGTACATCGGTATTAAAACACCGCGCTGATAACCGTTTTTTGGTGCTGCTGGCAAATCTGATTTTGACCCCCGATGACCCCGCCCAGATACAAGCTCGTATGGAACACAACAATGCCTATCGCAAAGCCACGCAGCCGCCGGGTGCTAGTTTGGGCAGCATCTTCAAAAACCCACCGGGCGATTATGCCGGACGTTTGATAGAAGCGTGTGGCTTAAAGAGCCACACCATCGGCACAGTGCAGGTATCGCCTATTCATGCTAATTTTTTCATCAATACTGGCGACGCGACTGCCAGCGAGTATTATGCGCTGATTCGCTATGTGCAGGCAGAAGTGCTGCGGCAAACCGGGATTGAACTCGAACTCGAAGTTGAGTTGGTCGGCGAGTGGTAAATTGTATGGAGGATAACCGATGACAACACCAATCCGTGCGATCTATGACGCAGAACATAACACGCTCAAATTGCTTGACCCGATTGAAGCCACTAATGGTGAAATTGTGAGTGTGCAGATTGTCGGTGCTGATGAAGCTATTGCCGAACCTCTTTCTCAGGAAGAAGCCTTAGAACTAGAAACCTTGCTGGCGGATTATATTATAGATGGTAAAGTCAGCCTTGAAAAATTAAAAGCCAGTAGCAGAAGTGAAAAAACATATCGCTAAAGAGAACTTGTAAATCTTAAGACTGAGGTGGAACATGACAACGCCCATCCGTGCGATATATGATGCAGAACACCAAACCTTAAAATTGCTTGACCCCATTGAAGCAGCTAACGGGGAAATTGTGAGTGTGCAACTGGTGGATGATAGTGTGACACCAGCAACTACTCCCCGTATCGCTGGTCTCCACAAAGGCAATTGGTGGATAAGTGATGACTTTGATGATGAATTACCGGATTCTTTTTGGTTGGGGGAAGATAAATGAAGGTTTTGCTTGATACTTGTGCTGTTGCCCATAGCGATTGAAAACGACTCATGTCTACCCTACGAGAACGCCGCCGCAATAAATATGCCGGGGTGCTGCGCGATAACCGCACAACCACCACGCGCACGACACCTGTTGTCGAACACAGCGAACCGCGCAAATCAGCCGTCAGTTGGCGCTTGGTGAGTGGGCTGGTGGTGCTGTGTTTATCGGCATTGTTGGCGTTGTTCTTCAGCGCCGATGCCTTTTATGTGCGGAGCATCGCCGTAGGGGGCATCCAATATTTGACCAAAGAAGAAATTTTTGCCTATGCCGATATTGCCAATGTGCATCTCTTTTGGGTAAGTCCAGAGCAAGTGCGCCAAAATTTACTGCGCTCAATGTCCATTGCCGATGTGCGAGTGACATTAGGCTGGCCCCCCAATATGGTCAATATCATCATCGAAGAACGTGAGCCGGCACTGGTATGGGAGCAAGCCGGAACAGCCTTTTGGGTGGATATTCGCGGGCGGGTGATGGCACAGCGCCAAGATAAACCCGAATTAATTCGGATTGCCGTGCAACCGACTGTCGAAACGCAAGGACCCTTAAGCGAGAGTGGGCGTGTGGATGAAGCAATTGTCTTTGGGGCGTTAGAATTGCAAGCTATTCTGCCGGATGTGCCGGTCTTATTTTATGACCCGAATAAAGGCTTGGGATTTCGTAACAGCAGCGGTTGGGATGTGTGGTTTGGGGTGGGAACAGGGATGCAAGAAAAATATTTGATTTATCAAGCCATTGCCGAGCGATTGATTGCACGCGGCATTCAGGCGGGCGAAGTCAATATCGTGAACCCAGATGCGCCATTTTATAATATTTTGTGGGGACGCGAACCACAAGATGGGTAAACAGCATTAGGACAGCAGTCCCGCTGCCCTGTGCGAACTTTTGTGATTTGTAGTAAAATCTTGATGATTTGAGCAGCGGAAATTGCTATGAGCGATATTGTTGTTGGGTTGGATATTGGTACGCATAAAATTTGTACCATTGTGGGCGAAGTACGTCCCCAAGATATTTTTGTCATTGGCATGGGGATTGAGCCGAGCCGGGGTATGAAAAAAGGCGTGGTGAACGACGTTCAGGCGCTCACTGCGGCTATATCAGCGTCTGCCCACAAAGCCGAAAAAACCAGTGGGTATCAGATTCGGCGAGCATTTGTGAGTGTTGCCGGAGCGCATATTTCATCCTTAACCAGCCGCGGCATGGTAGGCATTACCGGGTCGCGCAGCGTGCGTGAAGATGACCTCGAAAAAGCGATGGAAAATGCCCGTGCTATTGCGATTCCGCATAACCGCGAAGTGCTGCATGTTGTGCCGCGCACTTATACGCTGGATGGTCAAGAAGGGGTGCGAAATCCAATAGGGATGCACTGCTTCCGGTTAGAAGTGGATGCCCATATTATCACCGCCTCCACCACCAGTTTAGCCAATCTGGAACAAGCCACCGAAGCGGCGGGTATCTTCGTTGACCGTTTCATCCTCAATCCATTGGCGGCGGGCGATGCTATCCTCACTGAACAAGAGCGCGAGATGGGGGTGGTCATCATTGATATTGGGGGCGGCACAACCGATATTGCGATTTTTGTGAATGATACCGTGTGGCATTCGGCAGTGATTGCCATTGGTGGCGACCATATCACTCACGACATCACCTATTGGATGCATGTGCCGTTTGAACTGGCAGAAGTTGTCAAAATTCAACATGGTCATGCCAGTGTCAAAAATGTGAATCCGCTGGAAACCTTTATGGTGGAACCGTTTGGTGATGGCTTGCCGCAAGAGATTCATCGCAAAGATTTGGCGATGGTCGTCGAAGCCCGCGCTGAAGAAATTTTTGAATATGTCCAGAAAGAAATGAAACGGTCTGGGTATGATGGGTTGCTGCGTGCCGGGGTGGTTATTACCGGGGGCAGTTCGCAATTGGTCGGCATACAAGACGCGGCGGCGCGAGTATTAGGCTGTCCGGTGCGTCTAGCAAAACCAGAAAAATTGACCGGGATGGCAGAGACACTCAAAAATCCATCCTATAGTACCAGTGTGGGATTATTGCGTTTAGGCTTAAATTTGGATTCAGTCGCAGAAACAGCGAATGGCAACGGCTCGAATATGCCTACCGCTGGCATTGGGGCGCTGCTAGGTAGCTTTTTTAAGCGATTTTTGCCCGATGATGGCGATAAATAAACTTGCTATCAGTGGACAGCAGCATTTGTTTCAGGTTATATTCTTGCAAGATGCTTGCCGACTTATAACTTCTGTGTACAATCAACAGTCAGAGTCAGCGTTGCATTGCCGACATACTCCGGCGGCATAACGACAGAGGAAAACATTTATGGATGGATTAGATTTAACCACAGGCGAAAATTTTGCCCAGATTAAGGTCGTCGGGGTCGGCGGCGGCGGTGGCAATGCCGTCAACCGAATGATTAATGAGGGTCTGGGGGGTGTTGAGTTTATTACAATTAACACTGATAACCAGGCATTGATGCTTTCCAAAGCCAAAACGCGCGTGCGAATCGGTGAAAAACTGACGCGCGGTTTAGGTGCGGGTGGCAACCCAGAAATTGGGCGCAAAGCCGCCGAAGAAAGTTCCGATGAATTGTACGAAGTGCTGCGCGGTGCTGACATGGTGTTTATCGCCGGTGGCATGGGCGGCGGCACGGGTACAGGGGCGGCTCCGGTGGTGGCGCAAATTGCGAAAGAACTCGGCGCATTGACGATTGGCGTGGTCACACGTCCATTCACGTTTGAAGGCGCTCGCCGTTCCCAAATTGCCCAAGCCGGGATTGAAACGCTCAAATCCCAAGTAGATACGCTCATTGTTATTCCCAATGACCGCTTGCTGCAAATCGCTGATAAACGCTCGACATTGCAACAGGCATTTTCTTTGGCTGATGATGTGCTGCGGCAAGGTATTCAGGGTATCTCGGAACTTATTACAGTTCCGGCGCTCATTAACCTAGACTTCGCCGATGTTCGCACCATCATGTCTGAAGGTGGCGCAGCGTTGATGGCAGTGGGGCGGGCTGTTGGGGATGACCGCGCTCGTAAAGCGGCAGAAATGGCGATTACCAGTGGCTTGCTGGATGTCACGATTGATGGCGCACGCGGCATCTTGTTTAACATCACGGGCGGCAATGATATGACGCTGTTTGAAATCAACGAAGCGGCTGCCATTATCAAAGACAGCGCCCATCCCGAAGTGAACCTTATCTTTGGCGCTCAGATTGACGATAACATGGGCGATGAAATCCGCATCACGGTGATTGCGACGGGGTTTGAGCAAGGACGCGCAGAACGGCGTATCAAAAATGAAGCGCCACAGCCTCAGCAGTCTTTCCGTCCGCAACAACCCGTAGAACGCACTGCGCCGGGTCCAATCAGCCATCAAACGCCACCCACGACCACGCGCCAACAACCTGTGCCGAATGTGCCAACCCCGCCGCGCAGCTATGATGAACCGTCAGATGTGCCACCCGCTTATCCGCCGCAGCGTCAACAGCAACCAGCGCGTCCGGCAACCCCGCCCACGCAACCAGCGACACCCCCGCCGCCTCCCACGCAGCCAGAACAACCGCGGGTTTATGACGAAAGCAATACCGATATTCCAGCATTCTTGCGGCGGCGCACTGGTAAATAATTTGTAACATTTCACAAATCTACTGGGGCAGTTCACACCTGCCCCAATACAGCTATTGCCCTATTTTAGTTTGTTTTTTGTCACAAATCCCAACATTTCGATAAGTTTCTAACCGAAATGAAGCGATTTTTTAGTGGACAGATGTTCCGACCCATGTTATGATTTTAAACACCTCTTAAAATACCTAGAGGAAAATATAGATGGCACATTTCTGGCGATAAAAACCCCGCCATAAATCAACATCTATCATCCATAATTTTGTACAACCTAGTAAATATGTTGTGATTTTTGCTTTTAAGAAAATCACGATAGTTTTATGTTCCCTTTTTCCAGTCCAGTTTACTTATCGTGAGTAGGAGAGACCCTGTTATGACTCAACCCCAAAAACAACGCAATGCCCTGCATGACTTGGGTTATAAAATTTTTCTGGATCGCTATGCTCTTAAAGATATGACCCGCGCCACGCTGGCAGTTGGCGATACGGTGATTGTGGTGGTGAACTCGGCAACGGGACAGCGCGAAGTGGGCAAGGTAACGGCGTTAAATTTGCCACAGGTAACAATTGAACTCAATGATGGCGAAGTTGTCACCCGTGATATTGAACATGTGGACAAACCTATCGAGACTGACCCGGCGCAAATGATGGATCGCGTGGCGGCGGGCATTGCCGGCATCGAAATAGATGCGGCATTACAAGCCGAATGGACAGAAAAATTTCGGTGGTTATTGGATGATTGGAAATTTGTGCCGGGCGGACGCATTTTAACAGCGGCTGGAACAGATCAGGAATTATCGTATTACAATTGTATGCCCCCTGACCAAGAGGTTTTAACGATTGATGGATATAAACCGATTGCGGATGTGCGCGTCGGAGATTTAGTTGTCACCCATAAGAATCGTTTACGCTCTGTCTTGCATAAATTTGAGCGCGAAACAGATGAACAGATTTATGTGATGAAACCGCGCAAAGTTGGCTACGATGCATTGCGGGTGACGGGCGCGCATAAAATTTTTGTTATTCGTTCCGAGTGGTTGAATACCCATCGCTCGCGTGATGGATTGCGTTTACGCCATCAACCAGAGTGGATTCCCGCAAAAGATGTTCGCAAAGGGGATTATGTTGCGATTGCCCATGATGGTGAAGTTTGCCCTGTTGAAACAATATACATCCCAGATTATGTGCCAGATTACAATACAGAAAATGGTTTGATGTTTAAGCCGATGATTATGGGCAATCGTGGCTTTACCGATCATGGGACACATTATTCGATTAAATCCACACTAACGGTTGATAAAGACCTGTGTTATCTCTTTGGACGCTGGTTAGGTGATGGTTGTATTACGCACCGGACTGGTACTGATATTCCATCGGGCATCAAAATTGTCTTTGCGCTAGATGAACTCGAACAAGCCGAAGATATTGCCCGTATTGTGGAAGAAAAATTTGGTTTGGCTGCCGCTATCAAACTAAGTAGCACTCAACGCTGGTACGATTTGTGGGTAAATTCCTTACCAGTCGGGCAATTCTTTAAGGCATTATTGGGGTGTTACAGCCACAGCAAACGCATTCCAACGAATTTGATGCACCTCCCAAATGATTTGACGTTTGAATTGCTGCGGGGGTTATTTACCTCTGATGGTTATATTTCCGATAACTATGTGGGTATTTTGCTGGCAAATCGTACCCTGACGATTCAAATTCATCAATTGCTGCTGCGATTAGGCTATTTCTTCTCGATTTTTGAAAATACTCATCGTAACGGAAAAACTCCCTCATATCGTGTCAGTGCTGTGGTCAGCGAAGCCGGTGATGTATATGAACAATTCTTCGGGGTTGTGCCGCCGAAACGCCAATTTAGTTCAGGCATTCATTTGGATTATGACAACCTCAAATGGGTGCGGATAGACAGTATCGAAACTGAAGATTATTCCGGCATTGTGATGGATATTGAGGTTGAAGAAGACCATTCGTTTGTGTCGGCAGGTGTGGTGGTTTCAAATTGTTACGTGTTAAAACTCCCGCACGATTCACGCGGCGGTATCTTAGAAACCCTGCGACAAATGACCGAAATTATGTCGCGGGGTGGCGGCGTGGGGATTACGCTTTCCAGCTTGCGTCCGCGCCATGCCTATGTCAAAGGCGTGAATGGACGTTCCAGCGGTGCAGTTTCATGGGGTGCGCTGTATAGCTTCGTCACTGGGCTAATTGAGCAAGGGGGGTGTTTTAGTGCCAATACCCGTATCCTCACCGATAAAGGGCTGATTCCTGCCGCTGAATTAGCTGATCGTATGGATGCAGGCGAAACTTTTTCAGCGCATACGCATCGTGGTTTGCGTCCTATCACCACTCGTTTTCGCAATGGCGTTAAACCGCTATATGAAGTCGAAACGGCACGCGGGTATCGTGTCCAAATTACTGAAGACCATAAAGTGGCGGTGTTGATGGATGGCAAGATAACCACTATGCCGCTGAAATACCTGCAAGAAGGTGATGAAATTTTGTTGTTGTTGGGTCAGGGTGTTGAGGGTAATTATGTTCCTCTAAAGCCGTTGAACTATGAACGCTCTATCATGAGTACCCGTCTCAATACCGATGTTCAACTACCGTCTGAATTGAATGAAGATTTGGCATATTTCTTGGGCTATGCCTATGCCGATGGGTATGTTCAAGTCGGTAAAAAAGTGACATGGCAAGCACCAAAAGCTCTTAAACTGGCAACCGCTGATTCGCATCCAAAAATTCGGGAAAGATTGCTCAACCTCGTTCAAACCTTATTTGGTATTCAGCCCACAGTTGAGTCTGGGGATGGGGCGTGCCAAAGTATTGTTGTTTATTCGCGTATGGTGATTGAATGGCTCATCGAAAATCAACTGCTTAAACCTAAAGCGGCAGATGTGCGCGTGCCAGAAGCGATTTTCCGTTCTCCATCATCCGTAATGGGTGCATTCATCGCGGGCTATTTTGATGCCGATGGGTGCAATCGCGGTAAAAAAGGTGGTTTTGGGATTGATAGTATTAGCCGCGATATGCTAGGCGATTTGCAGCAGTTATTGAGCATGAATGGCATTGTCTCGCATATTGTGCGGCAAGAACGCTCTGGCAATTGGCAGGATATTTATCGCTTGTGTGTAACAGGCAACAGCTTTAAAGAGCGTTTTATGCAGTTCGTAAACGCGGAAAAAGTGATAGATGCTGTGCCGGGCAAACGCGATATGTATCACACCTACCCAGCAACCGTTTGGACACAGTTGGGGGCGCGTAGCAAATATCGCCAGCGGATTTATGATGGTGTTTCCGAACGCATTTCTTATAACCAGTTGACCAAAATCCAAACACGCCTTATCGAAGATGAGCAGGTAGATTTTGCCGAAAAAATGCAGGATGTGCTGAATGTGCTGCCGGATACGATTGCTACTATTCGTCCGTTAGACGCTGCCGAAGTGTTTGATTTTGAAGTTGATGATGTGCATTTGTTGAGTGGTGCAGGCATTTACACCAGTAATTCCCGGCGCGGCGCATTGATGCTGCTCTTGGCAGATTGGCATCCTGATGTGTTCGACTTTATTACTAGCAAGCGCAAAGCCGGGCAAATCACCAATGCCAATATCAGCGTGGCAATCTCCGATGAATTTATGAAAGTGCTGCGCGAAGATGGCGACTGGCAATTGAAATTCCCCGATACTTCTGACCCCGATTACGACAACTTATGGGATGGGGATATTCAGGCGTGGGAAGCTGCCGGACGCAAAGTGATTGTGTATCGCACGATAAAAGCCCGTGAATTGTGGCACGCTATCATCGAAAGTGCGTGGGCAAGTGCTGAACCGGGATTGTTATTCCTAGACCGCTATAACAAGATGGCGAATTCATGGTATTTTGCGCCACTGGTGGGGGTGAATCCGTGCGTGACGGGGGATACTCGCATTTATACCAATCAAGGCATGGTCAAAGCAGTTGATTTGTTTAACGATGAAACGGATATAGAAGCTGTCATTGATGGGCGTTTTGGGCTAGAACATGCTACAACACCCTCAACACGAGTGTTTATGACCGGAACAAAACCTGTTTATCGATTGCAAACCAAAGAAGGCTACTTTTTGCGTGCCACTTCTGACCATCGAATTATGACCCCGCGTGGTTGGGTTGAACTCCAAGATTTGAATCCCGGTGACAAAATTCATATTTTAAATCGTAAAGGTGGATTCGGTCAGGAGGGGTCACTTGAATTAGGGCGTGTTCTGGGCTGGTTGACGGGTGATGGGCATTTTAATGCATCTCAGGGAGCAATCTTATCATTTTTCGGAGACGAGAAAGAAACCCTTGCGCCTATTTTTGCTGAATATGTCAATCAACTTGTCGAGGCGGAAACAATTCCGAATCGTGCTTATACGATTTCGCCCGTAGCGATTGCAGGACGTGATGAAACACGCATCAGTTCAACCCGCTTAATGCGAATTGCTGAACAATACGGTGTTGTTGCCAACAAACTCTGCGTTCCCGAAGTTGTATTTCAGGGTGCTGAGGAAATGCAGCAGGGCTATTTACAGGCTTTATTTACTGCTGATGGTAGTTTTCAGGATGGTGGTGAAAAGGGCGGCAGTATTCGCCTTGCATCAAGCTATATTCCTTTGCTAGAAGGGGTACAAATGCTCCTTTCTAATTTTGGCATATCATCGCGCATTTATCGTAACAGACGCCATGCTCAGTATCGGGATATGCCAGATGGCAAAGGTGGCTTGAAATCGTATTGGTGCGAAGCACAGCACGATTTGACCATTACAAAAGGGAATATGACAGTTTTTTCGGCAGCAATCGGTTTTATCTTGCCGCGTAAACAACATGCTTTAAGCGAATATTTGAGTCGTGGCAAACGGGGCGTCTATCGAGAAAACTTTATTGCTACTGTCGAATCAATTACTCAAGACGGCATTGAAGATGTTTTTGACATCACAGAACCAATTACTCACTCTATGATTACAAACGGAGTAGTAGTTCACCAATGTGGGGAACAGTCACTTCCGGGTAACGGAGTTTGTAATCTCGGCGCTATCAATCTGGCGAAATTCTATGATGAAATCGCTGGCGATGTGGCATGGGATGATTTAGACCGTGCCGTAGAGTATGCGGTACGCTTCTTGGATAATGTTGTGGATGCCAATCCCTATTTCCGCGAGGAAAACAAAAAGCAACAGCTTGGGGAACGGCGCGTGGGGCTTGGCACGATGGGCATTGCCGAACTCATGATTTACTGCCAAGTGCGCTACGGTAGCCCGGAATCCGAAGCATTCATTGATAAACTCTACAGCCGGATTGCGCGAGTTGCGTATACGACTTCCAGCAAAATCGCTGCCGAAAAAGGCGCTTTCCCCATGTTTGAAGCCGAGAAGTTCTTGGAAAGCGGCTTCATGCAACAAATGCCAGAAGATATTCGCCAGCAAATCGCCCAGAATGGGATGCGGAATGTAACACTACTAACACAAGCACCAACTGGAACGACTGGAACAATGACTAATACATCAACAGGAATAGAGCCGTTTTTCTCATGGTTGTACTATCGCAAAAGCCGTTTGGGGTTGCATGAGGAGCAAGTGCCGATTGTGCGCGAATGGCGTGATAAAAATCCCGGTGCAGATAAACTGCCGGATTTCTTCGTCACGGCGATGGATTTAAGCCCAGAAGAGCATGTGCGTGTACAAGCGGCGTTTCAACGGTGGATTGACAGTTCGATTTCAAAGACGAGCAACCTCCCGCATCACTACACGGTTGAGCAGGTGGGGCAACTTTACGAGTATATGTATGATTTGGGCTGCAAAGGCGGCACGATTTACCGCGATGGCAGCCGCGACGAACAAATTTTGATGCTCAAAGGCGATGAACGCGCTGAAAAAGAAATGACCGACATCAAAGGCAAAAAAGACGCGGACAAGCCCGAAAAGAAAGACGATAAAATCGAACAAGTGGCGACACCGCATCGTGTGTATCCGCGTCCGGTAAAACTCAGTGGCACAACCGTCAGCTTTAAAACGCCCTTCGGCACATCGTATATCACCATGAACAGCGATGAGCATGGCAACCCGTTTGAAGTGTTTATCGTGGTGGGCAAAGCAGGCAGCGATGTTCAAGCCGATGCCGAAGCGATGGGGCGCATGATTTCGCTACAATTACGCACGACCGCACCCCATAACCGCCGTGAAATGCTCAAGTTGATTATTGACCAGTTGCAAAATATTGGCGGGGCGCGTCCGGTGGGCTTTGGTCCGAATCGGGTGTTATCGCTGCCGGATGCCGTAGCACAATCGCTGCAAATGCACTATTTCAATGGCAGTGAGCAGCCCCATCAGTTGAATCTGCCGCTGAATGGTGTTCCGGTGAATAGTATTCCAGTGGCACAGCCCAAAATTGAAGAGGTTGCGCCGCACGAACAGCATCACAATGGTATTGTTTCTGGCGCAGATATGTGTCCTGAATGCGGCACGATTTCGTTGGTGCGGGCGGAGGGCTGCCGCAAGTGCCTGACGTGCGATTATACGGAGTGCTAGAAATCGCTTCTAAAACAACATAAATTCAAAACAGGTGAGTTGAATGGCTCGCCTGTTTTTATTTATTTTCAGTGACTAATTGTTCCTGCCACACCTTCACCGCCTCTATTGCTGCCTGGCGTTGGGCATCTGTCATTAGCGACGAAAAGGGCAGTGCTGATTCTTGATAGGCTGTCCTGTGCTGAATATGCCATGCGGTGGTCAGTTGGCGATAGGCATTTTCATAGGCAGTGTGTAATTCCATTGCTGTGACTTCGCCACGTAGGGGTAAAGCAATCCGGCTGAGGGGATTTTCCAAAGCAATGCTCACGATGCGTAAACCATCGCCCGGCAAAAAAATCGCCACATGATACGGCGTTTGCTGTGTGCGGGCATGATTCACGAGCCGTTTATTGGAACGAGTCATATCTATTTCGACTACATTCACGCCTTTTTCCAGGAATAAACGGCTGCGGCGTTCTTGATAAGCAAAAATATCATAGGCAGACCGCTTGTTGCCGGGTGAGACAATTTCCACAACCGTTACCAAATCGCCCGTTTTCGCCTCATGGATATGCAGCGCGTCCAATTCCGATAATGCCATTACCGGTTCGCCCGCTTCTGCCAGCATTTCTTGTGCTGCCAATGCATAATCTAAGCGTGGCTGTGGGTATGGTGTTTCTCCGCGCAGCACAAAAATATCGGGTTCACGCCCCTCGGCGATTTGTAAACTGGTTTCTGTCCCGGCGACATAGCCCATGGCAAAGAGTGTATCACTGAGTTGTTCCAGTAAAAGACCAATCATCTGATTGTGAATAGAGTGGAAAAAATGATCATCTTCTGCCCAAGGGTCTATGCGCCCTGGGAATGGACCCGTTTTATAGTGTTGTGATAGATGATTGGAAGCACCATTCATGGAATTATCTCACGACTATGTTGCCCCTATTATACGTTTTTCTGTTGCAAAAATTCATGAATATGTTGGTTCACAGCAGCACTTTCGTCGTGCTGAAGCCAATGAGTAGCATCCGGGAAGAAAACAATCTTGCCATTTTCGCACAATTGAATGCTTTCTTCGGCAAGGCTTTTTTCCAGCGCAATGTCTTTTTCGCCCCACAACATCAAGGTGGGAACAGTGATGCGCGGCAGTTCACGTTCACCGGATGCCATACTGCTGTTGTTACCCCGTCCCTGAAGCATCGCCCGATACCAATTGAGCATGGCGGTCATCGCGCCGGGTTTTAACCATGTCTCTTTATATTTTTCCATGTCGTCATCGCTGAAAGTGTCCGGTTTGCCACTAGAGCGAATGGCATTGGCGAAACCATCATAGCCACCGACGCTCAACAATGCTTCCGGCAGCCATGGCATCTGGAAGAAAAACATATACCAACTTTTGAGCAACTGCGACACATTGCCGCTGAAAAAAGCGCGTGCCATAATCGAAGGATAGGGAACATTCAAGATGACCAGTTTTTTCAGCCGGTCAGGATAAATTGTAGCGACCATCCATGCCACCGCCGCACCCCAATCATGCCCTACTAGATTCACTTGTTGCAGCCCAAAATGATCCATGAGCGCAATCACATCTGCTGCCAATGTGCTAGTGCGATACGCGCCAATATCTTGGGGTTTTTCGCTCAGGTTGTAGCCGCGCTGGTCAGGCACAATCACGCGATAGCCTTGTTCGACTAAAAACGGAATTTGGTTGCGCCAACCATACCAATATTCAGGGAAGCCGTGCAGCAAAATGACGGGTTCGCCATCTTCGCGCCCGGCAGTGACGACATGTAATTTGATGTTGTTGGCGATGATGTATTGCGAAGTTGTTTCCATGATGTTTAGCCTAAAAGTTAAAAGTACAAAGTTAAAAGCGATAAGCTGCTTTTTTTGTTAAGTTCGATTGTGGTTGTGTTATCCCGCCAGAAACTAAAGTTTCCGGCTACCAAAAAGACAAGTCTGCTAAAGAGACTGCTTGAATAACGTCTTTAGTGCGTGATGCCCCTGTCGCAAGGTGGGCTGGTTTTGTTTAGCCCCACGACTTTAGTCTGGGGCGACACGAGCCAATTTGATATTTGCAACAAAACAGCAAAAAGCTGAGTGCTGCCCTGCTATCTTATTTTCCTAAGCCATGACCGCAGGCGCGGCAGAATTTCCGTGTAGCCGCGATACATCAATGCGGAGGGGGCATAATCCCATGCGCCGATGGTGCGCGTAACGCTGCCCCGAAAACCGCGCTTGAACTCATAAACGCCCCACATCGAATCATTTTCATCGAAGATGTTAGGCGCACCCCACATATCATAAATCGTGTAACCCTGTGCCTTTGCCCACTGCATCGCTGCCCATTGCAGCGCATAATTGGGCATTCGCTCCCGTTCTGCGTTGGACGATGCGCCATAAAAATACCAGCATTTTTGCCCAAAGTGAAACAATATCACCTGTGCAATAGGTGTTTTCTCATATTCAGCAATCAGCGCATGGGCGAGACCCGCCGCCATCAGATAGCGCCATTCGTGCAGATAATACTCTCGCGGACGAATCAAAAATTGGTCGCGTTCCCCAGTGGTTTGATACAGCGCATAGAGCATTTCTAAATCATCGAGCGTAGCAGCGCGAATCGTGACGCCTTTTTTCTCACCCGTGCGGACTTTGCGGCGCGTGTTCTGGCTCATCGCAGCCAAAATTTCGTCTTCGCTGCGTGTCAAATCCACACAAATCGTATTGCGAAATTGCACTTGATCATCGCTGAAACGCCAACCCCGTGCTTGTAAATTGGCTTGTAGCGTCTGCCCCACTTCGCACAATGCTTCATCAGTTTCGCCGGGAACGCCTATAGCGAGTGGCACATCGGGGTCAATTTTTAGCCAGATTGCCCCTTGCTGGCGGGCGAACTGCTGCAAAAAATCGAGAATTTCATGCGTGAGTTCGGCGTTTTCGTAAGGTAGAACTGCGCCTTTTGGCACATATAGCACTTTGGCGAAGCCGATGCGCCGGATGCCAATAGATGCCATTGCTACAATTACACCGTTTTGTTTGAAGGCGATGCGATGCGGCTGCCAACCCGTCGTCTCGCGTTTGAATTCGCCCCATTCCCATGTTTGCAGGATATGAGCATACGGCAAGGTTCGCAGCGTGTTATTCCAAATGTCTTTGTCGGTGATAATTTCAGTTGAGAATGTCATGCCAGAAGTATAGCGGAAAGCCATTATCTGCGTAGACAGAATCGCAACTTGGGGGAGCAGTAAAATAATCAAAACCCCAATCGCCAAAAAGTAAGAAAATCTCGGCGTTTGTGTGGTTAAAAAGTAGCAAAGAGGAAAAGACTCAGGATTAGGATTTGGGAACATTCAGGGTTTTGTGGGGAAAGCCCTTTACGATGTGAATTGTCACGTCAGCCGGGAAATGCGTCCTAGAAAAAGCCGCTGTCCTTTTGTAGTTTGCCTTCCGCCTACAGGTATTCGTGTTTGAAGCTGCCTGAGTCTCCCTTATAGTATATAGAATTTCTGTTCTTAAATCAAGTTAGAAAATTCGTGGATTTTACTCTGAAAACCTACAACAATTGCCGCCGCATTCCAATGATCATCCCCGGTACAGCCTGTCTCTAATAATATACGAGTAGCATCTCGCACAGATTGGTTCTGAATGAGATTGGGAATTTGCGGAAGGCTGAGGTATTTGGCGAGTTCTCCAGTCAAGAATACCAATTTATCCTCTGATTGCAGTTGCCAAGGTTCATCTACTAGCTTAATGTTTTCTTCGATAATTGTATCAAATGTCAAATAACGGGTTGCAGAATGTTTCATGTGTTCGGGAAGTTCCAAGTTAGGATGAAGGTCTGCAACTGTGTGGGGTTTTGTACTATTAATAATTTGATTATTCCGAATATGCAAGGCTCTGACTGAGCCTATCCAACCTATATAAGCCTGTGTGTCTGTGATAATCGCGCACAAAACGCAACCGGCAGGTAAATCAAACTCATCGAAATCATCAGAATAGTGAGTGAAGCTATCGCGGGCAGCGGCAAATGCCTGTGGAATAGCAATCGGTGGTTTTTCGAGTGTGCTATAAAGTGATTCAACTATTGTACTGGCAGCAAGGTGACTCATGTCATTACTATAGCCAAATGCTACATACCCAGAGCAAAGCGCCAAAAGCAATGTCTCATCCTTTACCCGAAGCGCAAAGGGCGATTTTTTAGTGCGTTAGGAAAATCTCGGTGTCCAGAAAAGCGATTCGCACTTAGGTTTCATTTCAATGCTTCTCCTTCGTTTTTTAAAATGCGCCTCTCCCGCCGCTGCTGCACCCATTGATAGGCATGATAAATCAATGGATTATAGACCACATCATATGCACCCGCAGACCGAAGCACCGTGCCACCCCAACCCCGTTTGAAGCCATACACGCCCCATAAGCCATCTTCACGAGATTGGAATTGTGCTTCTAATACGGTTTCATCGTAATCGGGGATGCCCCACATATCATAATGCGTGCAACCGCGCGTTTTCGCCCATTGAATCGCCGCCCATTGGATACCATAAGTCGCCATCAAATTGCGTTTGATATTCGAGGATGCACCGTATAAATATTGGGCAGTTTTTCCAGCGGCAGTGACAAAAATACCCGCCAAATCATCACCTTCATGCTGCGCCAGAATCAACGCGGCATGATTGCCCGGTGCGAGTAACTCATACGCTCGCTGATAATAATGCGGCTCGTGGATATGAAATTCGTTGCGTGCGCCTGTCGTTAATACCATGCGCGTAAATTTGGCGATGTCCTCCGGCGCGGCGGGATAATAACGAATATCATTTTTTTGTGCTTGCCGAATTTTGCGGCGTGTGCCTTGATTCATGCGGGCAAGAATCGTTTCATCATCGCCGCTGATGTCTATCATCACTGTGCGCGGCGGCTGAATAGTTTGGGGACTTGCCCGAAAACCCCATTTCGTAAAATCAGGCGGTGTTTCGTTCAGATAATGCCCCGGTTCCCATTTGAGCCATGCCGCCCGATATTTTCTAGCGCACTGCCGCACTGCCGCCCACAACGGTTGCCATTGTGACTCATGCGTCACATACGCGCCAAACGGGATATAAGCGCGAGTGCCAATCTTGCCCGGCAGTTGCCAAAATTGCATCTGCGCTCCGGCGACGATAGCACCTTTTTCCGTCAATGTTACGCGGTCACTTTGCCAGCCAAATTCAGTTTGATGCTGCGCCCATGCCGATAGTTGCAGCACATGGGCGCGGGGATGCTGCATAACAAAATTATCCCAATCCGAAAGTGCTGAGTGCTGATGTTGTAGTGCTGAGTGCTGAGTGCTAAGTGCTGAGGTCATAGGTTGTAATTCAAAGTCCAAGGTTAAAAGTTAAAAGTGTTGCCCCAGACTAAAGTCATGGGGCTAGACAAAACCAGAACACCTTGCGACTGCGATTTAGGCGTTCTTGAAGTAGTCTCTTTAGCAGACTTGTTAGTTTGGCAGCCGGAAACTTTAGTTTCTGGCGGGATAACACAACGACAATTGAACTTTACAATAAACCAGTTAAAAGTTAAAAGCGCAGGGATTAGATTGGTTCTAGGATTTGACTTCAAACCAATAATCATTTTCTTTGCGTTCTTGGCATCTCTGCGGTTCATCAATTTTCCGGCAGATAAATCGAATATAGACCATTACGAAAATGTTGATAATACGAGTTGCCGTCACTGATGATGTGGTCTGGCAAATCTGGCTGCTGCCCGCGAATTTCGATGATGGCGCACGGCACAAAATTCACAAACGGCGGCAATTGTGCTAATTTTGCTGTTTCATTTTCAACATTCACAGACTGCATATAAAGCCCCGGAATTTCGCTTTTGAGCAGCAGCAGCATCGGATACAGCCAACCATTTTCGCCGCTGATAAAACCCACTGTTTGGCAATCAAGGGTTTTCATGCGTTGGGCAATGTCTGCCGATGGCGGATACCATTCATAGCGACTGTTGAAATATTGTTCGTGGCGCGGTTGCACCAAGACACTCTCATGGTCAATATTCTCATTGCCGATATAAAAACTCAGCGCCAGTGGGTGGGTATCCGTGCTGGCGAATAAAGCGCGTGGCACGCCATTCATAGCGATGAACGCGGCAGTGAGTAGCAGCACCATCCCAATCAGAAAATTCAACCAACGCGGCAAAACCATTGTGAGAACAATCGCCATAAACGGCGCAATCAGAACGAAAAAGGGCAGTTGCAACCGTGTTCCCCATTGCTGCCACTTCAGCATGAGGCTGAATAACACAAAGGTGCTGAGGATGACGAGTAGGTAAAAAATTAGGTGCTTGCCCCATTGCATAGGGACATCCCCACCCCTTTTCGCAAGGAGGGGGGTGAGGTCAGAACGAGCAGGGGGTTTTGGGGGGAGATTTTTATAGGCATTTGGCAGCAGCAGCAATGCCAACCCCAATAACCCCACATGCAGCGGATTTCCGGCGCGGTCTTCGTTGAACATATCCCAAATGGGCGGCAGTTTAAAGGTATCCAATGGAAATGTTGTGCGCGGGTCGCTGATGTCTAATCCTAACGTTTGATGCAGCGATGTGATGACTTGCATCAAACCACCGCTAATATCCACGATGCGATTCACTTGCTCTGGAATGAATACATGCAGCGCCACATTGCGCGTCATATTGGAGATGAACACCGCTGGAGAAATGATTTCATTAGCGTAAAAATGGCTGTGGTCAGGCGCGGTTAATGGCGTGCCATAGATGCTCAGATTGCGTAGCCAATGCCCGCTATTGAGCAGGATAATGATGCCGCCAACAAGCAGCAGCGATTTTAAGGGGATTGCCTGTGGAATGCGATATTTTGGTGTGCTGTTGTCATTGGTTGTTATAGGATATTGGGGTGATAAATTGCGCCAAAAAAGTGTTGCAAAAAACCATATCAACAGCGGCACAATAAACGGATATGCCGTGCCTTTGGTAAGCAGTGCCAACCCTGCGGACGTTCCTACATAAAATACAAACCACGAAGGCACAAAGGACACGAAGAAATTTTTTCTCTGTGAATCCTCTGTGTTCTCTGTGCCTCTGTGGTGAATATGGGTTGATTGAATCGCTTTCAGCACATAATAAGTAAGGCATACAATCCAAAAGGCAGTTATCAAATCATTTTTGGCACCGGTGGCTTGCAAAACACCAATCGGCAAACTGACGCACAAGACCGCGCTCAACAGTTGTGCCATCCGATTCGCGCCCAGTTGCTTGGCAATCGCAGAAACACCGATACTGGTCAAAATCAGGGCTGCCCACTGCCCAATATTTGCCAGCCTATCGCTGCCGGCTAAGAGTTGTAGATGCAGAATGATAAATTCAGCGAAAGGCGGCTGATAAATCTGCCGATGGGTGTGGGTGGGATAGGGCGCAACCGTATGATACTGTTCCCAAAAGACGACACGCGGCAGATGATAAGAAACGGCATCCCAAGTATTGGGCGGCGCTGCCAACGCGATAATGCCTGTTACACCCACCACGAGCAAAATACCGAGCAGCCAAATTTTTTCTATCCACGAAAATTTCTGCCAGAAAATACGAATACGAGTAGGGGCAAAGTATAGTCTGACTTTGTGCGAAACCATGACCCCTACCAGTAACCCCAGCACGAGTCCCCACGCCGCCAATACGCCCCAAAACGTTAATTCCTGCCCGATGCTGAGGCTTTCCGTCAGAAACACAACCAGCACGCCCCACACCAGCGCAGCCGATAATACCGCTTCACGCCATGATTGGGTGTGGTGATAGCGCCAGAAAATGAGCAGAATAAAACACGAGAGTGGAATCAATGTGACCATGAGCCTGATTATAGCCAGAAATAGAATAGGTCACAGACTGATAATCTGCACTTAATGTTGCCACTTTGTTGCCATTTCGTCATAAAATACATTGTTTCTATGGCTAACTGTGTTAAAATCCCAACCGTTTTCAGGTGTCTTTAAGAAATTCGCATAGAGTTGTTGTCAGTCGGCACGGGGGATGTTATACTTACGCCGCTTGTGAGAAATAGTGCAATCCCCTTCGTGTTTCGTTACATTAGGTTATAATACTGTGCTGATGTGTTGGTCAGCATAGTGGCACAAATAGAGAGCAATCTACTTAAGGATTGGTCAGTATGGATATTTTGAATAACTGGGCTTTTGTAGGTATTTTTGCGGTGATGGCACCGGTCTTCCCTGCATTGCCCATTGTCATCGCTTGGCTATTGCGCCCACACAAACCCAACGTGCTGAAAAGCCAAACGTATGAATGTGGCGTGGAAACGGTGGGGGACACATGGGTGCAGTTCCGCGTGCAGTATTATATTTATGGTCTCATCTTCCTCGTGTTTGATGTGGAGATGGTGCTGTTATTCCCTTGGGCAGTTGCCTACAATCGGCTAGACCTATTTGCCTTTGCCGCCGGGTTCTTATTTATTTTCCTGCTGGCAGACGGGCTGATTTATGCCTGGCGTAAAGACGTGCTGGCTTGGAAGTAGCCGGAGAGGAGGATAAACGATGGATTGTCCAGGATTGTGTGAGGCGCTTGCTAACGGTGGGGTGAATTTAGGGTTAGCGCAATTTATCTCGCTGTTCATTGGCGTGGTATTGGTCAGCGGGGTGCCGTTGGTTACGGTAATTTTTCTGATTTGGATTGAGCGCAAAGTGGCGGCGCGTATCCAAGATCGCATCGGTCCCAACCGCGTGGGTCCGTTTGGCTTGTTACAAACTTTTGCTGATTTAATCAAACTGCTTATCAAAGAAGATATTACCCCCACTGCCGCAGACCGTTTGTTATATAACGCCGCGCCGCTGGTATCATTTGCTTCGGTGGTGTTGATTTGGGCGATTGTGCCATTTACCCCCTATCACTACGGCGTAGATTTGGAGATTGGGGCGCTCTATTTCGTGGCGGTTGCCAGCTTAGGCACTTTGGCAATTATGACCGCAGGTTGGGCGAGCAATAACAAATATGCGTTGCTGGGGGCGTTCCGCGTGGTGGCGCTGTTGGTCAGCTACGAAATTCCATTGGTGTTCGCTCTGATGGTGCCAGTGATGTTAGCCGGCACGATGAGCATGGTGGACATCATCTATGCCCAAAGCAGCATGTGGTTCGTTTTCATGTCACCACTGGCAATGATTTTGTTCTTTATCTCCTCCCAAGCCGAAACCGGACGTGCGCCGTTTGACCTGATTGAAGCCGAATCCGAATTGGTTGCGGGCTTCAACATTGAATATTCAGGTATGAAATTCGGCATGTTCTTCGCTGCTGAATTTTTGCACGTTTTCACCAATGGCATTTTGCTGACTATCTTGTTCTTCGGTGGTTGGTTGTTCCCCTTATGGAATGAGCCGTTGATTGCGTTTGCTTGGTTAGGGCTAAAGGCAAGTGTTCTTTACTTTATATCGCTGTGGATTCGCAACACTGTGCCACGGATGCGGATTGACCAAGTGATGTGGTTTAACTGGTTCCGGCTTGTACCCATCTCGATTTTGAATCTATTGGCGGTCGCATTCTTGGTGAAGGTGATGCAAGAATTGGGGCTGGCACCGCGTGATTTGGCGCAGGCGACATTGGGCGAAGTGCTGCCCATGACCATTATTTTGTTCCTCTCGAATGTTGCCATTGCCATCGGTTTATTGGGACAAGTGCGGTCTGTCGGGCGCGAATCCCGCCTAGCGACAGAAACTGCACAAACCGCAACCGCAGTGGGAGATTAACATGGAATTCAATTTTATCACCGTGGCATTTATTGTCTTTTCACTGATTACACTCGGTGGGGCGATTGGGGTCGTGACGTGCATTAACCTCTTTCGTGGCACGATTTGGCTAATGGTCAGCTTATTCGGTGTTGCCGGACTGATGGTGCTGCTCAGTGCTGAATTTTTGGCAGCGGTGCAGGTCTTGGTGTATATCGGCGCGATTGCCATTTTGTTCACCTTTGCAGTGATGCTGACGCGCAGTATCACCAGCGATAAAATGCGCTTTACACGAGTGTGGGTGAATGTTATTTCAGCGGGCATTTTATTTGTATTGTTTGCCCTCGGCGTGATTTACCCGGTGTGGGTTGCCAATGCTGCGACGCATTTTCCGGTGACAGATGCTGGTTTGGCAACGACCACCGATTTAGGGGTGGCATTGGTCAGTGGCAGCCAGTTCGTCTTGCCGTTTGAAGTGGCGGGCTTGTTATTGACTGCCGCGATGATTGGCGCGATTGTGATTGCCCGCGATGCCGATGATGAAGGGAATTAGACGATGGTACCGTTGTGGGTCTTTTTGATGGTGTCTGCCGCACTCTTTTGTATCGGTGTCTTCGGTGTGTTGGCGCGGCGCAATGGCGTAGCGGTATTGATGAGCGTTGAACTCATGTTGAACGCGGCATTAATGAATATCGTGGCATTCTGGCGCTACAACAATCCGACAGAAGTGAACGGCTTGGCATTTGCTGCGTTTGTCTTTGTAGTGGCAGCAGCAGAAGCAGCAGTCGGTCTAGCAATTATTATCTCGGTCTATCGGAATCGGCATTCGATTATTCCTGAAGAAGCCGATACGCTGAAAGGATAGGCGACGCATGATGGTTGATTTCAACAGTGTGGACTTTTTGCCGTGGCTTGTCCCGGTGGGTCCGCTGCTGGCATTTTTGATTATTTCTTTGGCGACGAATCGGGCAAAACCGGAACCCGCCAGCAGCCTCGTCTATGGCGGCTTTCGTCCGCCGTATGGCGATTTAGGTGTGCCAGTCGCCACCTCGTGGAGTCGTATCCTGAGCATCACGGTGGGCATCAGCGGTGTGGTGATGTCATTGCTGGTAAGTTGGCGCTTGGTGTTTACGGCGACGGCTACCAAAGATTTTGGCGAAGTGGTTTTTGGCAGCAGTGTGGATTGGTTATCGCTTGGGTCTCTCCCGGCTTTCCAAATGGGGGTGTTGGTTGACCCGCTGAATTCAGCGATGTTATTCATGGTGCCGCTGGCGGTGCTGTGCATTTTCATCTATAGCATTGGCTACATGGCACACGACCCGCGTCAATCGCGCTTTTTTGCGCTTATTTCGTTGTTTGCGGGTGCAATGCTCACGTTGGTGGTCGCTGATAATTTGCTGCTGCTGTTCGTCGGTTGGGAAGTGATGGGCTTGTGTTCGTATTTGCTCATTGGTTTCTGGTACGAAAAAGATACGGCATATAAAGCAGCGATTAAAGCCTTCACCACGACTCGTGTTGCCGATGTGCTGATGCTCTTGGGAATTGCCTATCTATATGCTGAAACGGGTACGCTCAGTTTCCGCGAGATTCTGTATAACCCAGCCGTGTTAGAAGCCCTCGCAGGCAAAGAGGCACTGCTTTTCGGCGGCTTCGGCTTAAGCGCAGCGGGATTAATTGGTATTTTTCTGGTTATCGGGACAATCGGCAAATCGGCGCAGTTCCCCTTACATCTGTGGCTGCCGGATGCCATGCAAGGTCCTACGCCTGTTAGTGCCATGATTCACGCTGCGGCAATGGTTTCCGCCGGCATTTACGCTATTCTTCGCATGTATCCCGTCTTTGCAGCGGGCGGCGACCCGCATCACGGTATCTTTACCGCACCGTTGTTATTGATGGCGGTGGTCGGGGCATTTACGGCGTTGTTTGCCGCGACGATGGCAGTGGCGCAAAATGATGTCAAAGCCGTTCTCGCCTATTCAACGATTTCGCAGCTTGGTTTCATGATGGCAGCGTTGGGCATTGGCGCGTATATCGCGGCAGCGTTCCACCTGATTACGCACGCCTTCTTTAAAGCGTTATTGTTTATGGCGTCGGGGTCAGTCATTCATGCTATGGAACACGGCGAACACCATGCTCATGAACATCACGCGCCCGCGCACGGCATTGGCGGCGGCGCTGACCCGCACGATGCTCACAGCCATGATGCTCATGCCGAACATGGTCACGATGCTCATCACGACGCGCACGATAGCCACGCCTTTGACCCGCAGGACATGCGGAATATGGGCGGCTTAGATAAGAAAATTCCGGTAACATACTGGACATTCTTAGCAGGTGGCTTATCGCTGGCGGGTTTCCCGTTGATTACCGCCGGGTTCTGGTCAAAAGACGAAATTTTGGCAGATGCTTGGCTCGGCACCACCGAAGGTTTTGGACCGCACGCGCTGGTGTTTGTAATGTTGGCAGTGGCGGCGTTCATGACGGCGTTTTATACCATGCGCCAAATTGGCTTAACGTTCAAAGGCGAAGCGCGTACTGAACCGGCGCAGCACGCTGGACTCGGTGGGCAATATGACATCATCAGCCAGACGATGCAATTGCCATTAATTATTTTGACGCCGTTTGCGTTGTTTGCCGGGTTTGTTGGTGTGCCAAAAGATTTCCCGATATTTGGCAGCATCTTCGCTTCTGAACATAATCCTTTCAAATATTTTGTGATTGAATCGCTGCATCCGGTGCTGCATTTTGAAGCCCCAGCGTTTAACTGGTTCCCAGTGCTGGTGTCGTTTGCTGTGGCGCTCGGTGGGATTTATCTTGGTTATCGCATGTATTGGGTCAAGCCCCTCAAAGCGGGCGAAGAAGACCCGATGATTAAAATTCTGGGCGGCGATTTGTACACGACGCTGCAACGCCGTTACTATATGGATGAGTTGTATGTCTTGTTATTCGTGCAACCGTCGCAGTGGATTTCGCGCCAGGTGAACGAATTTGTGGATAAAGGCATCATTGACAGCGTGTTACATGGCATTGCCCGTTTCTTTACGTGGGTTGGCGATTTGACCAAAGTGCTGAATGCTTGGTTAATTGACGGCGTTGGCGATGGCATCCCGCGTTGGATTTTCCAAGCCGGGGGCTGGTTGCGCGGCGCTCAAACAGGCAAAGTGCAGCAGTATTTATTGGTTGTTCTCATTGCGGCGGTGGTGATAGGGGTGATTTTTGCCCTTACAGCCGGCGCTGTCACCGCGCAATAAGGAGAGAGCATGTTCCCGATTTTTGGTTTTGATGCATTTTCTGTCCTGATATTTGCTCCGGCGTTATTTGCGCTGTTGGTGCTGCTGCTGCCATCCAATAAATGGCTGGCACGCATTGTCACCTTGGCGGCGTCGCTCATCGTGGGTGCGATTGCGGTTGCGGTCTTCTTCACATATCAGCAGCAAGCCCCGGCGGATGGTGGTTATCTGGTTGCGCCAGCCGTCCCGTGGTTTGAATTGATTGGTGCGACGTGGCATTTGGGTGTGGATGGCGTCAGCGCGGCAATGGTACTGCTGACGGGCATCCTGACGCCACTGGCGGTATTGGTGAGTTGGGAAGTCGAAGACCGCCCGAAAACCCATTTGGCGTTGCTACTGCTCTTTGAGACGGGCTGTATGGGCGTGTTTGTGGCGATGGACTTGATGGTGTTCTTCCTGTTTTATGAACTCAGCCTCGTCCCCATGTACTTCTTGATTAACCAATGGGGCGGTCCCAAACGCGAATACGCTTCTACCAAATTCATGATTTACAGCATTGGCGGCACCTTGGGGATGCTGTTGGCGACCCAATTGATTGGTTTCTCAACCGGTACATTTGATATTGCCACCATCGCAGCGACATGGCCCCAGTTGGCAGCCGACCAACCTGTATTTTTGGGCATGAGTGTGGCGACGGTAAAAGCACTGGCATTCATCGGTTTCTTCGTCGCATTTTGTATCAAAGTGCCGGTGTGGCCCTTCCATACATGGTTGCCTGATGCTCACGGCGAAGCGCCCACAGCGGGTTCGATGCTGTTGGCGGGCGTGATGCTCAAATTGGGGGCGTATGGCTTTGTGCGCTTGGTCGTGCCGTTCTTCCCCGATGTGTGGATTGCCAATATCCCGTTATTGGGCATCAACGTAGCGACGATGTTTGCGATTTTGGCGATGTTGGGCATTGTGTTGGGCGCGTTTGCGGCTTACGGGCAGAATGACATCAAACGCCTTGTCGCGTATAGCTCCGTGAATCATATGGGGTTTGTGGCGATTGGGCTGGCGGTGATGGCATTGCTATATGGGCAAGCGTGGGAATTGGCGCAAACAGGCAGTGTGCTGGCAGCCGATGCCGCCCAGAATGCGATTATTGCGACCAATGGCGCAGTCTTGCAAATGTTCAATCACGGGCTAAGTTCAGCAGCTATGTTCTTGCTGGCAGGCGGTATTTATCACAAGACGCACACCCGCGACATCCGTGAATATGGCGGTTTGTGGGTCAAAGCCCCGGTTTTCGGTGCGATTTTCATCTTTACGAGCATGGCAAGTTTAGGGCTGCCGGGCTTAAATGGCTTCGTCAGCGAATTTTTGGTTGTGCGCGGTGCGTTCCCGGTCTTTACAGTGATTACCCTCATCTCCATGATTGGGTTACTGTTTACAGGCAACTATATCCTCAAAGGCGTGCGGACGGTGCTGCACGGACCGTTGAATATGCACTGGAAAGATTACAATCTGGAACTGGAACGGCACGAATTGGTGGCAATTGCCCCGTTGATGGCGCTGATGTTGATTACTGGGCTAGTGCCGAACTGGATTTTGACCGTCATCAACAGCAGTGTAACCGGCATTTTTAGCGTGTTTATGGGATAGGACGAGCAAATTATGGCAGGCTTTTCGATTTTAAGTGCGATTGTCTTCATTCCTATCATCGCCGGGGTGCTGCTGCTGTTCATGAATCCCAAGCAGCGCGACTTAATCCGTGGCGTAGCGATTACGGCGGCGGCGGTGATGTTGGCGCTTTCGGCAGTGGTCTTTTTTAGCTTTAACAATCTGATTGCCGATCGCGGCGGGTATCAACAAGAGACGTTCTATACCGAAGGCGATAAGTTGCAGATTGATGCTAGCATCGGTGAAAGTGCGGGTACAGCGTTATATGCTGAAGCACTGCGCTACGAAGAACGTATCCCTTGGTTGACTTCACTCGGCATTTATTACCATATGGGCGTGGATGGTTTAACTGCGCCGATGATACTGCTGACCGGTATGGTGACGGTTGCCGGGGTGCTAATTAGCTGGAACATCACCGATAGACAGCGTGAATTTTATGCTTTCTTCATGCTGTTGGTGGCGGGGGTGTACGGCGTCTTTATGGCGGTAGACATCTTCGTGCTGTTCTTCTTTTATGAACTAGCGATTTTCCCCATGTACTTGCTGATTGCAGGTTGGGGTTGGGTGAAATTGCGCGAATACGCCTCTATGAAGCTGACGTTATATATCCTGATTGGCTCTGTGGTGGCATTGGTGGGCATATTGGCGTTGTATTTTACGGCGGCAGAATTTTTCCAAGGCGAAGGCGCACCGATTTTAACCGCTGCCATTGAGTCTGAATTGTTGCCCGCCGATAGCCAACCGTTCAGTTTTAGCATGGTGCAACTTACATTAGCTGCCGAAAATGGCGCCTTTGACATCCCGTTCTTGGGTGATGTGACGTTAGCAAAATTCTGGTTCCCCTTCATTTTCATTGGGTTTGCGGTGTTGGCGGGGGTGTTCCCTTTCCACAACTGGTCGCCCGATGGTCATGTGGCAGCACCGACAGCCGTTTCGATGATTCATGCGGGCGTGCTGATGAAATTGGGTGCTTATGCGGCGTTACGCACGGGCGTTCAATTGATGCCCGAAGCAGCACAAGTGCATCTGCCTTGGATTGTCTTTTTGACGCTCATCAATGTGGTGTACGGCGCGTTGATTGCCTTCCGACAGCGCGATTTTAAATATGTCATCGGTTTTTCATCCGTCAGCCACATGGGGCTAGTCAGCATGGGGTGGGCGACGATGAATTTAACCGGCATGACTGGCGCTGGCTTACAAATGTTCAGCCATGGTGCGATGACCGCACTATTCTTCGGTTGTGTGGGCATGGTGTATGACCGGGCGCACACCCGCGATATTCCCAGTTTGGGCGGCTTCATCAAGAAAATGCCTTGGGTTGGCTTTGCCTTCATCGTCGGTGGTTTGACGAGTATGGGGATGCCGGGACTCAGTGGGTTTATGGCAGAGTTTCCCATCTTTCAAGGGATGTGGGAAGCCTCCGAAAATGTGGTGCTGCGGATTGGGTTATTTGAACTGACGAATTACTACACGATTTTGGTTATTTTGGCGGCACTTGGCATTGTTATCACGGCGGCGTATGTGCTGCGCGTTACAAGCCAAGTGTTTTTTGGTGAATTTAATGCTGAAAAATATCCCGAAGTGGGGGATATTGCCATCCAAGATAGAGTCATTCTGCTGCTGTTGGGGACGCCGTTGGTCATCTTGGGGATTTATCCTGCGATTATGGCACCCATGATTAGCACGGGGTTGATGCCGATTCTGCAACTACTGTCAGGGGGTATGTAACAGTGGGTGAGTTTAACGTCTGGACGAGTCTCCCGGCAGTTGCGCCGGAAATTGGGCTGACGATTCTGGCAGCAGTTGTGTTGCTGCTGGATGCGTATCTCCCGAAAGAGAAAAATCGCGCTCGGAACATTGCCTTTGTTTCAGCAGTGAGCATGGCGGTGTTGGCACTGACGCCGTTTATTTGGGCACCTGCCCCCAACACCAGCGAATTGTTCTGGGGTGGCATGGTGCGGCATGATGCGCTTGGGCAGCTTTTTGATGTGATGATTTTGCTGGCTGGGGCAATCACGGTCATGATTGCGGTGGATGATAGCGGCGTAGGTCGCCGTGGTGAATTTCATCTCATTGTCATCATTGTGACGTTAGGTGGCTGTATCCTGTCCAGTTCGGCAGATTTGGTGATGATTTTTGTGGCGCTAGAGACGGTTTCTATCCCGCTGTATGTATTGGCGGCATTCCGGCGCGAAGATAATAAATCGTCCGAAAGCGGCTTGAAATATTTCTTGTTCGGCTCGTTTGCCTCAGCGATTTTGTTGTATGGCTTTAGCTTCTTGTATGGGCTGACGGGCAGCACGCAGTTGACCGCCATTGCCGCGGGGCTGAACAGCGAGATTGTCAGTGGCAATTTGGTCGCGGTGTTAGCGGCGTTGCTGATGGTCATTGTCGGTTTTGGCTTCAAAATCAGTGCTGTGCCGTTCCATTTCTGGACGCCCGATGTCTACGAAGGCGCACCGACCCCCGTCACCGCTTTTGTGAGCGTCGCCAGCAAAGCCGGAAGTTTTGCGGTGTTCATGCGCTTCTTGATAGAAGCGTTTGGGCTGCCGGCTGTATCGGCTGATGCCACTAGCACGCTAGTTGTGATTGATGGGCAGACGATACAAACCTTCTGGGTAAATCTTCTCACCGTTTTCTCAATTCTTTCGATGACGGTGGGTAATGTGTTGGCGCTGCGCCAGAAAAATTTCAAGCGCCTTTTGGCATATTCTTCGATTGCTCAGGCGGGCTATACCCTGATGGGCTTGGCAGCATTGCAAGCGCAATCGGCAATTGGTCAAGACATTGCGATGGCATCCATCACGTTTTACATGTTCATGTATACCTTCACGAATCTGGTGATTTTTGCCGGGATTATCTTGTTTGTGGAAGCCACCGGGCGCGAGAATATCGCTGATTTTGCCGGGTTACAGCGGCGCAGCCCGTGGTTGGCGCTGGCAATGACCATCGGGTTACTCTCGTTGGCGGGTATTCCTCCGGCGGCGGGCTTCTTTGGTAAGCTATTCTTGTTCCAAGCGGCTGTCGAAGCCAATCTGGTCGGCTTGGCAATGATTGGCGTGCTGAATGCGATTGTGGCACTGTATTATTATCTCATTATCATCAAAATCATGTATGTTGACCAAGGCATAGACGAAGATAAACCACTGGCAATGCCGCGCTCGTATGCCTGGGTCTTGGGCATTACATCGGTGGTGATTATTATCTTAGGCGTCATTCCTACCCCCATTTTCGATTTGGCACAGCAAGGCGCGGCGGCAGTGCGTTTGGCAATGGGTTCTTAGGTTGGCAGAGCGATAGTCTTTGTGATAAAATTCGCTAATTCCATTTTGAGGATGCGATGACCGAGAAAAAAATACCATCGCGGTCTCGCAATTTAACGATTACAGGCATCACGGCGCTGACAGGCTGCGTGGCTCTGATTGTAGTCATGGTGGCGCTATTTGCCGGATTGTGGATAGATAGCTTGCTTGGACGGCGTGGACCAGCCACGATTTGTTTGCTGGTTCTCAGCGTGCCACTTAGCCTCTACCTCATGGTTCGGATTGCGCTGGCACTGGTGAAAGAAATCCAACCACCTGTACCAGCAAAGAGCAGTGGATTTATCGCGCAGGATGAAAAGGAGGAGTAGTGCATTGAATCATTATTGTGTTCTTGAGGAAGGAGGAATGCCAGAATGACCACGAATCAACGCGGGCTGATGATTTTTGCAGGTCTGCTCATCTTTGCAGTGGTGGTCTGTGGCTGGTTGCCATTTAGCTTGCTGCCGAGTATGAATGCAGCGGCGGGTATACCCGTCATCCAGGTACCGGGTGAAACGCTGATTTACGATTGGCTGGGACCTGATTTTAATTTGATTAACACGATGGTGGCGCTCGTTATCGCCGATGTGGTGGTGCTGCTGATTGCTTTTCTGGCATATCGCGCCTCCCGTGGTTGGACGAAACAAGTGCCGGGACGCTTCCAAGCGGCGATTGAACTCATCGTCGGCGGTATTTATGGATTGTGCCGCAACATCGGTGGTCCCGTGGGCAAAACGATTTTCCCGTTGATTGCGACCATCTTTTTATTCTTGTTGGTTGCCAACTGGATGAGCATTATCCCCGGTGTGGAAAGCGTGGGCTTGTTTCACTGCGCGTATCCCAATACCAATGGCTATCAAGGCACGCGCATCAACGAGGGTCTGTTCCAATTACGCAATAACCAACCGTTGAACAGCGGTTACGGCGTGACATTGGAAGAACATGTTGCTTGCGTGGAAAACACCGGTATCGGTGAATTGCATGGCAAAGTGTTAAAAGAAGCGGTCAAAGCAGGTTTGGTAGAGATGCATGATGGTCATGCTGATATGCCTGTTCCGGCAAACCCTGGTGACCCCGCCCTGCTGGATGAAGTCATCACCGAAGGCGATACGACTATTCCCAAATATCGTTTTCATCTGACGCCGTTTGTACGCCCGGCAGCTACCGACTTAAACCTAACGGTGGGCTTGGCGCTGATTTCCTTCACCATTATTCAAGTGTTTGGGTTCCGGGCGCAAGGCTTGGGGTATCTGCAAAAATTCTTCCCCATTCGCTCTCTTGGTAACCTGAGCAAAAAACCGATGGGCGCGATTGATATGATTGTCGGTCCGCTGGAATTGGTGTCGGAGTTCTCTAAGATTATCAGCTTGAGCTTCCGTCTTTTCGGGAATATTTTCGCCGGGGCAATTTTGCTGGCGGTGATGTTATTCTTGGTTGGGTCGGGTATCCCGGTGGTGTTCTATGCGTTGGAACTCATCGTCGGGTTGGCGCAGGCACTCGTGTTTGCTGTATTGACGTTGGTGTTCATTTCTCAGGCGATGCAAGGGCATCATGGTGATGATGAACACGGTGATCATGCTGAAGCCCATTAATTGAGTATTGAAGCACTTTCTATTAAGCCGTATCACATCACATAAGGAGTAACATTCCAATGGAAGAATTGACAGTTCTCGGTAAAGCAATTGGCGCAGGGTTAGCCATGGTCGGCGCGTTGGGTCCCGGGATTGGTATCGGTTTGTTGGTGCAGGGCGCACTGCAAGCCATTGGGCGTAACCCGGATGCCTCCGGTAACATTCAAACGAACATGATTCTCGGTATCGTGTTTGCGGAAGCCGTCGCCATTTACTGCTTGGTGGTGGCGCTGATTATCCTGTTCGTGCTGTCCTAAGCGCCTGCGCGGGGAGTGTAAAATGCGAAAATTAACCCTAAAACGTGCGCTGCTTCTGCTATCGTTGTTGCTGTTGCTGGCAACACCGCTGCTGACATTGGCACAAGAAGCAACACAAGAAGCCCCTGCCGGCGAAGGCACCACTGCGGAAGCAGATGGCGACCATAGCGAAGGCACTACCAGCGAAGAAGGGGCACCTAGCCCACTTGAACCATTGGGCATCAACGCTGGTTTTCTGGTTGCCCAGATTATCAACTTCTCGCTGATTTTTGGCGGTTTAACGCTGATGTTGTGGCGTCCGGCGATGACTTTCTTGGATAAACGTGCTGCGGAAATCCAAAAGGGTCTGGAAGATGCTGCTGCCGCAGCTAAAGCCCGCCAGAACGCCGAACAAGAAGCCGAAAAAGTGCTGGTAGAAGCCCGTGCTGAAGCCTCTAAGCTGATTGCCGAAGCCCGCAATCGCGGCGATGATGTGGCAAAAGCCATCCAGACCGAAGCTCGCAGCAAAGCCGAAGCCTCCGCCGCACAATCCCGCATTGATGCCCAAGCTGCCCGTGATGCTGAACTCGCTGGTCTGCGTGACCAAGTGGTCAATATCTCGGTGGCAATGGCACAGCGGATTATTGGTGAAAGTTTAGATGCTAAAAAACAACAGGCATTGGTCACCGATTTCTTCTCCAAAGTCCCGGCAGATGCCAAATCGCTAGCGGGCAAAATTGAAGTGGTCAGTGCTATGCCGTTGAACGATGCTGAACAAAGCAAAGTTAAAAGCGAATTGGGCGCTGCTGATGTGGCGTTTATGGTTGACCCGGCAATCTTGGGCGGTTTGATTATCCGGTCTCAAGATAAAGTCGTGGACGGCAGCGTTCGCAGCAATTTGAACAATCTGGCATCTAGCCTGAACTAAGTTCAAACCATGATGATACAAAAGAGGCGGGCATTTCCCCGCCTTTTTGATTCTCTATCTCTTGACACTGTGCTATTTTGAATTAGATTCGATGCGTTTGAGTCGCGTTAAAATTCGATGGTGATTATGCCTAAAACCCTAGCCAATCATTTAACTGCACTGCCAACAGATAGTATTATCAACACTTCCGGCAATTTGGATGTGCTGATAACCGCGCCGTTTGTCGAAAGTGATGCCGATTTGCAACCCGGCGGTGTGTTCATTGCCCGCAAGGGGCGCTCTGTAGATGGTCATGCTTTCATCCCGAAAGCCATTGAACGCGGCGCTGCTG
>JALHOR010000004.1:0-40155 GCA_022842885.1 Anaerolineae bacterium
CTGTTGAAGCCATGCGTATGGCACAGAAAGACTTGGATACGGCAGCCCGGCGCGGCACGATTCATCCGCGCAATGCCGCCCGCCGCAAAAGCCGCCTGATGAAACAACTCGCCGCTGCCCTCAAAGCCGCCCAAAAGTAATTTCGGATGTGGTATCGCCTAAGTGCCGACCTTCGTGTCGGATTTTTTTGTTAATGGTTATGCAGCACTTGGCACGTTAGTCCGAAGCACCTTGCGACTATAGCCTGTACATTCTAGGGTTTTCCGGCATACTACAGCCACTTATTTCACTGGCTGAGGTTGTATCATAAGCTCATGAAGATTTTGGTTAAAGAGATGTACCGCACCACCCAATGGCAAACTCTGCCTGCATTGGCGGAGTGGGTCATTGCGGAAGCCATTCGCATTCAACAAATCCCCGCCCCAACCTTTGCCGAAGCCCAACGGGCGCAGTATGTCGCTACACAATTTGCTGCCCTAGGGCTAGCCGATATTCGGATAGATGAGCAGCTTAATGTGTTTGGGTTGCTGCCGGGTTTACAACGCCAGCAATCGGGCATCCTCATTAGCGCCCATACGGACACGGTTTTTGCTGCCGATACCAACCTAAAAATACGTTATGAATACGACATGATTTATGGACCCGGGCTGGGCGATAACAGCATGGGGGTAGCGGGTTTATTAGCATTGGCAAAATTTTTTAAAGACACCGGGCGGCAACCTGCTTGTAATTTATGGTTTGTGGCAACCTCTGGCGAAGAAGGCTTAGGTGATTTACGTGGGATGCGGGCGGCGTTTACTCATCTAAAATCACACATCGGCAGCGTCATTAATTTGGAAGGCTTGGCATTCGGGCATGTCTATCATGCCGGGATTGCGGTGCATCGCTTGCACATTACCGCACAAGCCGAAGGTGGGCATAGTTGGCTGCACTTTGGCAGAGCCAGCGCCGTGCATGGCATTATGGCACTCGGCGCCCAAATTTGCCGGCTTGTTCCCCCCTCATCCCCCCGCACAACCTTCAACATCGGCATGATAGAAGGTGGACAATCTATCAATACGATTGCGTCTTCTGCCGGGTTATGGCTGGATATGCGTTCCGAACAATCGGCGGCACTGCGTAAATTGGTAGAACAAGTCTATGGTTTGATGCAAGGGCTAGAAACACCCGAATTGCAGTTTCATGCTGAAGTCGTCGGAGATAGACCCGGCGGCTTTTTGGCAGAACAGCATCCATTGGTGCAGGGGGCGTTAGCAGCACTGGAACTCGAAAATGTGCGGGCAACGCTGGAAACGGGCAGCACCGATGCCAATATCCCACTGGCGGCAGGCTGCCCGGCTGTCACCATTGGCATTACTCGCGGCGGCAACGCACATCGTTTGGATGAATATATCGAAACCAAGCCCATTCTTGCCGGGTTGCGCCAACTCATCACGCTCACCTTAGCCACAGCACACCACCAAGCCCAACGCCCCAATCAGGCAGCGGATTAAACGATGATAAAAAATTTTTAACGAACTGCTTGACACACTCCCTGTCGTGTGTTATGGTTTGTTTATCAATTATTCAAATATTTGCATAAACGGTTAGTTATAAAGGCAGGTAGGGTATGGTTATCGCCCGTGATTTCATTGTCGCCCCATCCGAAATTCGTGTCGATTTTAAAGTGAATCCGGTCAATGTGTTGATTAACAGTCTGATGCTGATTCATTTTTATGAAGATGATGATGGAATGAATCATTGGATTGGCGAGACCGCCCAGAGCTTACCCCCCGACCACAAGCAAAAACTCAAACTCCTAGCGGCAGTCATAGATGCGGTTGAAGCCGTAGAACACGATGTGGATTTTCCAACGTTTATCAATCTCATGGCAACCGCTGATATTAACAAAGTCCAAGCCAATACGGTCAAATGGTTGCAAGAATATGGCGAAGCCACGCCTGATGAAGCCTTAAAACTGAGTGAAATCGAATTTGTAGCGGCTATTCGCCGCATTTATGAAGAAAAAGAGAAAGAGAAAGCCCATATTTTTGAGGCAGATATTTGGCGTGAAGCGTATCGCTTGGTTATGCAACCAGAACAGCTTCGAAAATTTATCGCCGAATTTTTGCAAGAGATGTGGGATGTGTATCTGGCAAAAGAATGGAAGCGCACCCAAGCCTTGATGGAAGAATCAGCGCAGGCATTCGGCAAAAAATCTTATAGTGGCAAAAATATTTTTGACATCATCGAAACCATTACTGGGCGTGACCTTCGCAGCAACGAAACCCTAGAGGAATATATCCCCTCGATTCGGCGCATGACGTTTATCCCATCACCCCATCTGGGTCCGTACATTACGTGGCGGTCGAATAAAGAGACGGGTAGCTGCGTGATGTTGTTTGGGGCGCGGCTGCCCAAAGACGCCAATATGGTGTCTTCGGCATTAAATCGCTCAGAATTATTGGTGCGGTTGAACGCGCTGGCAGATGAAACACGCTTACGGATGTTGGAAATGCTAATGGAGCGCGAAGAAATATGCGCCCAAGAATTTATTGATACGCTGGAACTCAGCCAATCTAGTGCCTCACGGCATTTGCGGCAGTTGGCGGCATCCGGCTTTTTGACCGTGCGCCGCAAAGATGTTGCCAAATGTTATGCCCTCAATCTGGAACGCATTGATGACACGATGAAGGCGCTCGGACGGCTGATTAAAAAATAATCTTATACTTGTGCCAGAAAATCCAGAATTTTCTGGTTAATCAACGCTGGTTGTTCGCCAATCATGCCATGCCCCACACCGCGCACAATCTCGGCATGAACAAGATTCGGCAGCAATTGTCGAGCGCGTTTAACGACGCTTGGTGCATGAAACGCCGCTTCGTATTCCCCCATTAATAACATTGTCGGTGCAGTCAGGCAGCGAAGTTCGTTATCGGGCAGCGGCGGGATGCTTTGCTCCGACTTGAAACGCATAATCAGCGTGAAGGTTTTCACCTCATCTTCGGGGGGTACATGGTCGGGTGGCGACATGACTTTTAGAAAACGCCGCGCCATCGCTTCTGGGTTAGAGCGCCCTGTGGGTAGCAGCAAATGAGGCAGCATCTTAAAAATCAGGCGCGGACTTAACCCGGTAAAGCCACCTGAACTGAGCAGCACAGCGCGTTTTATCGTCTGGGGCGCGACTGCCGCTAACTTCAGAATCATCCACCCGCCGCCGGAAATGCCCACATGATATGCTTGTGAAACACCTAGTTGTTGCAGAGTCTCCGCTGCCCATTCGCCATATTCCAGCGATTTACGATTCAGGCGGCGCGGCGTGCTGCGCCCGGAATGCCCCGGTATATCCGGCGCGATAACCCGATAATGGGCGGCAAAAGTTGGTATTTGCGCTGCCCACATAACCAAGCTGCCATTCATACCATGCCATAAGACCAGCGGCGGCGCATCTTCGCGTCCGGCGGTCAGCACATGGGTTGTGCCAAAGCGCGTCTCTAAATAGTGCGTTTGATAGGGAATGGGTAATTTTGCCAGCGTGGCATCGTAAAATGCCATCATCGCGTGATAATCAGCAGTGGTTTGATACAAACTACGATTATCAGGCGGCACAACAGGCGCAGCCGCTATAGGCGAGATATTCTGCATGGTGTATGACCCTCTCTGTGTGCTTAAAACTGGCTAGATGCTAATCGTGGTGTGCGCTGGCTTATTGTTCCGTCACTCTGCCCAGAATAAACCCAATAACCGCCAGCATCAAGAACGTGACGAAGCTGATAATCATCGCCAAAAAATCTTGGCTGAAATTGTTATACACAAAATAATAGACCAGCACGGCGGCAAACAATCCCAGAATGCCACCGAAGGTCGCGCCTTTTGCCGAGCGTGGCAAATCCCCAAAGCCGGGCAACGCCTTCGTATTGCGCGTTATATGATGTTTGCTCTTGAGTCCGGTGTTGTATTTGAGTTTGCTAGAGGTGCCACCATACTGCGATTGAATGCGTTTTTCCAACATGCGCTGAATGCGCTCTTTTTCCGCTTGTTCGTTGGACATAGCCTGTCCTTTCAAATCACTCCTTACGTTATATATCTAAAGAATATCACGAAAATATAATGCGGTGTAACCCCAACAAAATGGGGGTTTATCATTTTATAAGAGTTGGGCAATCATTCATTTTAATGGCGCAGTGCCACAGCCACCGGGCAGCACCACCGGGGTCGGTGTTAGCGATGAAAAAAGCGATTCGCCACTGCCGAATTGCTCATAAACATTTTCTAGCGCCGCCATCTGTTGCAAATCGGGTGCATCATTGGGGATAAGCACCTGACAATCGGACGGCAAGGGTGTGGCAGTTGGGATGATAGCAGGATTTTGTACCTGCATGTAAATAGCACTGGCGATTATCAACAGCAACAGCAAGAACAGGAAGATAAGAAATTGGCGGTTCATCGCGCACTTTGACGATAGAATGCGTTACAATTGGCTCAATTATACACCAACCGCTACGCCATACGGGTAGCCTCCCTCACAGGACACATCATGCAAATCCATGACCGCTTTGAAGTGATGCTAGACCCCCGTTGGAAAATAACTCAGATGGGACAAGGCAGTGTTGTCCGCCGTCCTGGGTCTGTCCATTTTACGCTGCTTCCCAACGATGATTCAACCTATCATAACGCCCAAATTACCGATTACACGCCGGATAAAAAAGATTTCCAGTTTAAACCGCCGCTTAAAATGCAAATTAAGGCATACAGCAGTTTGCATCCTAATAATTTGGTTGGCACAGCGGGCTTCGGCTTCTGGAATCATGCGTTGGAGCCGGGCAAACTTATTTCTGGCAGACCACAAGCATTATGGTTTTTCTTTGGTGCGCCGCCCCATAATATTGCCCTAGCGAAAGATGTGCCGGGCGATGGCTGGAAAGCCGCCACGATAAACACGCGCCGCTGGCAATTTGCCGTGTTAGCGCCGTTAGCTCCCCTTGGAATGCTCATGATGCGCGTCAAATCGTTGTATAATGCGCTGTGGGGCATCGCCCAACAATCTATGGCAGTCACCGAAGCCGTCTTAGATAAAACCTTGTTGACGATGGAACACACCTATACGCTGGAATGGCGCACGGATGGCGCGATTTTCCGGGTAGATGATAAAGTAGTGCATGAAACCAACATCGTGCCGCAAAATAATTTAGGCTTCATCGCGTGGATGGATAATCAATATATGATTGTCACGCCGCAGGGGTACTTCAAAAGCGGCTTGAGTGCTATCAAACAGCCACAGGCTTTGGTCTTGAGCGAAATTCTGATTGAGCCATTATGAGACGCATTATGCTTTGCTCATGAAACTATCAGCAGCAATATTGGAACATTTGTGAACCCAGTCACGTATAAGAGGATGTTGTGATTTTGCACACATAAGGAGACCGACAATGGAAAAACGCAAAAACATGATTATGACCACCACTAGCACACTAGACGGGCATCATATCAAACAATATTTGGGTATTGTCAGCGGCGAAACAATTATGGGCGCGAATATTTTCCGCGATTTTATGGCGAGCATCACCGATATTGTGGGTGGGCGTGCCAGTGCCTATGAAAAATCACTGATTGAAGCCAAACAAATCGCGTTGCAAGAAATGATGGACGAAGCCACCGAAATGGGCGCGAATGCCATCATCGGTATAGACCTTGATTATGAGACGGTTGGCGGTGGTAGCGGCGGCGGCATGATGATGGTCAGCGTCAGCGGCACAGCGGTAATTGTGGAATAGTCAGCAATAATTCGCTTGGGGCAATCACTTCAGTTTGCCCCAAATTCCTCCTCATATTTCTTGTTTTGCTTCTGAAATAAGTCTTGCAGTATCGCAATAATTTTCTAATAGTTATCGTCTGAAATCTTTTTTCCTGCTTGCACCTGTGTTAGTTGATTAGAGATATGGTCTAATTCCCAGATAGGCACAGCCGGATATTCAGATGTTAGTGTTGCTTCAGGATTTGCCCAAATGACCAAAGGTTGAACCCATTGGTCTATTTTTTGTGACTTAAATACACTGGATAGTGCCAATGCATTGCGTTTTGCCTGTGCCGAAGGATTACGCCTAGCAAGCCGCCAGCCTCTTTTTGAACGTGCTTCCCATTGTTCACCAATATTGCGATATGACCCTGAGTAGGCTTTTGTTTCCATAACCCATACCCCCTGCGGACCCACCAGAACAAAATCAATATCACCCAACTTACGCCCCGGTAATTCCACATTACGAAACAACCACCAATGCCCATCTAATGCCTGATACATCGCATTCAAAACCCGTTCTTCACCCCGCTGTCCTTTGCGATGCAATCTCATTTGGCGTTCAAGTCTATCAGTAATCCAATCAGGGATTTTAAAAACAGTCAGATGGAAAATAGCTACGAAGATCAGAAAAAAAATGATAACAGCTACAATAAAAATTGGGTTACTTTGCAAAGCGATTTGCTCTTCTGTCAGTTCTTGACCATTGTTTCTAGAAAACATAAACAGTATTGAAATTATTAATCCAGACCCAATAAAAAATCCGTTAACAGCACCCATCAGCATCGCAAACTGCATTTGCCGACGCTCTGAAAAACTCCGCCAAGGCGAAGAAACAACATTTAATCCGCCGATGTTATCTTCAGTTGGTTCTGTCACTTGCCCCAAATAATGCAGCAGAATTGTTTTGGCGGCATCTTTGATTTTTTGGTTATAAGCATTTTGGAATGCCCATGCTAAATCTCTGAGGGAAATTGAACCGTTATCTAACAAGTTGCCAATAGGCTGCCCTTTATATTCCCGAAATTGCCAAGCAGTTGCACGCGCCTCTTGCAAAGTCATAGGGGCTAAGATGGGTTCCGACAAGCGATTTATCTCCCTGTTGAAAGGATAAAATACTTATGCGAATTATAACAACCTCATTCACCTGTCGCAATCACAATCGGAATCTCAAAAAATTCTTGGTCGCCGTTTTTTAATCGTGCAAATGTCGTGTAATCATAAACACCAATCGCTAACCGATACGCGCCGGGCGCTAATTCGGCAGGAATTGTTAAAACAGTATCGCGCCCAATATAAATTTCGGTCACATCCACCCATTGCGATGTTTGCCGGTCATGATTCACTAGCGCCCCATCCAACTGCGCCAGAATAGTCGTATTTGCCGCTGGATACAGATGCACAAACATCGAATAATTGGCGTGTGGTGGTTGCACCAATCCCCAATAAGGGCGGAATATCAGTGTTGCCCCTGGCATAATCTCCGTTGCTGATAAATCATAACCCACGAGTTGAATCTGCTCCCCATAGGTAAAATCGGCACGGTATTGGGGCGGCAGCATCCGATAAAAATACGATGTAAACCCCACCGTTTCACTCGGTTTCGCTGGAAATGTTTTCAGCAAAAATAATTGCGCCTGAAAATCCCGAACACCCGGCAGCGTGTAATCGCCCGCCGTTAAATCGTCATCGTTGATAACATAATAGAGAATATCGCGTTCTACATATGCCTCCGGCGAAGTGGCGGCTATTTCTTCAGCCGTTTCGCTCCAATAATTGAGGGGATTATTGCCGGCATACGCGCCCCAAGTGCGATTCCAAGTGCGGTCAAGGTCGCTGTTATACGGCTGCATGACCAAGCCATCTGCCGGAATCGCAATATCTGCCCAATCGCGTACCTGATTGGTGATATGCGTTAAATTGTATTTCTGAATCAATGCTTGATTCTCAGTGATATAACGCGGCAAGAGCATCAATCCTATCACGATGATGGGAACAGCGGGCAGCCAGCGCAAAGTAGCCGTTTTCTGCTGGTTTGACCACGCCTGCATTGTCCAGATCACTTGCGTTATTGCTACACCCCATAACACAATCAACATGGTTGAAGTGGGCAAAATATGACGTATACGTCCAGCTTCGCTCAAACCGACATTGGAAATTGCTGAAGTCAGGGGGATACCCGGCACAATAAACAGCAGCAGCAACCCGATATATTTCAATTCAACGCGCCGCCACCCGCGTTTTTGACTATAGATGTAAGCGACTGTTCCCGCCACCATTGCCAACACATACGCCGGAACACCAATCGGATAGACCGCGTGCCACAGGTTGTTAAAATTGCGGTCTAAATTAAAGGCATCCGTCGGTTGAAAATAGGATTCTTTAACCTCCAGATTGCCAATGGGGTTAATCACCACGATTAGATAAGCGGCAGTCACCCCCGCAATCACCGCATATAAAATGACCCAAGGCAGCCATTTTCTGGGGGCTTTCCAGAATAAAAGGATAGTAACAGCCAAAAATGGCAATGTGGTTGTCACAATCCAATACTTGGTATAAATAACAACGATGGCAGACAACAGCGATAACAATAACCAAAACGGTGCTTGTTTGCGCCAAGCGTGCAATGCCGTTGCAAATGCCAACGCAGTGCTTAAATACACAATAGGGTCAGGAATTGCCAAGCTGTTAAATTCCACAATAATTGGCGCGGTTGCCCAAACCAAACCCGCCAGCAATGCCGCCCAAAATCCGGCAATTTGCCAGCCTGTCCACGCGATGATCAGCGCCGTTAAAACGCCCATCGCTACTGCCACCAAGCGCAGCACAACATAATACTCGGAGATGAGATTCCAATTGTGTGGTTTGAAGGCATCATAAAGCGCCTGCACCCCAGCATTAAAATAGGAATATAGTGGGGGAATAGCGCCGTAAATTTCGGTAATCACTGAATGGTCGGCAATGCCACGAATATGCTGCGCCAATGCCACATACACACCCTCATCGGTGTAATCTATAAACGGCAAATAGCGGTCATAAGTCAGCAGGCGTAGCCCTAATGCGATACTGCTCACTAGCACTATCACACCGATTGCTTGCGAGTGAGTCGTAAACCATCTGAACAGTGTTGGTTTAGATGACAGTATCAATGGCTTAACCTTTAGCGACACTCTGCCGCTGTGTTTTCATAGAATGTTCCGATGGTTGTTGTTATAAGCGGTTGTAAGTCTGGGTTGAGACCAAAATAGGTGACATCTTCTTCATCAAGCAGGATATACCGTGATTTATAAGGTGTTTCCACTGGGATAGCCAAAGTCTGAAATGAAATCCCAATTCCGCCATCAAGCCACATCAATTCCGGCGGAAAACCAATTGCAAATTCAGCCCGATCTTTTACCATCACTAATAACGTGTTGCACCACGCATTACGGGCTTGAGCATCATAAACCACGACCTCATCCAACGTTTCGGCAAAAGCACGATACACCGTTTGGTCAGATTGAAATTGCTGCTGCCATAAATCGGCGTAAGTGCCAATAAAAAAGGGCAAAATAACCAACTGCATCAGAAATAAGATTTTTAGCAGGCGGGTTTGCCGAAACTCGACGAGCAGCAAAACACTCAATAATAAATGCGGAACTAAATGCCGCAAATCACGCCCACTGCTCACAGAATAAAACAAAATAACGGAAAGCTGTGGTAGCCCCATATTGAGGAGATGAAATAGGATTTCAGGTGTGCTGAAACGCTGCGGCAGGCTTATCAGCAATACCAAAATTTGATACCGATGCACCTTATCTGACCACAAATCCGAATTCCAGCTTGCTAAATTATTGATGGCACGTTCAAGCGTGTTTTGGATGATACGACCAATATTGCTGCCTTCTTCTATAATTTGAAAGGCAATATAAGGCGCGGCATGTTGGCGGATAATCAGCCCAATGAAGGCGACTACTGGCAGCAAGCGCACCCCTGTGATAAACCAGTGCCATAGGGTAAGACGCTGTGAATAAAATAAAAACAGTATTATAAATATAACTAACCAAGTAGGGCGCATGAGTGATGCAAAAAATGCCACACTCCCCAAAACAAACAAGGTCAAACGAGATGTTTTATCACGCTCCCGCAACAATACACTAATAGGTATCGCAAGCACAATCGCAAGCGTATAATGCACGCTTTCCTGCATGTTAGTTGGGATATATAACAAAATACCCGGCAGCATCACGCTTACGGTGCTTGCCCAAAGCAAGTGCTGCCAATGGTGACGAAACCACCATGCATATAAACCGAGAGCTAGGCTGATGATTGCCATGTTAAACACAATGGGGGTATGAGCATACCAGCCCAACAATTTTCCTGCGGTGCCATACAAACCGGGATACCAAGGACCATAAAAATAATAATGAGAATAATCCGCTAAGGCAGGGTATTCAAACGCCGTATAATAACCGCCCTGTAGACCGACTTCCGAGAAAGTATAAATTTGTCGCCAGTAATAAAAAGCATCATTGTATACCCCATAAAAAGTCGGCGTATAAGTGTAGAAATCAACTTGTAAGACTCCCCACAATAATCCCAAAGTGATAATAGTAGGCAGCAGCGCAATTACTGCCACCCAAAAGATCGGACGCAAACGTAGCATATGGTTCTTCTAATCTTTTATGGTCAGGAGCCAGCTTGAATTTCAAAGGTTGTTAGATAGCCTAAGCCAGAGCCATCATCCAATGGCAGCGACTCTCCAGTTTCATAATCATATATCCCCACAAGCAAATGATATTTGCCCGACACAATATCACAGGGTATGGGGAGTGATCGTTCATCCACATATAAACCAGAGGTTGTCCAAGCACCTGTAGGCGTAAAGGAAGGGAAACCATCATTGCGCGTCACACCTTGCCCATTATCATCTGCTAGCACCACCGTCAGGCTATAATTTTTATTCTCTTCTTTTTGGGTACGCCACCACGTTTGTACTGTGAATGACGCGCACGGGGCGATAGTCGCGGGCTGCCGGATTGACCATGCTTGTAATTCAAATTGGTCGCCCATCCCATAAAGGGTCGTCAGGGTATCCGGTATCCGCCGATATTCGGTCACGGCGACAGGGATATTATCCCGATTTTCCCAATATTCTTGGCGAGCTTGAATAGGCATATAAACAGTGTGAATAAAAGCTCGTAAAGCATCGGTATTTTGCCAGCTATTGCCTTCAATCAGCCATAGAGTATCGGCAGTACGCCAAAAATCAGTGAGTTGCGCTTCCATATCGGCACCTGTATCCCACACAAAGCGGTGCGCTGCTAATGGCGAATTAGATTGTGATGGTTGTCCATTGGCGGCAATATGCAACACATTCTCATCTAGGATAGGTTGATTTGAACGATACTTGAGCGCATAAAACAGTGGGATATGTTCCCAAAAATCGCGGGCTTGAATCACGATAGGGCTATCAGCAGGCGCATTTGCGTTACTCACATAATCCGCTAGGCGTTGATACTCGCCCGTATGGATAGGGGGTGTAAATGCGAAGAAAAATTGTCCCAACATGATTGCCACCATCCCAATCCGCAGCGGCACATCCAATGTTCGCAATATGAGTGCATACAGTAGACTCATGAAGGGCAAGATAAAAACGAGATTGCGACTGGTGAAAGATAATAAACTTGACGTTCCAGCAACGGTGAGTAGCGCCAAAGCAATCGGCAGCAAAATGAAAAACCATTTTTTAGCCCCGCTGTTATAAACATAAGGGGAGGCTTTGGCGTGTTGAAGCAGCGTTTTTGCAGGAATAAATGGCACTGCTGCTATCAACAGATACCCCAGAGTCACAGGTGGCAGCACCAACAAAAATAATAGATATTCGTTACGGTCTGCGCCTTCTGGCATGGGCGCAGGTGTACCATTTTTATACGACTCCACATTGTAGGCAATTTCACGCTCAAGGGGTGCTGCATTGCTCACAGTGAGCAAACGTGGTACACACACCGCGAATGCCACTAATAACCATATATAGGCACGGGGATAGCGTATTTTGCCCCATAAACGCAGCATCGCAAACAACACCAAATTCGCCACGATGCTGTAAACAATATGAATGTGCAAAAAACTAGCGATGAACACGACGATAATAATTGCCCAAGCATACTGCCATTTGCCACTGTTGAGACAGCGCAGCCATAACCACTGTACTAACATCACGCTGCTGACCAACCATGCTGCGTTCAACGCTTCATGCGAATACACCATGAATACGGGCATACACAGCAGCGTGAATAAAGTGAGCAGCCCACTTTGTCGGTCAAACCAATCACACACTAAGCGATACATCGCCGCTAAACCGGGCAGCAGCACCAACAGTGATAAGTAACGTAAAGTGCTATCCCCCAGCAAGGCGACATACACCGTTTGGAATACATTCCCTTGCGCTTGCGTGATATGCGCGATAATTTGCCTGATGAGACCATTATTTTCCAAGCCACTAAGCAGCGTGAGGATATTCCTCGCTTCTTCTTGGCGATAATCCCGATTGGTAAAAAAAACAACTTGGGCGATACCGATAGCACACAGCAGCATGATAGGTGGCAGCAGTGTCCTGAGCGTGACTGATGGCACAGCAAAACTCTTGAGCGACAAACGAAGTCTCCTTACCATTAGCGGCAGTCTGCCGCTGTATTCTCATACAGTGTTCCAATGACGGTGTTTTTTAACGGTTTAAAATCATCCGATACCCCGAACATCTGCTTATCTTCTTCATCTAAGAGGATATAACGTGATTTATAGGGTGGTTCAAACGGAATGTAATCTATAAAAAATGAAATCCCAATGCCGGCATCAATCCACATCACTTCGGCTGGAAAAGCCGTTGACAGACCTTCTCCGCGAGATTTAACGACAACTAATAAAGTGTTGCACCAAGCATTGGTTGCTTGTGAATCATAAACCAATACATCTTTGGTTTCTTCGGCAAAGGTTTTCACCAGAGTTTGGTCACGAGTGAATTGGGGCTGCCAGCGCAAGGCGTAGGCTTCCAAGAAAAAGGGCAGCACCAAAAGTTGCAACAACAGCAGTAGTTTTAAGAGCCTATCGCGTTTAAATTCAATCATGACGATGATGCTCAATAGCAAATGGGTAGCCATCAAACGCACATCGCGCCCACCGCCAATGATATAAAACAAAAAATTAAACAGGATAGGTGGTACGAGATTAATCACATGAAATAATGCTTCAGGGGTGTTAAAACGCGGTATATGACTGACAAGTACAGCAACCACTTGATAGCGTTGCACGCCTTCCATCCAAGAGCCAGCATTAAATGAGCGCAAATTGATGGCAATGCGATTGATAATATTTTGAATAAAAGCAGCCACACTATTGGCTTCGTCTACAAACAGAAAACCACCATAGGAAGCAGAATGTTGACGCACAATCAACCCGATAAGCGCGGCAAAAGGCAGCACACGCAGCCCCGTCACAAACCAGTGGCGCAGCGTAATCCGTTCAGAATAAAACATAAATAACAATACAAACAACCCTAACCACGTTGGGCGCAGCACCGCCGTTATAAAACTCAATATTCCTAGCACCCACAAGGTTGTTCGCGCCGTGTTATGCCGCTGGCGCAGCAGAATACACATTGGGATAGAAATTAAAAGGATAAGCGAATATTGTAGGCTCTCTTGCATGTTGGTGGTCATATAGAATAGGATAGGCGGCAGCATTAGACTAAGTGCGCCTGCCCACAACAAATGACGGCGGCTATGCCGATGCCACCATACCCAAAATGACAATGACCCGCTAATGAGCAGCATATTAAAGAGAATACCGGTATGTGCGTACCACCCCAACAACCGCCCTAACGTCCCATAAAATGCGGCATACCAAGGTCCATATAAATAAAAATGCGAATACTCTGCGGGGGAAGAAACTTCAAATGCGGTATAGTATCCGCCTTGGAAGCCAACTTGGGAAAAAGTATAAATTTGTCGCCAATAATAAAAAGTGTCGTTATATGTTCCGTAATTAATTGGAAGAATATGCGTAATATCCGCCCTCAAGAAAAACCATATTAGACAGAGATTTAAGATTGCCGGCAATAAAATAATACCTATAAACAGCAAAGCAAGGCGGAAACGCGGCATGGAACTTATTCCTATCGTAACCCAATCGCGCTCATTATAATAATGTCACTTGCTTTTTGCACTATTGCCTACACATAATCAACACGAACTATCTTATCAATCTATCTACTCATTGATACACAGCTTATGTCTGCGATTGCCTTCCAAACTGAAGTTTCTGTTACCGAAAATAAGATTTGTCCCCAATGCCAAACTCATTTTAGTGCTGCTAACTGGGATTGTCCGGTGTGTGGTTATACCCCCAACACCATTAATGGCTATCCGGCGTTCGCGCCAGAGGTGGCTAATTCTGACGATATGTATCTGGCAGAATATTTTGAACGTTTAATGGCTATTGAACCGGGGCATTTTTGGTTTGAGGCACGTAATACCCTGTTAATTCACACTTTACGCCGCTTTTTCCCGAAGATGCAACAGTTTATGGAAATTGGCTGTGGCACAGGTTTTGCTTTGCACGGTATTCATCAGGCATTCCCGAACACAAGCCTGACGGCAACAGATTTATTGGTGGATGGCTTATCATTCGCAGCATCTCGTGTTCCGGTCGCCGCATTTTTACAGATGGATGCCCGCGACATTCCCTTGCAAGCAGCATTTGATGTCATTGGCTCATTTGATGTGTTAGAACACATTGAAGAAGATGAGGCAGTTTTGCAACAAATGGCGAAGGCAGTGCGCCCTAATGGCGGCATTCTCTTAACTGTGCCACAGCACCGCGCTTTGTGGAGCGTGATTGATGAACAGGCAATGCACAAGCGCCGCTATACCCGGCAAGAATTGATGACAAAAGTAGAAAAAGCTGGATTTGAAGTACTGTTTGCCACGTCGTTTGTGACGCTGCTGCTGCCTATGATGTATCTTTCGCGCTTTCAGTACCAATTCCGGGCAAGTGCCGATGGGTTGGCGCATCTGCCAGTTAGCTCGGCTTTAAATGGTATTTTCCGGGTTGTGATGACGGCTGAAATGGTAATGCACCGCATGAATCTGTCGTTGCCTGCGGGCGGCTCATTGCTGTTGGTGGCACGGAAACGCTGAATTTGTTTTGTGGCTAAACGGATGATTCGCCGGGTGTGGCAGTTTTGATTGGCGCTGTGATAGACTCTGTTTCGGAAAATTTTCGTCGTAGGGTAGCATCAGGTTTAGCCATGAGCATGATGCCTGTTGCCAACAATGCCAATAGAAGCACGCCCCATAACACAGGCTGATAATTACCAAAATAATCATAAAGCCAACTTGCACCTACTGGGGCGGTTGTTCCGGCAAATGTCAGGAAAAATGCCATCACACTAGAAATGCGCCCATAATGTGCTGACCCAAACAACTCGGCAATAATTGAAGCGCGAGCTAAGGTAATCGCGCCATATGCTGCGCCAAACACCCCCACAAATAATATAATCGTCAACGGCGAAGCGCCCCATAATAACGCGAACATGCCAACGCCTTGCAGCGCAAAAACCCCTGCTACCATAATTTTTCCGGGAATACGGCTATCTAGCGGAGCAAAAATCACCCGTCCTAAGACTTGCATGATACCGATAGAACCGCTGGCAAGCGCCGCCGTACCGGATGCAATGCCCGAATCAACCAAAAAGGGGATAAAATGCACGCGAATCGCATTGGCTGCCAACGATGCTAGCCCAAATGCCAGCGTCATCAGCCAGAAAAAACGGCTGTTCAAGGCATCCGATAATGACAAACTGACCGGCATCGGACGGGCTTCTAACGTAAGAGGGTCGCCATCGGGCAGTAAACCTAAATCTGCCGGACGCCGCCGCAAGATGAGCGCGTGCAGCGGAATCGTCGTCACTGCCAATAGAATGCCAAGCATAAATGTTGCTGTGCGCCACCCAAAGGCTTGATACAACACATCCGTGAGGGGAATAAAAATCGTGCTGGCAAATCCAGCAGCAAATGTGATGATGGCTAATGCGGTGCTGCGTCGTTTCACAAACCAAGCCGCAATCACTGTAAAAGCCGGTTCGTATAAAACCAGCGCACCACATACGCCGATGCCCGCCCAAATCAGATAAAACATGGGCAAAGTCGTCACTTGTGACCATGCAATAACCAGCAAACTCGCTAAAATTGACCCGATCGTCATCAACCAACGCGACCCATAACGGTCAATCCATGAACCGACTAGAAACGCCATACCGCCCATGATGAGCAGTGCCAGCGAAAAACCGGCTGTGAGTTCTGTACGTGACCAACCGAGTTCTGCCTCCATCGGGTGGATAAAGACGGTGAAGGCATAATACAAAATGCCCCACGAAATCGTCTCGGTAAAAGCCAATGTGACAGCAATATACCAACCATAATAGGCGTTATCAGCGCGATTTTTGCGGGGCATCGTGAACAATCCAATCGGGTGGGTTACTTCAATACAATATCGGTCAGCGAAATCAGCGGCGTCACACTGCTAGGTGTCCCACAGCAGGCTGCGCCTTCACCATCGGCAAAATCAGTGCTGCAAACCCCGGTTTCCGGCAGACAAAGCTGAACATCGCGGGCAGCTTCCATATCACCGACCAAAGCAGCAACTACTGAACGCACCTGTTCATAGCCCGTTGCCAGCAAAAAAGTCGGGGCGCGTCCATAACTTTTCATGCCAACGATATAAAAATCTTTTTCTGGGTGACGAAGTTCGGCTTCGCCATGCGGGCGCACTGTGCCGCAGCTATGGATATTTGGGTCAATCATCGGCGCGAGTTCACGAGTGCTTTCCAATGATGAATCCAATTCCAAGCGCAGTTCGCGCAGCATATTTAATTCAGGGCGTGCGCCTGTGGCAGCAATAATTTCATCCACGACGAGGCTTACACCGCCATCGGGGGTATTGCTCTCTACGGAAAGACTATTCTCCACTGTCCGAAGCGCCTGAATGTAAAACGGTGCAATAATCTCGACTTTGCCAGCCGCTACAGCATTTTTGATGCGCGTGCCAAGGCTGCCGCGTGCTGCTAAACCATCATTGTCGCCCCCGCCATACACCCGCTGCAAATTGGTACTCCGCATCGCCCAATAAATCATCGTATCGGGCGCTGATTCTTGTAATCTTACCAGTTCTAGCAAGGCATTAATCGCCGAATGCCCGCTGCCCACCACCAGCACCCGTTTGTTGGCATAGCGCGGACGATACTGATTGACAACATCGGGAATGCCGTAATAAATGTGGGCGGCGTGTTTCTGCTCACCCAGTGCCGGCAAACCACCCGCCCCCAACGGATTCGGATTGTGCCATGTACCAGACGCATCAATCACGGCGCGGGCTTCCAGCAGTTTTTCAGTGCCATCCCCATACACCACATGCAGCACAAAGGGAGCAATAGTGCGTCCGGCATCTTTCATTTTGTCCACGTTGTGCCGTGTAATCGCCACCACCTGAGCATTCAAATGAATGTATGGTTTCAATTGGGGCAGTTCAGAGAGAGGTTGTAAATATAAATCCACCAAATCGCCGCCTGTTGGCAATAAATCCGCTTGGGGCATTTGCCAGCCATGGGCGACCAATAAACGCACGGAGGCAGTATCTACGGTAAATTCCCAAGGCGAAAACATGCGAACATGCTGCCAATCGCGGATATTTGCGCCGATAGCACTACCTTTTTCAAAGACGATGGGTGTTTCGCCGCGTTCTAACAAGTGTGCCGCTGCCGCCAAGCCAACGGGTCCAGCGCCTATCACTGCCACAGGCAACGATTGTAAATTCATGGTGTTCTCCCCTCATATCGTGATTTTACGATTTAGCAAACAAAAAACAATCAGGCACGATGCCGTGTTTTATCGTATTTTTACGATAGACTTGGGCAAAAAAAGAGCCTGTATTAAAACAGCCTACCGACTTGTTCTTTAAACCAAGCGATATTTCCGCAATCTACGCAATAGCACACAGCGGGTCCGTCAATCGTGCCACAAATTAAACCTGCATCGCGCAGCACTTTTAGATGTTGCGAGACGGTGGCTTGCGCCAAAGGCAATACATCCACAATATCACCCGTGATGCACTGCGGATTTTCGCTCAGATAGCGCATGATTTGCAGGCGTGCAGGATGCCCCAACGCTTTCATCATGTGCATCAAGCGTTCTTCGTCTTGGGTTAAATCATAAGTTCGGGTCAGTTGTTTCGTTTCCATATCGTAATTTTACGATAAAGCGTTTTTGTGTCAAGAGGGATGTTTTGGAGATTGGTGAGATATTCAGCACTCCCAAATTTGTCCAGCATTGCAGGCAATGATGAATACAATATCGTAGTTGAGCATTAGCATTCTTGTGTTGGGATAGATTCATTTTTATATGCCAATACAATTTTTTCGCGTGGGATACCCGCATTTTTCATTAATGCTTGATGTAAAGGTTTATCAGCGGGTCCATCCTCATCAATTACCACAATATCGCCAATCACCCGTGCCAGAACAAATGCCCAGGCGGGGCGTTCCTGTTGTTTAGCGGGGATAATCATTACTGCATATTTCTGATTTTCATCGTCCAACACAGCATAAACTGTGTCTAAATCACTGATGGCTTCATAACCCAAGACTTCATGTTTTACGATATGTTTGAGTTCTTCGGTCGTTATGGGTAAAACATTTATTGGATCCATAATGTGATTTCCTCAAGCTCTAAATTAACAACGATGAGTTTAATTTGATTTGTTACAATAACACCCATTGCCATTTCTTGAAAAATGCCTTCATAAGCAGTTGTGGGTATTGCCAAATATAAAGGGCGAATTACCTCCATCTTGTTTATCAAATCTCGATAAATTAAATATTGCCCAATAGCTGTATAAAGTTCATCAGGAATATTGCGCTCAAAACATTTGACTTCTGCAACAATAATGTCCTCATCACCACGAGATGCTTTAATATCAGCAATCAAACGACTGCGCCGCGATGGTAATGGAATCAGGAAAGGCGATGTGCTAACTTTCCAATTCTCTTTTTCCAAAGCCCGAATAATTTGTGGCTGGCATGTATCTAAAACAGGCATGATTGTGACCTATAAAGGGGCATTGCTGCCCCATATATCAGAGCTAAAGCCTTAATCCACCCACCATCAATTCCGGTTCTGCCAACCACGAGTCATCGTAGGCGGGCATTTCGCAGCGCAGCGGTTTGTCTTCACGATAGCCCATCTCGTAATCGGCTTGCATCACCTGATGAATTTCGCTGGTGCCTTCGTAAATGACCGCGCCTTTGCTATTGCGTAAATAACGCTCCACCGGGTATTCATCGCTGAAGCCATACGCGCCATGAATCTGCACGGCTTCTAAGGCGGCTTGCACGCTTTGGTCAGTGGCATACCATTTGAACTGCCCGGTTTCGCGGGTGTTGCGGATACCTTGGTTTTTCATCCAACCGACGCGATGCATGAGCAATTTGGCAGTATCGAACCACAAACGCATATAAGCGATTTTTTGTTTAATCAGTTGATGTTCGCCAATCGGCTTGCCAAAGGTGCTGCGTGAATGAGCATATTTGACACTTTCTTCCAGACAGGCACGGATTAATCCGGTTGCTCCCGCGCCGACGGTGTAGCGCCCGTTATCCAAACAGGACATGGCAATCTTAAAGCCTTCGCCTTCTTCACCTAGACGATTTGCCATTGGCACTTCCACATCTTCCATTTTCACCCAACCCGTAGAGCCAGCCCGCACGCCCAATTTGCCATGAATATCGCCCGTGATAACGCCGGGCATATCCGAAGTGACAATGAACGCCGTCATGCCCTGATGGGCTTTATCGGGGTCAGTCTTGGCGACAACGAGAAAATGATGTGCCTTAGTAGCCAGACTAATCCACATTTTTTCGCCATTGAGGATGTAACTATCGCCCGTGCGTTTTGCCGTGCTAATCATATTGACCACATCGCTGCCCGCACCCGGTTCGGTCAAACAGAACGCCGCATATTTTTCGCCGCGAGCTTGCGGCACCAGAAAGCGTTGTTTTTGGTCTTCTGTTCCCCATTGCAATAGTGCTTGGCTATTTAGCCCATGATGCACACTCATCACCACGCGCAAATGGGTATCGGCGCGTTCTAATTCTTCGCACACTAAGCCCAATGTGATGTAATCGAAGCCTTGCCCGCCATAACGCACCGGAATACTAATGCCCAGAATGCCGAGTTCTGCCATACGCGGCAAAAAGGCGGGATTCATCTGTTGTTTTCTATCCCATTCGCCAATCACGGGCATGACTTCTTTATGGGTAAAATCACGCACCATCTTTTGCGCTTGAATATGTTCTTCTGTCAGTTGGAAATCCATCGTAGACCTTTCAAATTGTCATCATTATTTTTTGATACTTTTGCAAAAAAACTTAACGAAAAATATTTTTTAGCGGCAGTGTAAACCCCGGCAATACTGCACCGCCGTCTAGCGTATCGTCTATGCCAGCGGTTTTCACAAGCTGCCCATCTACATACACTTCAATCTCTTGCCGTTCTGGGAATACCATCCACAATAATGGAATTTTCGCTTCCTGATATTTTTGGAGTTTTGCCATAATTCGTTCTGCGGGTTTTTCTAAATCTGATGGCGATACCACTTCTACTGCAAAATCGGGCATCAGGGGATTATAAGTTTCTTCAGGGTCATCCGGTTGGCGCTTATTGGAAATAAATGCCACATCCGGCACAAGCCGCGCTGTATCCACCACATACCCACCATCAGCACCCGTCACCCGCCCTAAATTATTGGCATAAACAAATGTTACAACAAAACCGCCAATCAACATCCCACATACTGATGATTTAGAATTAGACGGCATGTGTTCAAATACCTTTCCATCAATCCATTCCAAATTAAGGCTGGTATCGGCAGCAGCGACCATCTCTTCAAATTCTTCCAGTGAAATCAAGTGGGTTTGCAAGACCATTGGGCTACATCTTTCACTCGGTTGACGATTTCTCTACGAGAAGATTAGACATTTTTTATGCAAAATCACCAAAAAATCATATCAATTGCTAGTAGACTGTGCTATATAGTCGTGCGATATTTCTTTATATCCTGTAATCAGTCTTATGCTTTATTCTACTCGCACCACAGGATGCCTTCAATGATTGGCACGGCTGAACCCACCCCCAGAACCCTTATCACCACCTATCTGGAAATGACCTCCCCACAGCAATTTATTCCCGGTTTCAGCGATTTGGATACTGTGCGTGTTGAAAAAATGCAGACGCTCGATTTGCATTATTATTTGTATTTGTATCGTGCCGTCGGTGAAAATTGGGCATGGCGTGACCGCTTGCTGATGTCCCGCGAAGAATTACACGCTGCCCTCAGCAATGCCAATGTCTATGTGTTATACGTTGGTGGCGCACCGGCTGGCTATGTTGAATTAGTCAAAGAAGGTGATTCCGTTGAGATTGCCTATTTTGGGCTACGCGAAGACTATCAGGGCATGGGTTTGGGCAAACATCTCTTGAGTGTTGGTATCGAAAAAGCATGGCAAATGGGCGCAGAACGGGTGTGGTTGCATACGTGTAATTTGGATGCACCCCAAGCGTTGAGCAATTATTGTAAGCGCGGCTTTCAAATCTATAAGCATGAAGAAGAACCCATGCCGGAACGGTATCTGTAGAGGGATTGGCTTGCAGCTATTGGCATTTCTTTTTTGTTCTATCGCCACAAACTTCTATGTTTCCAATGGCTGTGAAATTTTAAAATTACAATATATTACAAACACAACTCCGCCTTTAAACATCTACTTTTGTCGTCCCTTGTTAGCAAAACTGTAAATCCGATTTCTAAAATCATGTAGGCATCACGCATAGAAACTGCATATTGAATATGGCACAAAAAGCGGGTGAAAAACGTCTCTTTGTTGTGGCAAAGGGCTAGGCAACAGGGTAATATTGGGCGTAACCTTTGCCGCTTGAATACGGTAGTGCCTACAAACGGGAGTACGAAAGGCAAATCCTTGTGCGACGTTTTCTATGGATGGCAAGTGCGTTAGTGATGTTGGTACTGCTAAGTGGGCTGTTGTTGCCCGCCGCAGAAGCGCAAACTGCCACTTGGACAGTGCAATTTTTTAATAACACGACTTTCACTACGCCTGTCTTGACGATCCAAGATACCAGCATTAGTGAAAATTGGGCGGCATCTTCGCCACAACCTGGTATCGTCAATACGGATAATTTCAGTGCCCGTTATACTGCCACAGTGCCATTTGTGGCAGGCACCTATCGGTTTGTCGTGCAGGCAGATGATGGGGCGCGTTTATACCTAAATAACAGTGCGACGCCATTGATTGATACTTTCTCAGCCGCTGGGCAGCAAGTGGCGGTGGATACCACGTTGGCGACAGGCAATGTTATAGTTCGGCTGGATTATATCGAAACGACGGGCAATGCCTTGGTATTTTTGAATTGGGCAAATGCTGCTTCGCTGCCAACCGCGACCGCCACGATAGTGACAACTCCGACTGCCACACCCACCACCATACCGGGTGTTATTACGGGTGGCACGACCACAACAAATTGGTCAGCCGCGTTTTATAACAACATCAGCCTGAGTGGCGCACCCATCTTCACCACAACGGTCAATTCACCGTCTATTAATTGGGGCAGCGGCTCACCAGCAGCGACGCTGCCGGTGGATGGCTTTTCGGCACGGTTTACGGCTACCGAAAATCTGACATCTGGCATCTATCATTTTGATGTGAGTGCTGATGATGGTGTGCGCGTGACGGTCAACAATCAGCGTGTGATTGACCACTGGTATGAGCAAGATGGCACATCAACGCATCGGGCAAATGTGCAAGTTTTCGGTGCGACCACAGTGATGATTGAATATTTCGAGACCGGTGGCAATGCTTTATTACGGTATACCGTATCACCAGCACCCGCCGGAACAAGTCCGGCAACATCGTTTGCGGCATTTAATCCGGCAACATCGCCCGGTTTAAGTGGCAGTAGCGCCTACAATGGCACGGCATGGGTACGCGCCTCGCGTTTGAATGTGCGCGAACAGCCTTCCGCCACCAGCCCAATTATCGCCAAAGTCAGTTTTGGCGAATATTATTCTGTGATTGGCACGAATGGCGACCAAAGTTGGTGGCAAATTCGTGTTGCCAATTTAGTGGGGTGGGTATCTGGACAATATGTTCGCATTTCGGCAGTTGCCAGTGTTGTCCCCAGTGGTTCAACAGGTGTTATCCTCAATCCCTATTCGCCGCCCGCGATTGTGCCAGCCCAAACACTGCCGATTGTAGGCTTGCCGCCTGTCAGCGCAGGGGATATATCTGGGTTTGCAGTGCCACCTGTGGATACAGGTTTCGCGCTGCAAGCAACAGCGAATCTGGTGCTACGCAGCCAAGCCTCCGTCCGAAGCACCCGCACCGGGTTAATTGCAGCCAGCGCCTTCGCTACGATTTTAGGACGCAACAGTAGCAATAGCTGGTGGTACGTGAGCGATGGTGTTCAGCGCGGGTGGGTCAGTGGGTCGTATGTTACTTTTCCAGCCGGGTTTGATGCCAACCGCGTGCCAGTGCTAGTCCCATAACAATGCTGATAGTGCCGGCGCATTGGCATGAGTCTTGACAGTGCGCCGCATTATCCCCTACAATAACGCCCCATGCGGGCCTGTAGCTCAGTTGGGAGAGCGCGTCAATCGCACTGACGAGGTCATGAGTTCGAATCTCTTCAGGTCCATCAATCAATATCCCCGTTTAGGGGATTTTTGCGTTGTCCCGTAGCTATCTCTTCCTCTCTAAAATCGTGAAATTGTAACGCGCTTCACCTCCTCCACATGTTATAATGCCAACGGCTTTGACCAACCTGAAACAAGGGGGAAAACTCTTGACAACGACACCTACAACCACTGATTTACAAACCCTCGCCATCAACACGATTCGCGTGTTGGCGATGGATGCCGTCCAAAAGGCAAATAGCGGGCATCCCGGCTTGCCGATGGGCGCGGCGGCAATGGCATATACGCTCTGGACAAACCATCTGCGGCATCATCCGGCAAATCCTAAATGGATTAACCGTGACCGCTTTGTGTTGAGTGCCGGACATGGCAGCATGTTATTGTACGCGCTGCTGCACCTGACGGGCTACGATGTCTCGCTGGATGAACTCAAAAATTTCCGGCAGTGGGGCAGCAAAACACCCGGACATCCCGAATATCGGCATACGCCCGGCGTGGAAACCACCACGGGACCCTTGGGGCAAGGTGGCGCAACCGCCGTCGGCATGGCATTGGCTGAGGCATTTTTAGCGGCACACTTCAACCGCGACGGGCATACTGTCATTGACCATTACACTTATGCCTTGGTCAGCGATGGCGACATGATGGAAGGCGTTTTTATCGAAGCGTGTGCGCTGGCAGGGCATTGGGGACTCGGCAAATTAATTTTTCTGTATGACGATAATCAAGTCACCTTGGATGATAAAGCCAGTTTAACCTTCACCGAAGACATATCTACCCGCTTCCAAGCACAAGGTTGGCATACGTTATCGGTCGCTGATGGCAACGATACTGCCGCTATAGATGCTGCTATCCAAGAAGCGAAGTCAGTCACGGATAAACCCTCTATGATTGCGATTCGCACGATTATCGGGTTTGGCAGCCCGAATAAAGCGGGCAGCAGCAAAGCGCATGGTTCACCATTAGGAGAAGATGAAGTCAAACTCACCAAACAGGCGTTTGGCTGGAATCCCGACGAAAAATTTGTTATCCCCGGCAAATCGCTGGAACATTTCCGCGAAGCATTAGAGCGCGGCAAGCAGCAAGAAGCGGCATGGAACGACACATTATCCGCGTGGAAAGCCGCCTATCCCGATTTAGCGAAAGAATGGGACGTGGTTTTCAGTGGCAATTTACCCGCTGGTTGGGATAAAGATCTGCCCGTATATGACCCAGCTAAGAAAGTCGCTACTCGCGTTGCCGGGGGGGATGCCCTAAACGCGATTGCCAAGCATATCCCCACGATGATCGGCGGCGATGCTGATTTAGCGGGCAGCACGCGCACGCTCATCAAAAATGCCGACCACACAGCACAAGGAAAATCAGCAGCCCGTAACCTGCGCTTCGGCGTGCGTGAACATGCGATGGGCGCGATTACCAATGGCTTGGCATTGCACGGCGGCATCGTCAAACCGTACAGCGCCACCTTCTTGCAATTCAGCGATTATATGCGCGGGGCAATTCGGTTAGGCGCGTTGATGGATATTCCCGCCGTGTATATTTTTACCCATGACAGCATCGGTTTAGGCGAAGACGGTCCTACACATCAGCCTGTGGAACATGTCATGAGTTTGCGCCTCATTCCCAATTTGTACGTCTTTCGTCCGGCAGATGCCATAGAAACAACCGCCGCTTGGAAAACCATCATGACGCTGCCACACCCGGCAACCATTATCCTATCACGGCAAGATTTACCCGTGCTGGCAGGCGATAATACCGAAGGCATTTTTGAAGGTGTAGCCCGCGGCGCTTATATTCTGGCAGAATCCAAAAAAATCAAAAAAGGCAAACCCGAACTCATTTTGTTGGCGGCTGGCAGCGAAGTTTCGATTGCCCTAGAAGCCTTCGCTGCGTTGGACGAAGCGGGCGTCAAAGTGCGCTTGGTCTCCATGCCATGTTGGGAATTGTTCGATGAACAATCAGAAGGCTATCAACAGAGTGTTTTGCCGGAAGATGTAGCGGCTCGCGTGAGTATTGAAGCAGGCGTGACGACGGGCTGGCAAAAATACGTGGGCGGCTATGGCATCACCATTGGTGTTGACCAATTTGGTGCATCTGCCCCGTATGAACGCATTTATGCTGAATATGGGCTAACCGCCAAAGCCATCATCGAAGCGGCAGACGAAGTGCTGGAAGATTAATATGCAATCTTGATGTTTTTGAACCACACAGTTCGCGGTGAGCCGTGTGGTTCAAAAATCGGTGCTTAGAGACTGTTTTAGATTTGTAATGTACTGCAATTTTAAACCACAGAGACACAGAGACCACAAAGGTTTCACTGAGAAATAAGCCAAAAGAAAAGCTGATAGCTGACCGCTGAAAGCTAAAAGCGTATTGACAATTCAAATATAATAAAATAACGAATGATTACATTTGGGAAACACGCTCTTAATCCTCATCTTCTTGAAATATGTGCCACATGCGCCGCAGCAGATAACGATATTTCATGCCGTGCGCCAGCAAAATGATGGAGAGCAAAAACAGCGCCGTAATCAGAACCATCACCCACCAATGCTGTTCCCACGTCATAATGCGAAATTCAAAGATGCCCGGCACGATATACAATGCCAATATCGTGAGGATAGATAACACCGTCATCATCAACACTATGCGCCAATGCTGCACAAAAGTGTTGGGCTGATAAAAATTGACGCCCTGAATGCTGCACACCACATACGAGCCGTAAAATGCCATGAACAACGTCACCGCACTGCGCGTCGCCACAATATCTCTATCAGTACCGAGATACGTCACACAGTACAACACTGCCAACAGCACCGAGCCGATAAACCCACCTGTCAGGATATAATCCAGCACATCGCGCCGGAAACGTATCATCCATTCAGGGCGCACAATGCCAAAGGCAATTAACGTTGCTGGCACATTGACCGTGCCAAACGTTGCCCAACTGATTTGTACGGGGGTAATCGGGAAGGGCAGCGACATAAACGCGATGAAGATAAACAGCAAAATGCTATAAAAATTTTTGATGAGGAACATCTTCATCGTACCGAAAATCGTCTGGGTGATTTCTTTGCCTTCTTTGAATGCTAGCGGTAGCGTAGACATGGCATTGTTCAGCAGCACAATATCGGCAACATCCTTGCTGATTTGCGTGCCATCATTCATCACAATGGCTAGATTCGCTTGCTTAAGCGCCGGTACATCATTCACGCCATCACCGACCATCGCCACATATTGCTTGTGGGTTTGCAGCGCCTTGATGATGCGGCGTTTTGTTTCGGGTTCGATGCGGGCAAAAACATTCGCTTGCTGAACAATACCTTCCAATTCGGCGTCGGGCATCGCCTCCAATTGGGTGCCAGTGTAGGCACTGGTAATGACCATGCCCGATTGCGTAGCGATGGCTTGCACAGTTTCTAGGCTGTCACCAGAAATGACTTTTAGCCCAATGTTTTCCTGCCGGAACGCTTCTAATGTCTGCTGAATATCCTCACGCACTTGGTCGCTCAACACGATAAGCGCAATCGGATTGGTCTTGCTGCCAACATCATGAACATGGGCATCGGGTTCGGTGGACATGCTGGCAAATGCCAACACGCGCAGCCCTTGTTTGGAGAGTTCATCAGCGCGATGGGCGACCGACTCTTCGGTTTGGGTCGCGGGCAGCAGGCGTTCCGGCGCACCCATAATCAGCGTCTTATCAGGCAAAACCACTGCGCCCCATTTGCGCCCGGATGTGAAGGGAATTTCCCGTATTTTTTTCGTGTTGTGCGGCTGCGTAAGGTGCTGCTGCACATAGTCGGTCACGGCGGCGGCAGTGCGGTTATGATGTGCCAAATTCTTAAGATACACATCCAAATCGCGCAGCACATTGGCTTGGTCATCATGATTTAGGATAATAATTTGCTGCACCGCCAGTTGATTTTTGGTCAACGTCCCGGTTTTATCGAAGCACAATATCGTACAATTCGCCAACGATTCCACCGCATTCACTTTTTGAATCAGCGTTTGATGGCGGCTAATCCGAATCGCGCCAATCGTCAGCGATAAAATGGCGACCAGTACCAACCCCTGCGGAACCAAACTGGTGACAAAGACAACCGCATTCCGCATGGCTTGCAGCAGTTCCAGATTTTGCAGATACGCAGTCATGAACAGCATCGGCACACACACCAACATGACCACAATCGCTAGTTCGACCAGAATATCAATTTTGACTTGGGTTGGCGTGCGAATGCGTTTATAAGCGCGGGCAATCTCCGAGAGTTTATTGATATTGCTGTCTTTGCCCACGCGGGTCGCTCGCATGATACCGGCACCCGCGATGCAAAATGAGCCGGAAAATACTTCGTCGCCCGGCTGTTTGAAGATGGCATCACTTTCGCCTGTCAGAAGCGATTCGTCCATCTCCATAGCATCCGTCTGAACGACAACGCCATCCACGACCAATTTATCGCCCGGTTCAATCAGCAAAACATCATCTTTGACCACTTCGCGCATGGAAATCATGAGAACGCGGTTATCGCGCCGGACGCGCACCTGCTGTTCGGACAGCATCGCCAATTGGTCAAGTTTGCGTTTGGCATTAATCTCTTGGAACATGCCCAAAAAAGTATTGGTCACGACGCTGAATCCAGCAAAAATCGCCGTCGAATAATCGCCGAGGGCAACCACCACAATCAACAGCGCAAATAAGATGATATTAAATAAATTAAAAACATTTTCTAAAACAATTTCAGAATAGGTGCGATTAACCCGCGCCTGAAATTGGTTGGTTTCGCCGCGTTGGATGCGTGCTTGCACATCCGCCGCAGTTAATCCAGTATTATTCAGCGCGTCAGATTGCGGAGAAACAAGAATAGTTTGCATGGAGTTTACAATCATCAGGAAATCGGCGAATAAGCGTCTGTTGCCCAACGGCAGTTTGTGCCAGAATGATTATATCAGCAAACGAGTGAGGGGGAATTATTATGTTACGTTACAGGCGTTATTGTGTCCGCTTGCTGTTGTTCATATTGCCGCTGCTGTTGACGACGCTTGCCACTGCCTGCGGTGGCTTTTTCTGTACGAATGTTCCTGTAGACCAAAGTGGTGAACGCATCATTTTCACTATCAATGGCGATGGCACGATTACCGCTATCACAGGTATCGCCTATTCTGGCACTGCCGCAGAATTTAGCTGGCTTGTGCCGCTGCCCTCCGTGCCACAGGTGGATGTTGCCGAAACGGAAACGCTCGATTTGTTGCAGCAAGCCACCGAAAAAACTTTCACTGTGCCGCCGAATCCCTGCGAAGGCATTATTTATTCTAGCGGCGGGTTTGGCGGCGGTGGCGGTGGTATGGATGTGATTATCGGCAATGTGGGTCCGTATGATTATGCCATTCTCGATGAAAATGACCCTATTTTGATTGTGCGCTGGCTACGCAGCAATGGCTACAACGTTCAAGACACTATAATTCCGGCGATAGAACATTATGTACGGTTGGGCATGGTGTTTCTGGCGATGAAACTCAGCCAAGATGCCGAAGTGGGCGATATTCAACCCGTTGTCATGACCTATAAAGCCGAAAAAGCCGCTATCCCGCTGATATTAACCTCGGTGGCGGCGCTGCAAGACATGCCCGTGTTGGTGTGGATTTTTGGCGATACGCAGTATGTCCCGGAAAATTATGCTCATCCCCGCGTGGATTTTCGCCAATTTCGTGCGCCACCGGAGATTACCAATGTGTTTAGCTTCGCTGACCCCGGCGGCGATTACCTCTTGGCACGCAACCGTTTTCAAGACCAATTTGATGGCAAAGCCTTCATCACCGAATTTGCCGCGCCAACCAATAGTTTCCAATTGATGCAGACGCAGGGCAACGGCGCAGGTAATCCTGTGGACGACCCGCTGCTCTTAGATTTGATGACACGTTTTAAATATCTCACACGGTTACGGGCGCAGCTTTCGCCGGAACAAATGACGCTGGATCCGTCGTTTGTAGCAGCACCGGGCGCACAACCTGTCCCGTTGGATGTGGATTTGAATGAGCATGTTGACCCGCTGCATTATTGGGGATGCAGCACCCGCGAACTGCTGCGCGAAGATACTGCCTTGCTGGAAAAATTCACCCAATTTGACGATATGCGTGTGGGGACTCCGGCAAGCTGGCAGTTAAGCACCTTCACGATAAATAACCCAGTGTTTGATAGCGAACCTGTCGTGATTCATGCTTTTGCGCCCGAAAATGTGAACGAAACAACCCTTCGCGCTTATATCGCCGGGCAACCAACGCTGCCCATGCTGGTGGTATTCACTGCCAGCAGCGAATTTAGCTGGTGGCAAGCACGCCAAGTCATGCTGGAACTGCTCGAAATAGAGACTTATCAGGGCAATCAAAATCACGCTTGGCTGGAAAGAACCCGTTTTCAACTCTTGAGTTTGATTGAAGAAAGCGAGAACACGTTTATTCAACTTCTGACTTCGGCAGACGATTATGAGCAGAATAAAGCCGTGTATGAGGCGATGCTTGGCTACACGATGACCTATCCGTTTTATGCCCATCCTGAATTGCTGAACACCGTCTTTTTGACTTTGGTATCGAATGGCTTTTATCCGGGCTATGGTATTTACATGGGCTATCCTGAAGGGTGGGTTGAACACTTTACGGATGATAACCTCATCAGAATCCAACCAGAAGATGCTGTTGACGACACTGCACCAACCATCGAGATTTTTGAACTGCCTGCTGTGATTGGCAAAGATGAAGATTGGGTCGCTGCCAAAGAATGGATTCCGGCACTGGTAGACCTATATCAATTAGACGCCGCAGCACAAGAAAGTTTAACGACTGCCGCCGCGCAATCGGCTTGTCCGCTAAAATACCCGGTGGTGGCATTTGAACAGGCAGACACAAGCGGCTACATCGGAGTTGCTGGCATGTATGTGGTCATTGCCAGCGCCCCAAGCGATGTTTTTGTCACTTATCAAGCTGATTTGCAAAAGAGCGCCGAATCGTTTGCCCAATCCGATTATCCGTGTGGATGATAGATGTTGGGACGACTTTTCGGGTTGTCCCGCATTTTTATAAAGTTCGTAAAATTGCCCGCACGGGTGAACCACACGCCGCATCCAGTTTTAGCGGCAAGGCGATGAGTTCATAATCGCCATCTGGCACACCGCGCAAGGCGACATTTTCTAAATTCACCAAGCCATTTTGCCGCAAGGCATGATGGCAGGGTAATTCTTTGCTATCGAAAGCATCTACAGACGGCGAATCTAGCCCAACCAAACGATAATTCAGCATTGCCAAATATTTAATGAGTTCGACACTCAAATGTGGAAATTCATCTGCCCATTGTTCATCCGGCAAATCACTAACGTGACTGTGAATCAATAAGCGTTCCCCGCCTTCTAATTCGACACCCGCAAAATCGTTTAGGCTCAATGCCCCACTGCGCTTAATGACCGTCACCACCCGCGCCCGCCCAATATATGCCGCTAAGGGCATCGCTGCTGGATGCGTGCCTTCTTCATCATAATGATAATAAGCATCAGCATGGGTGCCGACATGCGGGCTAAAATGCAGTGCCGTTAAGTTGACGGCATTGTTATCGGCAATGTTTAAGACCGCTTGCACGGTATAGGGTGTATCGCCGGGCCAAGTGGCAGTTGCTGGTGTGAGGGTACGGGTAATATCGTAGAGCATAGAACATCTCAATTCGTCATAAACTAAGGGACTATTTTTGCTGCCTGTTGGTGCAGCCCATTAGATGCCGCTTACGTTCCATTGTATTCGGTTTTATGCGCTGCTGCCACAAAAAAATTCACCCATCACTATAGCAAATTCTAACACATTGCGTTACAGTCTAGGCGAATAAACATTGTTGATAAGGAGTAGCGCCTTGATGAAAACATCTTTTTTGAAGCGCACTTTGTTATGGATACTCGTCGTGTTACTCAGTGTGACGGTTGTCGCACAAGATAATCCCCAAGGTCTCCCCGCGCCGGAAATGGTCACAATTCCCGGTTCGCTGCAATCGAAAGTGGGCTGCCCCGGTGATTGGCAACCCGAATGCGACAAAACAGCCCTGACCTATAACGCCGAAACCGATGTCTGGGAAGGCACGTTTGCTATTCCGGCAGGCAGTTATGAATATAAAGTCGCGCTGAATGGCAGTTGGACGGATAATTATGGCGCAGACGGTGTGAAAGATGGCGACAATATCGCGCTGGTTTTGGAAGCAGATACCAGTGTGACGTTCACCTATGACCACAAAACAGGCATCGTTACCGACACCATAAATGCAGGCGGTGGTAGCGCCGAACAAGCGCCTCCGGCTGCCGAAATTCCCGAAATCGTTAATATCCCCGGCACAATTCAATCGAAATTAGGTTGCCCCGGCGATTGGCAGCCCGAATGTGAAGCCACTTTCTTAGACTATAACGCTGCTTATGATGTCTGGTCACGCACATTTGATGTACCAGCAGGCAGCTATGAATACAAAGTCGCCATTAACGGCAGTTGGGCAGAAAATTATGGCGGTACTGCCGACCCCGGCGGTGCCAATATTGGGCTGACGGTTGCCGAAGATAGCAGCATCACCTTTTATTATGACCACAAAACCAAGTGGATTGCCGATACCGTGCGCCAGCAAATTGTCACTGCGCCGGGAACGTATCAAGATGAAATTGGCTGCGAAGCCGATAATCTCGCCACTTGCATGATTTCGTGGATGCAGGATATTGATGGCGATGGGGTCTATAGTTTCAGCACGACAGCGATTCCCGCTGGCGATTATGAATCACAAGTAGCAATTAATGGTGAATTGACCGACGTGGCAGCCTTTTCTTTCAATGTGCCAACCGATGGCACAAATGTCTCGTTTGTGTACGACTCGAATTTGGATGCAATGGTAGTCGTGGCGGGCGGCGCGGCACTCTCTGGCGCGAACCTGCGCGAACAACGGGCATATTGGGTTTCGGCAGATACACTGGCATGGAATGTTGAACCCGATGCCGCGTTGAGCTATCGCTTGCTTTACAGCGCCGATGCCAGCCTAAGTGTGAGCGTGTTTGGCTTGCAAGGCAATTTTGAGGCATTAAATCTGACCATGAATGACGCAGGCTTATCGGACGATGTGAAGGCAAAATTCCCGCACCTTGCCGATTTTGCTGCATTCACTATCAGCGCCGACGATATGGCGAAAGTGCCAGACATCCTCAAAGGGCAGTTTGCCATCGCCGCCTACAACAGCAGCGATACCGCCGTTGATTTGGCGGGTGTGCAAATTCCGGGCGTGTTGGACGCGCTTTATACGTATGATGGCGATTTAGGCGTGGTGTTCGATGCCAACGGCATTCCGGCGATTACCGTTTGGGCGCCGACAGCCCGCGCTGTGAATCTGCTGCTGTTTGATGACAGCGCCCCCGGCACTGACCCGCAGCGCCTGCCGATGGTGAACAATGCCACATCGGGAACATGGCGTATTATCGGCTTGCCCAGTTGGAAAAATAAGTTTTACTTATTTGAAGTCGAAGTATTTGCACCATCCGTGCAGCAAATTGTCCTCAACGAAGTGACCGACCCCTATTCGATGAGTCTATCGGTCAACAGCCAGCGCAGCCAAATTGTGAATCTGAGCGATGTTACGTTGAAACCCGAAGGCTGGGATACGTTGGGAAAACCAGAACTTAATGCGCCGGAAGACATCACCATTTATGAACTACATATCCGCGATTTTAGCGCCTTTGCCGCCGATGTGCCGGAAGACCTGCGCGGGACATACTTGGCATTTACGCTGCCCGAAAGCGCCGGAGTCAAGCATTTGACGGCGTTGGCTGATGCCGGGTTATCGCATTTACATTTGCTACCATCGTTTGATATTGCGACGATTAACGAGAATCGCCGCCGTTGGTTCGATGTGGATTATGCTGCATTTGAAGGCTTGCCGCCGGATAGTGAAATACCGCAAGCCGAAATTAATAATATTCGTGACCGCGATGGCTTCAATTGGGGGTATGACCCGTATCATTACAACACGCCGGAAGGCAGTTACAGCACCGACCCCGATGGTTTCCAGCGTATCATCGAATATCGCCAGATGGTGATGGCGATTAATACTATGGGGCTGCGCGTGGTGCAGGATGTGGTTTACAACCATACCAATTCCAGCGGTCAGAACGATCGGTCAGTCTTGGATAGAATCGTGCCGGGGTACTATCATCGTCTGGATGATCGTGGCGTGGTCGCCCGGAGTACCTGCTGCGATAACACCGCGACCGAACATCATATGATGCGCCGCCTAATGGTGGATTCAGTCGTGTTTTATGCCACGCAATACAAAATTGATGGCTTCCGCTTCGACCTGATGGGACACCACATGCTGCCAGATATGCTGGCGGTGCGTGCAGCATTGGACGAATTGACGGTTGAAAAAGATGGCGTGGATGGCAAAGCCATTTATGTCTACGGCGAAGGTTGGAATTTTGGTGAAGTCGCCGATAATGCACGCGGCATTCAGGCATCGCAACTGAACATCGCTGGCACAGGCATCGGCGTGTTTAATGACCGCCATCGGGATGCTGTGCGCGGTGGCAATCCATTTGGAGATCGTCTGCTGCAAGGATTATCCAACGGCTTATACAGCAACCCCAACGGTCTGGATGAACGTAGCACTGAATTAGCGCGGTTGCTGCTGTTGACCGACCATACCATTATCGGGTTGGCGGGCAATCTGCGCGATTACAGTTTTACCGATGGCAGCGGCGCAAAAGTCACCGGTGCTGAGATTGATTACAATGGCAGTCCGGCAGGCTACACGCTCGACCCGCAGGAAAATATTATCTACAACGATAAGCACGATAATGAATCGTTGTATGACAATAATGCCTACAAAGCGCCGCGTGATACGACGATGGCTGACCGGATTCGGATGCAGGTTTTGGGGCAAAGTTATGTGATGTATGCCCAAGGCATTCCGTTCTTCCAAGCCGGAACTGACCTACTGCGCTCAAAATCGTTAGACCGCAACAGCTATAATTCTGGCGATTGGTTTAATCGGCTCGATTTCACCTATCAGACGAACAATTTTGGCGTGGGTTTGCCGCCTGCCAGCGATAACAGTGCCGAATGGGAAACCATGCGCCCGTTATTGAACGACCCGGCGCTTGTACCAACATCGGACGATATTCAATTGAGTGCCGCGATGTTCCAAGAGTTGCTGCGCGTGCGCTATAGCTCGCCGTTGTTCCGCTTGCAAACGGGCGAACAAGTGATGGAACGCTTGTCGTTCTATAACACCGGTCTCAAGCAAATGCCGGGCATCATCGTCATGTCCATCAGCGATACGGTGGGCGACGATTTAGATGCAGCACATGCAGGCATCGTGGTCATTTTCAACAGCACACCCGACAGCATCGAATATGCTCATGCGGATTTTGCTGGCTCGGCATATGCGCTGCATCCCGTTCTAGCAGAAGGCGTAGACGAAGCCATGAAAGCCGCCGCCTTTGATGCCGAAACCGGCACATTCAGCGTTCCGGCACTCAGCGCCGCCGTGTTTGTGCTGCCACAAGCATAATGTAAAAAACGTTGTTTGGGGTTTGGTCCGCCAAACCCTTTCAACAACCACGATTTATGTCTGAACTAGCTCACCAATTGAGAGGAATATGCCAAACACGATTTTCAAAATCTGCTGGAAAACTACTGCCAATGAGCATAACTAAATCATTTATGGCTAGACCGATGGGTGTGCCTTGCGTAATTTCAATTAAACCAGGCATTGGCAATTCATCTTCAATGCGTTTATAGGCAAATCCAATAAGAGTGTCTTTGTCGTGGCTAATGATAATAGCGCCTGCCTGCGCTGCTGCTTCTAGCAAGGTTTCATCATCAGATTGATATAATGATGTATCTTGCACACGAGTGATGTCCAAGTCAGGTAATCTCGCAAGTAACCCTCGCAAGATATAGCCGTTAAAATTTTCATCTGTCCAGAATTTCACTCGTCACCACCCGCATTCTGACGTAACCGCTTCTCTAAAATAGCTTGTCTTTCGGCTTTATTCAGCGTTGGTAATGGATGTTTCGCTTCCCACTCCAAACGCCGCTTTTCCGCATTCTCAAGCCGTTCTGTGATATATGCATCCACTTCATCGCGGTTATTCAGATAATACCCAATAACATAGTGTATATCCGCAAGATTCAAAACATCAAAATTTTGGGTAATTTCTTCCGGCGTTGAACCATTTAAATATTCCTGAATCACCACAATGAGCGTAACACGAGTTTTGCCCACTCGGATTGTCCCATCTGGGTCAGTACGTAAGGGTAGATCAATGGCAGTTATGGGTTGCATGGATACCTCTTTTTTAGACTACTATACTGCATTTTTGTCAGATTGCCGCAGGAAACGTTATTTTTGATGAGTAGCAAAGAGCGCCGTTTTTATTTCCCCCTAGCGCCGCATTTGCTGGTACAATCTAAAGTAAGTGATGATAAGAAACGGCTTTAGCACCTTATGTTGACCCAATTACGCTTCAAAAATTGGCGCAGTTTGCGCGATGTCACCATCGAAAATTTGCAACCTATCAATGTCTTCATCGGCGTGAATGCCTCTGGCAAGACCAATATTTTGGATGCCTTATATTTTTTGCGCCATGCAAATACCGAGAATGGTGGTGGGATAGTAGGCGGCATTTCTCAATGGGGTGGGTTCAGGAAATTACATACAGTCAATACAGGCGAGAATGAAATTGAACTCGCAGTTAGTTTTAAACTTCATGATAAGATAGCTGAAATCTATGAGCAATATAAAATCCACTTTGCTAACGGCGATGATTTTCCAATACTTTTTAGTTATCTATTAAAAGAAGATGGTAAAAGTCTTTATAATCCCGAACCAGTTAGTTTACCTGTTAAAAATTTTTCAAGAGGTGGTGCATTTACAAGAACGTGGCAAGACTACTATGGACGGGCAATTCGTGATTATGCACGTTTTTATAAAACCCAACGCTGGCAAATGCTGCACGAAGGTTTTTTGCCCCCGCTAAAAGATATACAAGATAGCGAAAATATCACTCTTAATTCTATTGATCCTAATGCCCGCAATGTTTCTTTTATTCTAAACCTGATGCACCGAACACGATTTGATTTGTTCAGTAAATTCAATCAGGATTTGCTGGAGCTACTAGAAAATGTTCGTAAAATAGAAATTGAATCTAGTTTTCAAGAAACAAAAATCAGATTGCATGAAAAAAAATTTGAAATGCCAACTGTCTCCTTTGGTACTCGTCGTCTTATCGCTATGTTAGCTGCGATGTATTTGCTTGATATGGATTTAAGTCCCCTTCCACTGCCTTATAATAATGATACAGAATTTGATGACTTAGAGAATCTGCCACTCGCACACATGCCCGGTCTCGTCGTCATCGAAGAACCGGATATGGCATTGAATCCCGGCTTGCTGCGGCGCTTGGTGGGCAAATTCCGCGAGTTTGTGGATGGCGAACATCCCCGCCAACTAATTTTGACGACGCATAACCCCATTTTCCTGAATTATTTTGAGCCGGAAGAAATCCGCATTGTAGAACGCGATGACGATGGCTATACCACCGTCAAGCCGATTTCTAAACGAATACAGGAAATTTGGTTTGAGGATGAGGCAGATCCACAGGCGCTTGGGGATATATGGTTGATGAATGTCTTAGGCGGATTGGCAGATTAAGTCAAATGATTCATCTAATGGCAGAACACGCAAAAGATATTATTGTGATGCAGTTGCTATTCAAGCAGAAATTTCCACATGTAAAAATTCGTCCTTATCCGCCGCCTCCTAAAAAAGGGGGTATCAGTTGGCTGGCGAAAAATGTCGAGAAGTTGATTATAACAGCTTTGGAGAACCGAAAATCAAAACACGATTGTATTGTGGTTTTGCATGATGCAGATTTGCAAACGCGCCCACATGGACGAAATGATTACGAGAAAGTAGCACTCATCTGCAAAAAATATAGGGATGATGTCATCTTTATTATTGCTTATGATGAACTTGAAGCATGGTTGCTGGCAGATAGTGGACTAGCACAAGCCCTCAATCGAAAACCTAAGAATTATGATAATGAAATTAGACCCTCAAAAATTCTCAATAAATGGTTGGAAGATACTGGTAGAAAGCATTTAACTGATGAAAAAATCGCCATTATTGAACAGATTCTAAAAGGCTTAGATGGCACTGGCGATCAACACAGCCCTTCATTGCAAGCGGCACTCAAAAAATTGCATGACCATGATTGTCTAAACGAGGACACTCAGAAACGGCTTTAGCACCTTATGTTGACCCAATTACGCTTCAAAAATTGGCGCAGTTTGCGCGATGTCACCATCGAAAATTTGCAACCCATCAACGTCTTCATCGGCGTAAATGCCTCTGGCAAGACGAATATTTTGGATGCCTTATATTTTTTGCGCGATGCCAATATTGACGGCAGTGGCGGCGTGGTGAGCAACGTCATGAAGCGCGGCGGATTCAGCCATATTCGCACGCATCATGTGCCAGAAACGCTGGTTGAATTAGAATTTACGTTCAAACTGCATCATGGCAGCAGCCAAATTCGCTATTGCAACCAAATTGATTTTATTAACGGCGATGAATTTCCTCTGATTTTTAGCACGCATATTGAAGAAAATAATCAACTGATTTATGCCAACGATGCGATGCCGCTGCCATTTGAAAGCAACCTAGAAAGCCGCTGGCAAAACGCCACAGGCAATGAACGCGGGGATGTGCTGCGGTATTATGCTCATCTGTATGAAATTCGCCGCTGGCAAATGCTGGATGAAGGCTTTGTGCCACCCCTCAAAGAGACTCAAGATAATGATAACCTTATTCTGAATCTGATTAGCAGCAGCGGACGCAATGTGCCGTTTATTTTGAATTTGATGCAGCAAACCCGCTTTGATTTATTCGCCGGGTTAAGCCGCGATTTGCAATGGTTGTTGGGCAATGTGTATGACTTGGAAATTGAATCGCATTTTCAGCAGACCAAAATCAAGCTGAATGAAAAAAATCAGCGCATTGTCGAAATGCCAACCGTGTCTTTTGGCACGCGCCGCTTGCTGGCAATCCTAACCGCCATGTATTTGCTGGATATGGATTTAAGCCCGTTTAAACTGCCGTATCGGGATGATATGCCGTTTGCGGATTTAAGCCATGTGCCGCTGGCGCACATGCCCGGTTTGCTGGTGATAGAAGAACCGGACATGGCACTCAACCCCGGCTTGCTGCGAAAATTCGTGGAAAAACTGCGCGAGTTTGTGGCGAATCAGCACCCACGCCAATTGATTTTGACGACGCATAACCCGACATTTTTAGATTATTTCACCCCCGAAGAAATCCGCATTGTAGAGCGCGATGCCGCTGGCTATACCGTTGTCAAACCGATTTCGCGTCGCATCAAAGAATTATGGTTTGATGACGAAGAAACGCCCCATTTGCCCGGTCAGGGTTGGCTGAATAATATGTTTGGGGCGCTGGCAGAATAATTGTTTCATTGAATCACAAATTGCGTCGCGGGTGCAGCGGGCGTGCCATTGATTTCTAACGCGACTGACCAAGTACCCGGCACAAACGTAAAATCGGTCTGGTCAACAAAGAACCAGATGCATTTGCCATCAATCGCAAAATCGGGCGTAAAATCAAACACTTTTTCATTATCCCCAATGCGCCAGCGCGAAGCAAGTTGCGTGCCGGGCGCAATGTTATAGGCGGTGGCGACCACATAAATTTCTGGCACATCAGCGGTAAATTGCAGAACTGCCCCCAACGCACAATCATCATTGCCAACGCTGGTTGCCATCACAATATTGTCTAAGCGCGGGGCTGTGCCGGTGGGCGTCACACCGAAAGGTGTCACCGTCGGCAGCGTTAGCGCGATTTGTGTCATTTGCTGCAACGAACCTGCGGTAGCTTGCGGACGGGCGGTTGCTGTCGGCAGCACAATCGCACCCGTAAACACGCTCCGTTGATATGCCTCCAAATAGTCAATCGGTGTGCCAGCTTGTACCAATGTGGCTTTCAAGAATTGGCTTTGGGTGGCAGCAAAACTCACCCGTGTGGAGACATAATCCAGCGTTGTTTCTAAACGGGCTGCCAGCACGGTCGTCGTGGCTTGTGCCACAAATAAGCCCGTGCTGGCGACACTGTGTTGGGTGGCAATCGCATTATCGGCGGTATTGCCATTACATGCGGAACAGAGCAAAAGTAGGCAAAAGAGTAGGATACGAATTGAGTTCTGAGTACGAAGTGCTGAGTGCTGAGTTAAAAGATGAAAGATAAAAGTTAAAAGTTTATGTTCAAAACAGGTGATTTTCCGTAGTGGAGAGGCATGCCTCTCCACTACAACGACGCATTTTTTACGCAATCTGGATATGAACCTAAAATTTTTCGTAGAGGCGCGATATATTGCGCCCTGACCAACCCAATGACCGCTAACCGCTAATCGCCCATCGCTAATCGCTGACACACTACAATCTCGCTTTATGCCTATGTTATAATTTCTTGCGCTCATTAATCGCATGTGGATTTGTCCAATCCTCTAATCACAGGG
>JALHOR010000004.1:40165-85565 GCA_022842885.1 Anaerolineae bacterium
CGGAGACCGGCGAAAAAATCTCTTTTAGCAATGGCAAAATGAATGTGCCGGATAATCCAATTTTACTGTTTATTGAAGGGGATGGCATCGGTTACGACATCATGACCGCCAGCAAACGCATCTGGGATGCCGCCATCGAAAAAGCGTATCATGGTAATCGTAAAGTCAGTTGGATGGAAGTCTACTGCGGCGAAAAAGCAGCCGGGGTTTATGATGGTAACTTCATGCCGGAAGAAACCTTTGATGCTTTACGCGACTTTAAAGTCGGCATCAAGGGCCCGTTGACGACCCCTGTGGGCGAAGGTTTTCGTAGTTTGAACGTCACCTTGCGCCAAGTGCTGGATTTGTATGTGTGTTTGCGTCCGGTACGCTATTATAACGGCGTGCCTAGCCCGTTGAAAAACCCCGAAGAAGTAGATGTTGTTATCTTCCGCGAAAATACCGAAGATATTTATGCCGGGATTGAATTTGAAAGCGGCACGCCGGAAAACAAAAAACTGGCAAAATTCCTGCGCGAAGAATTGGGTGCTACGGGCTTCTTTGAAAATGCCGGATTGGGCATCAAACCTGTCAGCGAATTTGGCAGCAAACGGCTGATTCGGGCGGCGATTCGTTATGCCATTGAACGCAAGCGCAAGAGCGTAACTTTCGTCCATAAAGGCAACATTCAAAAATTCACCGAAGGCGCTTTCCAAAAATGGGGCTACGAAGTGGGCGTACAAGAATTCCCCAACGAAACCATCTCATGGGCAGAAGTCGAGAAAAATCACGGCGGCAAAGTACCTGCCGATAAAATTCTCCTGCAAGATACCATCGCCGATATTATGTTCCAGAAGATGCTGCTGCGTCCGTCGGAACATGATGTGCTGGCAACCACCAACCTCAACGGCGATTATCTGAGCGATGCCATTGCCGCAGAAGTCGGCGGCGTGGGGATTGCCCCCGGTGCCAATATCGGCGACGAAGTGGCATTGTTTGAAGCGACACACGGTACTGCCCCCAAATATACCAATTTGGATAAAGTCAATCCGGGGTCGCTGCTGTTCAGTGGTGTCATGATGTTGGAGCATCTGACTTGGTTTGAAGCGGCAGACCTTATCACCCGCGCTTACGAAAAGACCATCGCAGATAAAGTCGTGACTTATGATTTTGCCCGCCAGATGGAAGATGCTAGAGAAGTGAAAACCAGCGAATTTGCCACTGCCATCATTAACAACATGGATGCCGTTTAACAGCAAGCCCGTGATGTAAGCCCAAAGGCGTGCCTGTTTCAGACACGCCTTTTTGCGTTTTGGACGTCATCTACAATGGCTTGCAGCGCCGCGAAAAGCCGCCTTAATCCAACGTGAAGGTTGTGCCGGGGTCTAAGACGATGGGTTGAGCATCTGTGCCGCGATTCACCATATCTGCCCAATGCCCGGCATCACAGACAATCGGCGGGAAGGTGTTATAGTGCATGGGTATCACATATTTGGGACGAATCAATTTGGTAGCTTTAATCGAATCGTCAATTCCCATCGTAAAAAAATCACCAATCGGCAAAAACGCCAAATCAATGCCTTCATCGCCAATCAGGCTCATATCCCCAAACAGTGCCGTATCCCCGGCAAAATACAATACTTTGCCATCCACACGGATAATAAACCCATTGGGTTGCCCGCCATACGTGCCATCGGGGAAGGATGACGAGTGAAACGCCAATGTCCATTTAACATCTACAAACTCACCCTGATACCAACCGCCCGTATTGCCCTGAATCACATTCTCAATGCCATTAGCAATATACCAATTCCCCATCTCAAAATTACAGGCAACCGGCGCACCCGTGCGATGCGCGATAGCCGCCGAATCGCCTACATGGTCGCCATGTGCATGTGAAACCAAAATCAAGTCGGGCTTAAGCGCCTCCGGGTCGGTCGTATTCAAAGGATTGCCTGTTAAAAAAGGGTCAATCAAGATCATTTTGTTGCCAAATTCTACCGAAAAAGCAGAGTGACCAAACCAACGGACGATGACTGCCATTAGCTTTTACTCCTGTCACAAAATAAGCGCATGTAATAAAAACATCCTAATCGTAACACAAAACCTGTGATTTGCCCTTAAGAATAGCCGCAAACTGGCATTATCGGTCTATAGGAGTTTCTGGTTTGGGCATGGGCAACCGCAGCGTAAATGTTGCACCTTGTTCCAATCCGGCGCTAGCAGCAACGATAGTGCCATCGTGCGCTTCCACAATTGCCCGTGCAATGCTTAAACCAATGCCCAAGCCGCCATGTCGTCGCGTCATATGGTCTTCAATTTGATAAAATTCCTCAAAGATGCGATCTAGCTGTTCCGGCGGAATCCCGATGCCTGTATCCGTCATTTCCATAAAGGCATAGTAACCGTCGGTGCGCCCCTTCAGCGTGATAGTGCCGTTCACGGGCGTAAAAGCAATCGCGTTGTTCAGCATGTTCGTAAGCGCCATCACCATGCGGGTGACATCTGCCGTAATCGGAATATCCGGTTCAGGCTGCATAATTTGAATGTTGTGTTTGCCATTATCTAACAACGTGAGTGTATCGCGTTGGAAGTGCTTAAACAATGTACCGATGCTGGTTTTTTCTAGGTACAAATCGCTCTGTTTCTGTTTAAGATAACGCAGGTTAATCATATCATCAATAATTTTACGCAGTTTGAGGGCGCTTTCCATCACTTTGGCGGCGTTATCCTGCGCGGATTGGCTTTCTTCCATTTGCAAGAAACTCGCATATCCCATCACCACGCCTAGCGGTGTCCGCAATTCGTGCGATGCAATAGCGATAAAATTGTTTTTGAGTTTGTCCACTTCGTTGAGTTCTTCGTTGACTTTTTTCAGTTCTGCTACAAGCTGCGCCCCTTCGATGGCAACTGCCGCTTGCGCTGATAAGATGCTCAAATAATTGCGGTCATCGTCGGTCCACGGTAGTTGATGCTTGTTAATAGCTTCAATCACACCAATCAAGCGATTTTTGTAGCTGATTGGCACCCCTAGCAATGAGCGCGTCTCAAACTGAATTTCTTCATCCACGCGGGAATAATGACGCGGGTCGCTGCGTGCTTCATTAAGTTGGATAATCTCATTTTTTTGCAAAATTGTTCCGGCGATGCTGTCCATCGGTACGGGTTTACCAATGAGTTTGCTGGCATATTTGCCGGTGGTGCTGGCGGCAAACACCAATTGTTTATGGCGCTTATCCCACAGCAAGATAGAGGCTGCATCACAACCGGTAATCTGGCACGCCACTTCCATGATGTAAGTCAGCAGCGAATCCAAATCTAGTTGTGAATTGAGTGCCGCACTAATTTCCGCAAGCTGCGCCAGAATGATAATTTTCTTTTCGAGTTCTTGCACATGTTGTTCTAATGGTGGCTGACTCATGATTAATCTTAATGCTTTCTGCCAGAACAATCGGGTATGTGTGCATTTTAGCATCATTAAAGGAAATGGGCGAAAACAAAAAGGCAAGTGGGGTAGGTTGTTCAGAAGTTTTGCACAGGAAAGATTTTTCAAAAATTGTAGCCGCCTTAGTAGTAGGGGCTGTTCAAACTGTTCAAAACTTTGTAATGCGTTTTGTAATTTGGGATATATATCCCAAATTGTTACGAATTATTGCGGCGTTTTGAACTTAAAATATCCCAAATGCTAATTGTTAAGAAATTGTCTTTGGGATAAAAGTTTTGAACAGCCCCCTGTTCATAACTCGGCTAGTTATGAACAGTTATGCACAATGTAATAAAAAGTTTTGAACAGAAACTATAACATTATAACAATTTTGGCACAAATGTGCTAGAGTTTTGAACAGAAATTAGTAGCCCATAACGAGTTTTGAACAGGTTTTGAACAGAAACTATGCGTTCATAACGAGTTTTGAACAGGGTTTTGAACATAACTTTATATATTATTTCGTACAAATTGGGATATTTGGGATAAATTGAGTCCTATTACCAAAAAACTTGGGATAAATTTTATCACAAGTTAAACTATTAAGAAACATATCCCAAACGGTTTTGGGATATTAAGAGGTCAAGAGTGGTCAACATCAAGATTTGATTTGGGATATAAGTTTGTTCGTCTTTAGATAGATTGTAACACTTGCGATATTGCTTGGGATATCACGTTACAATCCGTCATAAATCTTGGGATATTCGGCATCTTTTTGGCACTGGTTATTTCCCCAAGTGTTGAGGACTTAATGCTGTACTATCCTCTCTTAAGTCTTTTTGTGTTCTATAAACAGAACAAATGTGTGATTAAATTCCCGTTTGTGACATTCATCATGATAAACCATGACATCCGACGCTACAGCTTGCTGGCATCAGCGGCGATACTGTAGATGTATTCGCATAAGCGAATAGATGAAAGGATGAACATGCCTATTCCAAGCCTCAGCGAACTTGACAGCCTGCACCGCAATATGTGTCAGGCGATTGGCGATCCCCGCCGCATTCAAATTTTATATGCGCTCTACGAAAAACCGCGCCATGTGACTGCCCTAGCAGATTTGCTGGATGCACCGCAGCCCACCATTTCGCGGCATTTGTCGGTGCTGCGCCAACGAGGCTTGGTGCTGTGTGAACGTGATGGTGCGGCGATGGTTTATCGCCTTGCCGATGAGCGCATTATCACGGTTTTGGATATGATGCGTGGTTTGCTGCGCGAGTTTTTGACGAAACAAGTCAGTTTAATGGAGGAGTATTGAAGCCTTGTTACAAGGCATATTCGATAGGTAGGCAACCTTATGAGACATTCCCGTTACATCTGGATTTTTGGACTTTTAGGAACAGCATTTATCATCATCAGCACCCTTTTATTGTTGGCTTCCCCTAATCGTGTGACTGCCGATGACCCTTGGCAGCATGTGCCATCCCGTGCAGAACCCACTGACCACACTTTTTTGATGAAGGGACCCTTTGAAACTGGGTCTGATGTCACCCGTGCGTGTTTAACCTGCCACGAAACCGATGCCCACGAAGTCATGCAAACGGTTCACTGGACATGGCAAGCCCCGCCCGTTGAAGTGGCGTGGCGCGATGAGCCAGTTTCCACAGGCAAAGCCAATACCCTCAATAATTTTTGCATTGGCGTTCAACCGAATATTCAAGGGTGTTCGCGGTGTCATGCGGGTTATGGTTGGGTAGATGCCAATTTTGATTTTAGCCAAGAGGCGAATGTAGATTGTTTGGTGTGCCACGATACCAGCGGCACTTATGTTAAGCAGGGCGGCGGTTATCCGGCTGACGGCGTGGATTTGCTGGCAGTCGCGCAAAGTGTGAGCTACCCCACGCGGGTCAACTGCGGTGGGTGTCACTTTAATGGTGGCGGCGGCAATGGCGTCAAACATGGCGATTTGGATGAATCGCTCTATTTCCCGTCAGAAAATGTGGATGTTCACATGGGGCGCTTGGATTTTCAGTGTATTGATTGCCACCAAGCCGAAGACCATAACGTGCGTGGGCGCTCTATCAGTGTCAGTGTGGATAACGCCAACCAAGTGTATTGTACGGACTGCCATACCCCCAACTTGATTCATGGGGATGCACGTATTACTGATCATCTGGAAACGGTGGCGTGCCAAACGTGCCATGTGCCGGCTGGGGCGCTGCGTGATGCGACCAAAATGCTGTGGGATTGGTCTACGGCTGGCGACCCCACCCGCGAAGAAAACCCGCATGAATATTTGCGGATTAAAGGCGATTTTGTTTACGAAAATGATTTCATGCCCGATTACTTCTGGTACGATGGCACGGCTTCGCGCTATCTGTTGGGCGATACGATTAACCCCGATGAAATCACGGTATTGAATCCGTTATTGGGCAATATTCGCACGCCGGATGCCAAACTTTTCCCATTCAAAGTCCATTATGCCCGCCAACCGTATGATACGGTCAACAATATTTTGTTAGTGCCATCCACATCGGGCGAAGGCGGTTTCTGGACGACGTTTGATTGGCAAACGGCACTCCAACTGGGGTCAGAAGCGGCAGGACTTCCCTACAGTGGCAGTTACGATTTTGCCACCACCACGATGCTTTGGCCCATCACCCACATGGTACAACCCAAAGCGAATGCCTTGCAATGTGCCGATTGCCACAGCGATAACGGGCGCATGGATTGGGAAGCACTCGGCTATTATGGCGACCCGATGACTTGGGGCGGGCGCAACCCGTCAGGAGAATAGCCCATGAGACAGCGATTTTATCACCGCGTTTTGCGCGTCTTCTTTATCGGGGGTGTGGTCTGCTTGCTAGCAGCCACACTCATGACAGCGACGGTGCTGGCGCAAGACAGCGAAACCAGTTTGTGTGTGGCAGCGCCTTTTGTGCCGTGCGAACCGCCGCTAAAACCCGTCGGGTCGCCGCTGCATCCGGTCTTTGCATTGTTGGATGCCGCTGGAAAAAATGTATTTGATGCGAATGAACCTGTGAGTACCTTACAAACCTGTGGTACTTGCCATGATACGGCATTCATCGCGCAGCACAGCCTTCATGCCGATGTGGGGTGGACAGCAGGGCGTGCGCCGGCGAGTGAGCGCACATGGGAAACGGGCATGGGGTGGTATGGGGCGTGGTCGCCCATCACCTATGCCGCTGGTAATGCCATGACCGCTGCCGAATGGGTGCAATCACAAGGTTGGCGGCATGTCGGCGGGGGTGTGGCAGCAGAAATCGGTATTGAGATGAACTGCTTCTTATGCCATCTTGACGCGCCCAATAACGCTGCCCGCGTAGCCGCATTAGAAAATGGACAATTTAAATGGGCAAATACGGCGACCTTAGTTGGTACGGGCATTGTCGAACCGGATGATGATAGCTGGCGTTATAACCCGGCAGTATTGGATGCGAATAAGGCATTGCTACCGCAGTATGTGACGATTGCCGAACCCCGCGACGCCAATTGTGGCTTTTGTCATGGGGTTGCCGATGATGAAACGCAAACGCCTTTAAATTTTGACGTGTTTGATACCACCCAATGGCATACCCTAATCGCTGGACAAGTTTTTTCGCCGCAGCGCATCAGCAGCAGCGGCTTGAATCTGCAAGATAAACCGACGCTCACACGGTCATGGGATATTCATGCAGAACGAGTGGTGGGTTGTACCGAATGCCATTATGCGTTAAATAATCCGGTCTTTTATGTTGAACCCGATGCTAGCCGCCCAGAGCATCTTGAATTTGACCCGCGCCGGATGGACTTTGGCGATTATTTAGAACGTCCGCTGCACCAATTCGCCAATGGTGGGCAAGCCTATAGCAGCACATTTCCGGTGTTTGAACGGGCAGACCGCGATTGTGCCACTTGTCATGATGCTGTCTCGACGCATACATGGTTGGAATATTCGCTGCGGCATATGCAGGCGCTCACCTGTGAAGTGTGTCATATTCCAAAACTGTATGCGCCCGCGCTGGAGACGATAGATTGGACAGTCCTCAGCGCAGCAGATGAACCACGCATGACGTATCGTGGCGTAGATGGGGCGTCGCAACCGCCGCTGATTACCGGATACGAACCTGTTTTATTGTTAGATGCTGACCAAAAACCCGCGCCCTATAATCTGCTGAGTGTGTGGTATTGGGTCGCGGGTGAACCTGCTGAACCCATTGCCCGCGAAGCACTACATGCCGCCTATTTTGATGATAATGCTTATGCAGCGGAAGTGCTGGCAGCTTTTGATGCTGATGGCGATAGTCAGCTAAGTGAAGTTGAATTGGTCATCAATACTGATGCTAAAGAGGCATTGATAACGGCGCGTTTGGAAGCGCAAGGCTTGCTTAATCCGCGCATCATGGGCGAAGTCACCACCTATGCCGTGCATCATAATGTGACGCAAGGCGAATGGGCAACCCGCGAATGCAGCACTTGTCATACCGAAAATTCGCGCCTTAGCCAACCGCTGCTGCTTGCCAAGCAATCACCGGGCGGCGTGACCCCGCTGCTCATCAGCGATAATTTGCAAGGCAATCTGGAAACCGATGAACAGGGCGCATTGCTGTTTGTGCCAAATCTTCAGGTCGCCCCCGTAGATTTGTATATCCTAGGACACGACAGCGCCACATGGATTGACTCATTGGGCATGGGCTTGTTTGTGCTGGTGTTGCTGGGTGTGACCTTGCATGGTGGCTTGCGTTATATGGCTGCCCGCCGTTTGCCTGCGCCCGTGCAGCCTCAATTGCGCGAAGTCTACATGTACACCATTTATGAGCGTCAATGGCATTGGTTACAGACCGCTGGTATTTTCGGGCTGATTTTTACGGGCTTGGTCATTCATAAGCCGGATATGTTTGCCATGTTTAGTTTTCAGGGGGTGGTGCTGGTGCATAATGCGCTGGCAGTTATCCTGATTATCAATGCAGCATTGGCAGCATTTTATCATCTTGCCAGCGGCGAAATTCGCCAATTTTTGCCAGAGCCGCGCGGTTTCTTCGGGCAGATGTTCGCGCAGGCGAAATATTATCTGTGGGGCATCTTCCGGGGCGAACCGCATCCGTTTGAAAAGACACGCAATCGCAAGATGAATCCTATCCAACAGGTGACGTATTTGGCGCTACTGAATGTGCTGCTGCCGTTGCAGGTTATCACGGGCGTTTTGATGTGGGGCGCACAACATATGCCCGGTTTGATGGAATCGTTGGGCGGACTGCCGTTCTTAGCGCCCTTCCATTCGCTGATTGCTTGGTTGTTGGCAACCTTCATCGTATTGCATGTGTATATGACCACCACCGGGCATACCCCATTGGCAAATATTCAGGCGATGATGTTGGGTTGGGATGAGGTCGAAGTGCATTCCGCAGGCAATAGCCAAACCACAAATGAAGCATGATGGTTTTCCGTAGGGCAAGGGTCGCCTTGCCCACTATCCTATAAAGCTGATGTAACAAGGAGCAGGTTTTTATGACAACGATGAATCCGGGCATGATGCGTGAAGGCATGTCCGCTGCCCAACGCGAAACAGCGGGCAATGTGCAGGCAAAACCGTATATCAACCCCTATCTGGGGGGCATTCTATTGGGGATTGTTTTATTTTTGGCATTTTTGCTGACGGGTAACGGCTTGGGCGCTTCTGGCGGGCTAAATCGCTTGCTGGTCGTGGTCGAAGATATGATAGCGCCGGGGCATGTGGACAAAGTGCCGTATCTGATTGATATGGCAGGTGGCGATAAAAATCCGCTGGATAATTGGGTTGTGTTCATGACGATTGGCACGATTGCGGGCGGTTTTTGGGGTGGTTGGCGCAACGGACGCCTGAAGATTGAGACGAATAAAGGCGCAAACATTAGCAATTCAACGCGCTGGATAATGGCATTTGTGGGTGGCACTGCGATGGGCTTTGGAGCGCGGATGGCACGCGGCTGCACCTCTGGGCAAGCCTTATCGGGCGGCGCGGTTTTATCCGTTGGCAGTTGGGCGTTTATGTTCGCGGTGTTTGCCGGGGCATATGGTCTGGCGTATTTTGTGCGGCGTTTGTGGTTATAAGGAGAACAATAATTATGACACCGTTTCCACTCCCATTAGGGCAACTTTTAGGACATTGGCAATCCTACATTGTGTATATGGTCATTGGTTTTGCGTTTGGCTATGTGTTGGAAATTTCCGGTTTTGGTAAAAGTACCAAACTGGCAGCCCAATTTTATTTTAAAGAGATGACCGTTCTCAAAGTCATGTTTGGGGCGATTGTCGTGGCGATGGTCAGCATTTTCTTGGCAACTGGCTTAGGCTTGCTGGATTATAACCTAATTTGGGTGAACCCCACCTATTTGTGGCCCGGCATTGTCGGCGGCTTAATTATGGGGGTGGGCTTCATCATTGGTGGTTTTTGCCCCGGTACATCGCTAGTTTCGGCGGCAACCGGCAAAGTGGATGGGATGTTCTTTGTTTTGGGCGTGTTTTTTGGCATTTTTCTTTTTGGTGAATCAGTGGGTTCATTTGAGGCATTCTGGAACTCATCGTACATGGGGCGCTTCACACTGATGGATTTGTTCAATGCAGAGACAGGTGTGATTGTCGTGGGTGTAACGGTGATGGCGCTGATGGCATTTTTCTTTTCGGAATTGGCAGAAAAATACATCGGCAAGCGCGATATTGCCCAATTCGGCAGATGGCGTTTTGGGGCAGCGGGCGCAGCAGTGGTGGTGGCGGTCGTGGTCTTGTTTATAGGGCAACCGACCAATGCTGACCGTTGGCAGGCGATGGCGACTGAACAGCAGGCACGCTTGGATGACCGCAGCGTATATGTGCATCCCGGCGAAGTACTGACGCTGAAAGCTGACCCCAAATTGACCATTCAATTGCTCGATATTCGCGGTGAGACGGATTACAACCAGTTTCACATTTTGGATGCGCTGCATGTCCCCGCAGAGAATATTTTAGCATATGCACCCGTCATGAATGCCGCGCCAGAAAATACCGTGTTTTTTATCGTGAGCAACGACGAAACCGCTGCCACCGAAGCGTGGAAAATATTGGTAGCGGAAAGTGTGCCGAATGTCTACATTCTGGAAGGTGGCATCAACAATTGGCTGGCAACCTTCAGCGAACCAGAATTCCAAACCACCTATCGTTTAGACAGTGTGGCAGATGAAATTCTGGCGTATGGTTTCCCGGCGGCGCTAGGGTCACGCTATCCTGCTGCCGACCCGAACCCAGATGTCTTCAATTTAGAGTATGTGTCCAAAGTGGTCTTGCAAATCAAGCGCGGTCCTTCCAGCGGTGGCTGCGGATAACAAAGCGCAGCACACTTCTGGGGCGTTGTTCAAACACCGCTACCAACAATGAGTGAGGGCATGTCACTAAGGACATGCCCTTTCTTTTTCCGCGCTATTCAATTGATAAGACTCAGGGGAACGACATCAATCGCCAGCGGCTGCCGTAGCGGCGCTAGTGGTGATGCGTTGTTTTAGTTTACGAGTGGAATGTCGTAAGGTGGCGCGGAAATGAGCAGCTTCGATAACGCTGTACTTGCGGCGGAGGATTTCTTGAACTTCGTGGTTGCACCGTTTGCAGAACATCGCATCAGCGTTTTCAAAAAACGCTTCGGGTAACTCTTGCTCACAGCGAGCGCATGGGCGAAGCGGTTGCATCTCTGGCAAGGCACATCCTCCTCTTGCTATTTTGAGTTGAGAATAGTATAGCAAATTCCGTGAAATTTGTCACTTTTTTCTCATCTGCGGTGGGTAATCGTCAGTTTACGCTGATGCAAAAGGGTCAAAAGTGGTGTAGAAAGGTCAGGATGCAAAAAGAGTTTTAACAATGGCATAGCCCCACCAACCTGTCATAAAAATCAAACAATATAACAAAGATTGGTTTTGTGGTTATCCCTTGTAAGATTTCTCATCAATTTCTCATCTTTGTTAGGATGATTTACGATTCGGCTTTATCGCGGCGGCTCAAACTGGCGCTTAGGGAGGCGCGTGGCGCACCATCTGGCAGCAATCCTAATGTGAGGGACTCGACATATAAACACATTTCCCACGGGATGGCGACCGAGTCTTGCGAAATTTCGGCATCGGTCATTTGTACACCACTGTTACGGATAACGGCTAAGGGCGTAGCTTCGTCGCGTTCACCCATGACCATTTGGGCGCACACACTTAAAGAATCGGCGATACCGCGTTGCGTGACTTGCATCGGATTTCCGAACAAATCCAGTTTGCCCCGTTCATCTTGCAGCGGCACAAATCCAGCGGAAGCTAATGCAACACCCGTCGTTCCCCATCTGCCCGGCACTAACCAACTATCGGTCAAAATGAGTCCTAACGAAATGCCTAGCACATTTTGTAAGGAATCGCGCAACTGCCGCGCTGAATGATAGGGGTCACGCGGCAGCAGCACCGCCAGCCCGTTAGGAATATTGGAACGGTCTAAGCCCGCGTTAGGGGCAATCACCCCACTGCGCCATGTTAGCAAATAGCCTAACGGAATGCCACCAAAGATATGCTCGGCTTCTTCTACCACAAGCTGCGCGATAGTGGCATCCATATGGTAACGTTCTGCCAGCATTAAGGCTTTTTCGCTGGGTTCGACCTCTGCCAGCCGTACAATACGCCCTTCACTAATCGCCACATATTTGCTGGAGACTGCCAACACATCGCCCTCTTGTAAGGTAACGGCATTGTCGGTGAGGGCTGTTAGGATAGTAGACACTAAATCAAAAGCCGCCTGCTGAACAGGGGCTTGAACAGGAAGAATTTGGAGAGGATTGGGCATAAGCTGTCGTCCGCAAAAATGGCATGAGCAATTACAAAGACGGGTTATCCTAACATAGTCTGGCACCCCCCGTAAGATGAAACCAGAAGAATTAAGATAAAACGCCTAAAAAAATAAAATTTTATGAAAAACCCTTGCAATTCTCTATTAGTAAAACATAAACAGAAAACTTGTAAGGATAACAAGATAATTTTTCTTAATTATTGTTTGTCAACAAGCACGCTATAATTAAAATTAACCAAATACAAACATGAAATATCAAGGATAAATCAATGATACTGTGAGGCAATTTTTCTTAATGTGTAAGGTACTAAGACGTATGATGGTAGTCAGTAATGTTCTGCAATATCACCTGATACTGTTGAACATCTATCAGAGCAGAGGGCGAAAACACCATGAATGAGATTTCATCGGGTTAAGCCAAATAACAAGTACATTGTCCGGCATTATCATCATCATTATTTATTAGCGGACAATTCAACGGGAGATGCCTAACACTTATTGGGGGATCTCGTTCACAGTTTCCAGAAATTTCATTCATCTTTACCACTGTGGAGCAATACGATATGTCGCAATTCTTACGCAAATATGGTCTCATCGCTCTGCTGCTGGTGGTCTGTAGCACCATCGCAGTGTCGAGTGTGATGGCAGCCGCCCCCGCCGTCGTCTATGGCGATGCAACGGTGGATGGCAATACGAATGATTGGGATTTGGTTGCCGATTTTTATGACAACATGCACGAAGCCGGTTCGCCAGCGAAAAAACTGCTCTCCAAATCATATGTAAAATATGATTGCGAGACACAGAAACTTTTTGTGTTGGTGCTGACCGAACCTACTGTCACCGCTGATAATTCGGCGGGCGATGCGTGGGTCAAAGTGTATGACCTCGGTCAGAGTCCGCAGGTAGATGGCAATTCGGCGTCGTTTGCGTGGGTCTTCAACGGTCAAACCCGCATCGGTTATGAAGCCTCGTTTGCGCTGGCACCCACCAATTATAACGAAGTCGAAATTCACCTGAGCGTGACTTGGGATGGTCAAAGCGGACGGACTAGCTCCACTGGCAAAAAAGACCAGGGCTATACCCCGCTGCACATCAACTGCGAAAACATCCCCACCCAACCATTGACGGTTTTCAAATACAATGACCTTGATAAAAACGGCGACCAAAATGGCGCTGAAGCCGGTTTGCAGGGTTGGAGCATCAAAGTATTTGAAAAAGGCGATGACCCCAAAACAGCGACTCCCGTCGCGCAAGGCAACACAGGCGCAGATGGCAACATTTCGTTTAACCTGCCATCAGGCGGTTATTTGGTCTGCGAAGAAGACCGCACCAATTGGGTGAACAGCGACCCCGGTATGCTGTGCCAAGAAGTAACTTTGGTCGGTTTCAACACGAGCGTTGCCCCCACCAGCACTATCCTGAAGATTGATGTGCCGGGCAAAGATGACCCTGAATACAAAGTGGAATTCTTGGGGACAAGCAACGAAGGCAAAACTTGGACTTATAAACTGACGTTGGTCAAGAACGCCACCACCTTTGCTTCCTTCATGTTAGATGAATTTGAAGAAGTAATGTGCGTAGGCAAAATCACCAATATCAGCGGCAATGGTCTTTACAGCAACGAATTCAACAAAATTGTGTGGGCAACCCCCACAGTTCCCGGTGAATTCTCGTTCACGTTGGATAAAGCCTACAACACGGGTGTGATTGATGCTGAAATCTTCAAAGCCCTTGGTCAATATGCCGACAAAGAAATTATCGGTCCCGACTGCAATAAACCGCTGAATCCAGTGGTGGTCTTTGGCAATTACGAAAAAGAACTACCGAAACCCGAAGTTAAGCTGAACTTGACGGCAGAATGCCGCGTGGGTGACTTGCTGTACTGGCGCGTGCAAGGTGACGATGCCACCAACGATGTCAACTTCACTTGGACGGAATATGGTGGGGATGAAAATGGCAGCGGTCAGGTAGATGCTGGCACACGCGCCTATTTCACTACGACTGTTCCGGCAAAAACTGTAATCATCACTTGGTTCAACCCGGCAACCAACAAGAATGAAACCAAAACCAAAGCGCACAACAACGCCCCCTGTGTGGGTCATGTGACCTTTGCGAAACAATGGCGCGGCGCAGATGCCCCCGATTTGAATGGCGCGGTGATTTTGACTGCCGAAAGCAGCACGTCAACGGCAAGCTGCACCAGCGATAACGGCGTGTTGACCTGCGTTTACAAGAAAAAGTCCAATAACAGCGTGATTGCTGATTTGGAAGTGCCGTTTGGCGAAACCTACAGCGTGAATGAAGCGGTTGAAGGTTGGACGACGGCGCAAGGTGTTGGCACGGGTTTTGAAGTGGTGGATGGCTTCGATACGACCCAACTGCCGAATGCTTTGGTCTATGCTGTGCCGGATGACCGCTACTGCGTGACCAATGACCAAGCTACACCGCCCTTCAATCTGAAGAAATTCTGCACGCATACTGTGGTGAACACCTACAATGCACCAAAAGGCAGCATCCAAGTCACCAAAGCGATTATCGGTGATGGCACGGGCAGCTTTGAAATCTGCGTTGCTCCGGCAAACGCGCCTGACAACAAAACCTGCAAGACCTTCACAGGCGCAGAAACACTGACTTGGGACAATTTAACGCCCGGCAGCTACATCGTCAGCGAAACTGAAGCGGGTGATGACTGGAATGAATTTGCGTCGCAGGAAATCGTCGTGGTAGATGGCGAAACCACTAAAGTGACCGTCACTAACACGTATGTCCCGCCGACGGGCAAGATTGTTGTCATCAAAGATGTGGTGAGTGGCACGAATGCTCAAGATTTCAGCTTCAATGCCTACACTTATCAGCCGCAATTCGGGCTGCTGGCACAATTCAATCTGGATGATGATGGCGCTGAAGGCAACCCGCTGAACAGCACTTGGGAAACGGAAGTTGCACCCGGTAAATATGGGGTCTCCGAAGCACCTGTGCTGGATTGGACTGTGGGTATCGAATGCACCTCCACCAATGACAACCGTCAGTTCCCAGGTCTGTCCGCAGACCCCAATAACAATGGCACCGGGATTGCTTTCGACATCGCTGATGATGAAACCATCACCTGCACTTTCAAGAACACCTACACGCCACGTCCGAGTTACATCCGCGTGACCAAAGACATTATCGGCGATAAGACCGGTACATTCACCATCTGCGTCGGCGATGTCTGCAAAGAATTCATTGGTGATGGCGCACAACAGACATTTGAAGTTGCCGCTGGTATTTACACCGTCAGCGAAAAAGATGCAGGCGATAACTGGAATGAACCTGCCAACCAAGAAGTGACTGTCGGAGTTGGCGAAACCAAAGATGTCACCGTGACGAACACTTACGTGCCGTCGAAAAGCTACATCCGTGTGACCAAAGATATTGTCGGCGACGCTACGGGTATCTTCACCATCTGCGTGAATGCTGATGAAAACTGCAAAGAATTCAATGGCGATGGCGCCCAACAGACGTTTGAAGTCACCGCAGGTCAGCATGTGGTCTATGAAAAAGACGCTGGTGTGAACTGGACTGAGCCGCAAGCACAACAAGTTCAGGTTGCCGAAGGTCAGACCGTAGATGTCACCGTCGTCAACACCTATGTCCCGCCCGTTGTCTGCCCCGGTCTCGACCCGTATGCTCATCTGAGTGCGGTCATCGAAGCGACTGGCAACCCGAATGAATGGCGTGCGCGGATTTTCAATACATCGGATTGCAAGTACGATGTGGGTTTCGCAGCATACAAGAAACCTAGCAACGTTCAACACGAACAAATCCTGCACAGCAGCGACACCCGCCTGCAAATCATGAAGGGTGAAACGATTATCACCTTGACTGCGCCGCAGTGTGCCGCCCAACTCGATGTGTTCTTCGATGCCAGCCATTTGGGTGTCTACAACACCTATGCGGGCAAACAAGGACAGCTTGACCAAGTGCCGTTAGTCCTGCCCGCCTTCGCCACTGGTCTGTATGGTCCTTATGGCAACTGGTACGGACCGCGCTTGCTGGCTTACAAACACACTTGGGGTCCGTTCTGTGTCGAACAAGAACCGGTGACGCACAAAATCACTATCCAAAAAGTTAGCGAGCCGATGTTTGACGCGCAAGTGTACTTTGATGGTGACTTACCGGATGTCAACGGTGCAGAAGCAGGCGACTTTGATGTGAATGGTTTCGGTGGTCAATACACCTTCGATAACCTGACACCCGGCGTCTACAATGTGATGGAAATTGTGCCGCAAGGCTACACACTCAGCAGCGTGACCTGCAACCAGCAGCAAATGACCATCAATAACAATACGGTTGCGATTGACATTACCAATGGCGATGCCACCTGCACGTTCAATAACACAGGCGTCTTCCTTGACGAAGAACCTGTCGAACCGCTGGCAATTGAAGAACCCGTTGTGTTGGATGATGACCAAGACGGCGTGAGCAACGACCTTGATGTGTGCGCTGGCACAGCCGATGCAACCGTGGATGCGAATGGTTGCGGTGCTTCACAATTGGATAGCGATGCCGATGGCGTGAGCGATGCAGTGGATACCTGCCCGGCAACGGCAGCAGGTCTCGCAGTGGATGCCGCAGGTTGCGAAATCCCGGCAGCACCCGCTGAAGTCCCCGCAGAACAACCTGCTGCTCCGGCAGAAGTTCCTGCTGATGTTCCGGCGGATACCACCACCGAAAACAACAACGGCTAGTTAGCTTAACAATGGGGCAGGTGAAAATCTGCTCCGCATAAAAAATACACATCACAGCGGGATTGTCCAACATGGGCAGTCCCGCTGTTTTTGTTGCATAAGAGGTCATAACAGCTTTGTTGCAAAGTTCGATTGTGATTACGTTATACCGCCAGAAACTAAAGTTTCCGGCTGCCAAAAAGACAAGTCTGCTAAAGAGACTGCCTCAAAAACGCCTGAATCGCAGTCGCAAGGGCGATAGTGCGTGATGCCCCGTCGCAAGGTGGAATGGTTTTGTTTAGCCCCATGACTTTAGTCTAGGGCGGCACAAGCGATTTGGACGTTTGCAATTGAGCAGGTCATAACAGATAAATGAGGTAATTTTTGGGGTAGAAGCACGATATATCGCACCCTTAAAAGCCAATAAACGCGGTGGGTGTGTCTAGAATGGCACGCCCACCGTTTTTTTGTATCGCCTACTTATTGAAATCCATAATATATACGCCATCAAATTCGGCAGTGGCTTCAATATCGCCGCTTGGCATGGTGACGCCACCAATTGTCCATGTCTCTAGGCTGATGAGGCTCTTCCAATGGGTCAACAGGCGAATCGCATAGCGGTTGTCGCCCAAATCGCGCACTTCTGCCACCTGCGCCTTCGCTGTATCGCCTAATGCAATCGAAGGGCTGTCATCATACAACACATCCGTTGCTGTCTGAATCCAATGAAAATCGCGGAAAATTTCGCCCGTATTGATGTCCATCTTGAGCGTACTAGGTTGGGCAGGGTCAAGTTTGATGGTCTGCGCCCCAATTCTAAAACCACCCGGTAAATTAATGGGTGCGACATCATAGGTAATCTCAGTGAAATTAAATACCAGCATATCACCTTCGCGGGTGACATCGCCAATTTGCCCGGCAGCCCCGCTGCGAACATCGCCCACAATTTGGATGCCGCCCATAGATTGCAGCGTTAGAACGAGTGTGCCATGTTCCGCGCCTTCTTCGCGGCTGACCTTGGCAGGCAGTTGGTCAAGTGGCACTGCGGCGATTGCCGCCAAATTTGCTGCCGCTGTTTCGGCTGAGGCTAGGGTATGCACCACGCCGCAAGCAATGCCCGCGCCCATATCGGCATTACGTCCGGTATGAATCACGATGCTGCTGCCATCATCATCCATCAATTCGGCAACGCGGAAACGGTCAGTGGTGGTTGCCATATAGCCTGTACCATCTTGCAACACCAGCATTTCCGGCAATTCGCCTGCATCGTCGCCAAGCACACCACCAGCCGAAGAAAAGGGCGGTGTTGTGCTGCCATCGCATTGCCCAATGCCATGCACATGCATCGCATGGAAGCCCGGCGGCAAATTATTCACCTGAATGACTGCCCATACATTGTTTCCAGCTTGCGTAAAGAAAGCACTGCCTACAATCACACCTTGCGTATCCTGCACAGTGGCAACCGCATTCACAATCTCATCTTGTGCCAAAAGAGCGTGCGATGAAAAAACACCCAAACTCATCAGCAGCACCCACGCCAAACAAAAAACACCCCAAAACTTAGAGCGATTCATCGTGATTTCCTTAAATATAACAAATTTTCTTAAAGTATAATCGCAAAAACAAATTCGTCAATTAGGTCAAAATAAAATAATTAATGAAAATAACAAAATGGATTTATCGTGAAAATCATTTATAAGCTGTTTTTAGTTATTCAACAAATCGTTTTTGATATTATTTAAATTAAAAATAAGCAATGGATTATTCATGATTTTTATAGCCTAGCTTTCGCAGTAATTCTAAAGTTGACTATAATCAACAGTAGAATATTGATCAGGTAATGTGATGATGGCAATGCAAATTGTGCGCTGTATTTCCTGCGATGGTTTTGGTTGGTTAGATGATGATGAAACCGAGCGTGCCATCGATTGCGATTGGTGCGCTGGCGTCGGCTATGTTTACCGGGATGAAACTGGACTTGACCATAAAGTTCCCCCTGCCGATTATGCACGGGTGGCAGATACTTTAGAACAACTAGAATACACACGCCTGCGCGAGATGGGCTATCAAGGGAGTGCTAAAAAACCTTGGGAGCAACCGATTCGCCAAGGTACACACGGCGGTGAAAATCCATATACCGCGCCGCCGACAGTAGAGGAGACCCCCTCCGATGACTTTTCCGAATGAGCCTTATCCGACCCATCTTATGCAACATGATTTGTATCAGCGGCTCAAAATCCTGCGGCAAGTGATGGATGACCTCAGCCGGGCGACTTCATTTGATGATATTTGCCGTTTAACGGTGGAATTAGGGCGCAGTCAATTGGGGTTTGACCGCTTGGGATTATGGTTGCTTGATGAGCGTGACCCGGGCTTTGTCCTGGGTACCTACGGAACAGATGCTCAGGGCAATTTGCGCGATGAACACCATTGGCGTATTCCGTATGATGATCCCGAAATTATTAAGGTCTTGCGAAAACATGACCGTCGCTTGGTGGTACGAAAAACCCATGTATTGACGGATGAAATTGAGATGCCAGCAGGCGAGGGTTGGCATATCACCGCCTTGTTATGGAATGGCGACAAAGGCATTGGCTGGCTAGTGGTAGACAATCTTTTTTCGCAGCGCCCCCTCACGGAAGATGACCAAGAAATTATCTCGCTGTATGCGACGACGATTGGGCATTTGGCGCATATCAAACGGACGGAAGAAGCCCTGCGCCAGCGCGAAGAAACTGCCCAAGCCTTCCAAAACAAACTCAAACTTCTCCATGATGTCACCACGGAATTGGCGAAAGCGGAAACGTTTGATGCGTTGTGTCAGCAAGCCGTTTCGTTGGGCAAGCATCGGTTGGGCTTTGACCGCTTAGGCTTGTGGTTCATTGATGAACGTGACCCGGCGTTTCTGGTGGGGACATTTGGCATTAACGAACATGGCGATGTGCGTGATGAGCGCCAAGAACGAGTTCACAATAATTTTGATGATGAAATGGTGGAACTCATCAATAACAATGTGCTGGTCTCGACACGCAATGATGTTCCTCTCTATAACCAACGGCATGAGGTTGTAGGCTACGGGGGCAATGCGTCTGCCAAAGTACGCGATGGTTCGCGGGTTATGGGCTGGCTCTCGACCGATAATTTTTTCAGCCAGCAGCCTTTCACGGCATATGACTTGGAATTACTAGCGTTATACGCGGGCAGCATTGGGCATTTGGCATCGCGCCTACGGGCGATTGAAATGCAAATTGAAGAACGGCGTTTGTTACGCACAATTTTGGATGCTGTGCCGGATGAAATCTTTTTGCGTGACCGCGAAGGGCGTTATCTGCTGCTGAATCGGCAAGCATGGGCGGTCATGCCGGGCGTCAATAGCGACCAAGAAGTGATTGGCAAAACGGTGTTTGAGGTCATGCCGCCGGATTTGGCACATCGCTACCATAATGATGACCAAATTGTGTTATCGCTCGGCACATCGCTGCTCAATATAGAAGAAACGGGGCGCCCGATTTCGGGTTTAGCGCGGTCTTTGCTGACGACCAAAGTGCCGCTGACTGACCACCAAGGCGAGATTATTGGGTTGTTGGGGATTGCCCGCGATATTACCGAACTCAAAGCCGCGCAGCAGCAAGTCTTAGATGCAGCGGTGTATCAAACGCGAGTGCGCTTGTTGTACGAAGTCATCAATAATATCTCGCACGATTTTAAATCACCGTTGTCCATCATTCATACCAGCTTGTATTTGATGCAGCGCAAACCTGATGCTGACCACAGCGCCCGCTTGCAACTTATCAAAGCGCAGGCGGATTTGCTGGAACGGTATATTCAACAATTGTTGATGATTTCGCGCTTGGAGACGACGGGCATAGAAACATGGCAGCCCATCAACCTGAATGATTTGCCGGTGATTTTAGCGGTGGCGTTTGACCCGCAAGCGCACGCCCGCAGCATTCATCTCACTTGGCAGCTTGCGGATACGCCGCTGACTATTCTGGGCAGCGCCCACCAATTGCATCAGGCGTTGGGCTATTTGGTGCAGAATGCGCTGGATTTTAATGTGCCAGAGGGCAGTGCCAGCGTCAGCACTTATCGGCACGATAATCAAGCCGTCCTCATGATTCAAGACAGCGGCACGGGCATCGCCCCCGAAGATTTGCCACATATTTTTGAGCCATTCTATCGTGCTGACAAAGCCCGGTCACGCAGCGGCACGGGCTTGGGCTTGGCAATCACCAAAAAAATTATTGAACTGCACGGCGGCACGCTTGAGGTAGAAAGTGCGCTGAATGCAGGCGCGGTCTTTCAGGTGCGGTTGCCCTTATGGCTGCCCGGTGAATAGGGCGGGCAGCCCAGCCTAAACAGCGACTTGTTTGAAGAATGTGATTTTCGCGCACTTTATTGACCCGTGAAATACTTGAAGCACTATCCCACGACCTCACACCCATTCGTCAGCAAGCCAATACCGGCAATCATCACACTCACGCTATCGCCGGATTGCAGAAAGCGCGGCGGTTTCATGCCTTTGCCCACGCCAGAAGGTGTCCCCGTGAGGATTAAATCGCCCGGTTCCAGCGTGAAGGTTTGCGAGAGATATGCCACCAAAAACGGCACTTTAAAAATCATATCGCTGGTATTGCCATCTTGCATCGTTTCGCCGTTGACCGTCGTCTTGATTTTCAGCGCGTGCGGGTCGGGAATATCGTCTTTAGACACAATCGAAGGACCCAGCGGGCAAAAGGTGTCCATGCCTTTGGCGCGTGTCCACTGCCCATCGTTATCCTGCAAATCACGGGCGCTGACATCGTTGGCAATGGTATACCCAAAAATATGCTCATAGGCATCTTCTTCGCGGATATTTTTTGCTGTCTTGCCTATCACAACCACCAATTCACCTTCCCAATCCACCTGCTGCGTGATGCTGCTGTGCCATTGAATCGTGTCGCCGTTGGCGATGATGCACGACGGAAATTTGGAAAAAATCAGCGGTTTTTTGGGCAGGGGATTATTTAACTCAGCGGCATGTTCGGCATAATTACGTCCAACGCACAGCAGTTTGCCCGGTTTGATAGGCGCAACCATGTTGGCATCCGGCACAAGTGCGCCTAATTCTGGCTGCACCTTGCCCGCGATAATGTCTAGCATCGGGGCATTCAACGCATATACGCCCTCATCCATTAAGCCACCCGCATGAATGCTGCCATCTGGCAATTGATATTGCACGAATTTCATAGTGTTTTCCCGTGTTCTGAGTATTTAAAATGCCCCAACTATACCCCAAACCTCACGATAAATTGATACTCATGGTTATAATGGGGCATATTGTGATGCTTGCTAAGGAAATCGTATGTCTGCCTTGCCGATTGCTGATATGAAACTGGATGAATTTAGCCAGATTGCCCGTACTATCGAAAACGAAGTTGCCCGCATTATCGTGGGGCAGCAGGAAGTCGTCCGCAGCGCGATTATTTGTATCCTTGCCGGACGCCACGCGCTCCTAGAAGGTGTTCCCGGTCTTGGCAAAACCATGTTGATTCGCACGCTTGCCGATGTGCTAGAACTGAAATTTGCCCGCATTCAATTCACGCCCGATTTAATGCCTGCCGACATCACCGGGACGGATATTCTGGAAGAAGGCGAACATGGCAGCAAGATTCGCCGTTTTCAGCCGGGTCCCATCTTCGCCAATTTGCTGCTGGCGGACGAAATCAACCGCGCCACGCCCAAAACGCAATCAGCAATGCTAGAAGCGATGCAGGAAAAAACCGTCACCGTTGCCGGGCGACGTTATGACTTGGAAGAACCGTTTTTCGTGCTTGCCACGCAAAATCCGCTGGAAATGGAAGGCACATATCCGCTGCCCGAAGCCCAATTAGACCGCTTCTTGTTTAAAGTGAATGTGTCGTTTCCATCGGTGAATGAGATTATCACGATTTTAGACCGCACCACTGGCACTGCCAGCATTAGCCCTAATAAAGTTGCCAATGGTCAGCAGGTGTTGGCAATGCGCCAATTGGCACTCAGTACGCCTGTTGCCAGCCATGTGACTGAATATGCTGCCCGGCTAATTGTGGCAACCCATCCCGAAAGTGACCAAGCGATTGATGTGGTGAAAAAATTTGTCGGCGTCGGTGCGAGTCCGCGTGGGGCGCAGGCACTCGTTATCGGCGCGAAAGTGAATGCGCTGCTAGAAGGGCGTTACAACGTCGCCTTTGAAGATATTGAAGCGGTGGCACTGCCCGCGCTACGCCATCGTATCCTGCTCAATTTTGAGGGGCAAGCAGAAGGCATTCGCACGGATGACCTTGTGCGTGATTTGTTGAAGGTGGTGCGGAAGAAATAATCGGAGTTCTACAACTAACTTGCAAACCCAGCATGAAAAAGATAATATATGAACAAAAGTGCTAAATCTTTAAGGGAAAATTTGTGGAGAATAAAAACACTAAGACCTCTTTCGCAGATTACCAAACTGATTCGCACAATTGGGTTACGCTTGCTTCGGGTGAGTTTTATCCGGATGTTCTTGAAGATGCCCGCTTATTGTACGCACCTGTCCAAATTTTGTTTGGGCAATTGTTAAAATCTTCTGAGTCGTCATCACGCTTGTTATTGAACATCTCTGAAGTTGCCGAATCTTGGATGCGAATACAATTGGCAAGAGTCTTCAGAAAATATGTGAGTCCCAATATACCAGTGGAAATGCTCAAGAAAAAATCAAAAGCCCAAGAAATATGTGATCAGTTTGGTCACGAGTTTCGTCCTATTTATGAGGTTCAGGCAGCTTTTACCTCGCGTCCTAACCCGGATGAGGCTTTGTGTGCCTTATTATGGGAGTATAAAAGTCGTGGAAAAAAGGGATATGATTTAACCGAGCGTTTCTTTGATATGTTTAATGCATATTTTCCTGATTTGGTTATTAAGGGTCCCAAAAGAGCAGGCGCAGACATAAGGTTGGGTACAATTTTTGAAGATTATCCAAAACCGGATCGTCCTGTTGACTTTATCATTTATGAGGCAAATGGCACTGATATTCTGGCTATTGGCTTCGCACGATATGATAGTGATCGCGGTGGCGCACAAGAGGATGATAGAACCGGTGGCTACAGGAATAGTGCCGATGAAATCTTAGGGTATGCTCAAAGCAGAAATCTTTCCTTAAAAATTGTCTTTATCAATGATGGTCCTGGGTTATTGTTAGGTTCCATGTGGTCTGATTACGCAACGCTCGAACAAAGTTGGCAAGGTAAAATCATTGTCGCAACCCTGCGAATGATTCCTGAGCGTTTTACGGTTAGTTGGTTACGGGCTTAAGGAGATTAACTTGGCAACAGGCGAAGAAAAAAATAAATGGAACAGTACGATTGACCAAAATGGGGCGCAGTCCGATAATCCATTCTTTGAAGTAACAATCACCTATCCCGGTAAAAAAAATACACAGACTATCTTATCTCATGAACCCCCTCCGGTGCAGCGTTTATGGCATGGCGCACATGCTAACCATAGTAAACTTTTTTATGGAGATAACCTCGACATTTTGGCACATCTTGCTAATGATTCGGCTATCAAAGGACAAGTACGGTTAATTTATATTGACCCACCTTTTGCAACGAATAAAGTGTTTAAATCGCGGGCGCGTAAAGATGCGTACCAAGATTTGTTGGAAGGTGCCGCATATTTAGAATTTATGCGTGAACGATTGGTTTTTTTATACGAAATGCTGGCTGAAGATGGCTCTATCTATATTCATTTAGATGGCAATATGGCGTTTCATGTCAAATTGCTGATGGATGAATTATTTGGGCGCTCTAATTTTCGCAATTTTATTACACGGCGCAAATGTAATCCCAAAAATTATACTCGTAATCAATACGGTAATATATCTGATTATATTCTGTTTTATACTAAAAGTGCTAATTATGTATGGAATCGCCCTCATCAGAATTGGACGGATAAACGGTCGGTTGAGGAGTATTCCTATATAGAAAAAGCTACTGGGCGACGGTACAAAAAAGTTCCTATTCATGCACCGGGTGAACGTAACGGGGCAACTGGACAGCCATGGCGTGATAAATTACCCCCTCCTGGTAAGCACTGGCAATATCCACCCGAAACACTGGAACAAATGGATGCACGCGGCGAGATTTATTGGTCGCCAACAGGCAATCCAAGAAGAAAAATATATTTGGATGAAAGCAAGGGCATCCCTATTCAAGATATTTGGCTGGATGTGAAAGATGCACACAATCAAAATATCAAAATCACTGGGTATCCCACCGAAAAACCTGCGGAATTACTCCAACGCATTATTGAGGCGTCGTCAAATCCAGGTGATTTGGTTTTGGATTGCTTTGCCGGGTCAGGCACAACATTAGGGGTTGCCTCAGAGTTAAAACGGGCTTGGATTGGCATAGATAATAGCCTAGAAGCTATCACAACCATATTGCAACGTTTCAGCAAAGGGCTTGAGCGTATGGGGGATTTTGTCAATACTTTGCCTCCTAAACATCTTCAACAAAAAGCATTACCATTATTTCAAGAAACGGATGTTATAAATGATTTTGAGTTATGGGCTTCAGACAATATAAAAGAAAATTTAGCATCTGTGCTGGCTGATTGGTCTCAGATGTAAAGGACAAGCAGAAGGCATTCGCACGGATGACATTGTACGCGATTTGTTGAAGGTGGTGCGGAAAAAGTGATCTTGAATTTATTAGACATGGTGCGTCATATTGCCATTGCTGATGTCGCCGCCCGCCGCAGTGCCGTGATTGAACAACTCGCGGTTGCTGGGCTGCCCTTTGAACGCAAAGTTGAGCGTTTCGATTACCGCCCAGAAAATATCATTGTGCATCCCCTTTCACCGGATACACCGCGTTATGTGATTGGGGCGCATTATGACGCTGTACCGGGCAGCACAGGTGCGAATGACAATGCCACTGGCGTGGCAATTGCGCTTAGGTTGCTCTCCGAACTTCAAACAACAAGCAGCAACTTTCCCTATGAAGGTGTTCTGTTTGATGAAGAAGAAACCGGGATGCACGGCGCACTTGGTTATATTCAGCGTGTGACACCCTCAAAAATTTTGGGGATGATTAATCTGGATATATGCGGTGTTGGTGATACCGTCTTGATATCTTATCCGCGCCATCATGGCAATAATGCCTTATTGCAAGCGGTTAAAACGAGCCTACAATCCGGGCAACATCCTGTCCAATCCATTGACCGTTTGCCGGGCAGTGATGACCGAGCATTTGAACATTATGGTATTCCAGCTATTTCCATCTGTACTTTAGAATCAGCCGATATAGACCTCATGCTGCAATCGGTCAATCGTGCCAGCAACCATGCCCCACCCGCCATTATTGAAACAATGCATAATGGTGTGCGGGACACCATTGATGTGGTGAACGAAACCGCTATGCAATCCGTCTTAGCCTATGTGCGCGATGTATGGCAGTTGATTGAGCAGTTTCATCACAATATCGCGTAATTTTGTATTTCATTATCGTACAAACAACACCTCAAAAATAGCCATCCGTGCGCTAACTTAATGTTCGTGATAATGAAAATGCTGCTTTTTGTGGACATTCTGTTCATGGCGGCGCACTCAGCCAAGATTGTGTTTTCCCCTCAACCAGACAGTACAAGGCGACATCCAAGAATCTGCGAAATATATTCAATGTTCTGCGAAATGTATCCGTCAAAAAAGTGGATGTCGGCTAATCTTGTATGTATTGTTGATTGTGTTGAGGAGCAACTATCATGATGGGTCAAACAAGCTCTGCAAATGGAAATCTTGCCCGGTATATCTTTATCGCTTTGACAGCGTTCAATGGGCTGATTGCGCTTGGCATCGGCATGTGGATGCTGGTTGACACGCCGGGGGCTTTGAAGGCATTTAACATTACCTACGTGCCAGAAATGGCTGTTATCGGACGTGGAAGTGGTGGACTATTGGTGCTGATGGCAGCCCTCTCGTTCATCAGCATCGTGTGGTTGCTACGTGGGAAAATCGAGGGAATTTTGGTACCTGCCGCTTACGCCATTTACTTGATTACCGTGAGCCTTATGGACTTCAGCAGTACGGGCAGCATCAATATCCTGATGGTAGACGGTAGTCGTGGGTTTTTGGCAGTTATTGCTGCGGTCTTTGCCTATCGAGCGATGAAGAAGTAACGACCATGACTGAATTCTTACATTTGAAGACGGTTGCCGAAGTGCATCGCATGTTTGGACTCGGCAAACCGGTTCACCCGCTTGTGTCTATCTCGTGGCACAAGTCGGGTCATTACGATTTCGGCGATACGAAAATCACATCCGATTTACACCTTATATCCCTAAAAGGGAATATCAGCGGGACATTTAGCTATGGTCGGAATTCGTATGATTTCGCTGAAGGCACACTGGTATTCATCGCGCCGGGGCAGGTCACGTCGTTTGGCGAGTCGGGGTTATCGCTGGACGACTCCGGTTGGTCAATCTTGTTTCACCCGGATTTAGTACGCAAGTCGCCGCTGAACAACCTAATTCGGGATTATACGTTCTTCCAATACGACATCAACGAGGCACTGCATGTCTCCGATAAGGAGAAAACCACGCTGACCGAACTCGTGCGGCAGATGGACACTGAGCTTCATCAGAACACAGACAAGCACTCGCAAGCGTTGATTCTTGTCCTATTAGAGACCATTCTGAAATATTGCCGTCGTTTCTATGATCGCCAGTTTTATACCCGTACCAACCTCAACAGTGATATTGTTGCCCGCTTTGAAGCCTATCTCGAAAGCTATTTCGCCTCCGATGAAGTCCAATTGCATGGGCTACCAACGGTTAATCAATGCGGCAAAGCCCTAAACATCTCCGGTTCGTATTTGAGTGATTTGCTGAAGTTAGAAACCGGGAAAAGTTTACTGGCGCATATTCATGCCCACATCATTGAGAAGGCGAAAACGCTGCTGCTCAACCCGAATCATTCGATTAGTGAAGTGGCGTATCTGTTGGGCTTCAAGTATCCGCAGCACTTTAGCAAGGTATTCAAATCAGGAACTGGGATTAGTCCATCAGAATATCGGTCGCTCAATTGAAAGCCATCCACGCCCGTGTTTCAATGTAAAGCGATAACCGTCATAATCAACGGCATTAATGCTGATTATCGCATACCCTATAGATAGACAGGTGAGTGTCATGATATTAATCCGAAACTTTCGTAGTTGGTGGCAAGTCCCACGTTCAATCCACGAGCGCCCCGCAAAGCGACAGGTGTCATTTCTGGAACTGTTCTATGACCTCGTATATGTAGTGCTGATTGCAGAACTTACCCATGCGCTGGCAGTACATGTAGATGGCGAACACATCGGTAACTTTGTGTTTTTGTTCCTCATTGTTATGTGGATGTGGTTAAATGGTACGACCTACCACGAAATGCACGGTAACGACGACATCCGCACTCGTATCACCACTTTTTTGCAGATGATTATTGTGGCGGCACTGGCTGTCTTTGCCCACGATGCACTAGGTGAGCAATCCGTCGGCTTTGCGTTATCGTGGGCGGCTTTCCAATTCCTGTTAGCGATTATGTGGTGGCGTACTGGTGTGCATGACCCTGACCACCGGGCGCTATCCACGCCGTATGTAATTGCCTATCTTTTGGCGACAGGTGCATTGATTGGCTCGGTGTTCGTTCCACTTGAGATACGCGGCTGGATTTGGCTTGCCAGCATCCTCATCTCCATTGCCATGCCATTCATCACATTTATTATGGGTCGCCATAATCCCGTCATCCGCGAACAGATTGAACGCAGTTTTCGCTCCAGCCCTTCGTCCGTTGAACGCTTAGACTTGTTCACCATCATCGTTTTGGGTGAGGTGATTGTCGGTACTGTGCGCGGGGTGGCAGCCCACGATGACATCACATTGACTATAGGTGTTATCGGCTTGATGGGCATGATTGTGGCGTTTGGGTTGTGGTGGCTGTACTTCGACTTTACCGCGCATCATCCCCCCATCGAATCGCCCAACTGGATAACAGCGTGGCTTTACACCCACATTCCCATCACGATGGGCATTGCTGCCACCGGAGCCGCGTTGTTGAATGTTGTCGAACACGCCGAGAAAAGCCTACCCAATGAGGTACGCTGGTTATTGGTGGGGGCTGTTGCCATTACGCTCATCAGCATCGTCGTATTGATTCGCACCTTACAAATCCGCCGAGATTTACCACAGTTATATGCTGCCGGGCAGATGGCTATCGTATTTTCTGCAATGGGCATCTTGGCACTTGGTTTATCGCCTTTGGAAACCATTCCGTTGCTGCTCGCGCTCATCGTGCTGCTACTGCTGCCCATATTCTTCGCGCTGGCATTGTGGTTGCAAAGTCTGGATGCAGGAGATGGGCGGCTAGGGCATCATGATTCGGCGCCGCCATCAGCCCATGCATCTTGACCTAGTACCAATTTGAAGTCGTGGCTCACATAGAAATCATAATCCCTGCAACCACAAACTAGCCACACGCCCGAACTTTGCACTACAATACAGTTTCAATTGTTCTTTCGTTCGAGGCAATCCTTCATTATGCAAACACTCAAAGACCGTATCGCCCACGAAGGGCGTAACTTGGGTAATGGCATCCTAAAAATTGACAGCCTGCTCAATCATCAGCTTGACCCGCAGTTGATGGTGGGCATGGGCAAAGAATTTGCACGCTTGTTCGCTGGTGTTCATATAGATCGCATCCTGACCGCCGAAATTTCGGGCATTGCTCCGGCGCTGATGACGGCAATTGAACTGAATGTGCCAGTGGTTTATGCCCGCAAAAAACAACCTATCACCATGCGCGGCACGATTTACGTAGAAAGTGCGCCGAGCCATACCAAAGGCGGCATGGTCGAACTGTTGGTCTCTGGTGAATTTTTGCGCCCCAATGAGCGTGTATTGATTATTGATGATTTTCTTGCCAGCGGGCAAACCCTGATGGCATTGGCACGGTTGTTACAAGCTGCCCAAGCGGAATTGGCTGGCGTGGGAGTAGTGGTGGAAAAAACGTTTGAAGGCGGCAGACATGCCATGCTTCAGGCGGGGTTTAACGTGCCGATTCATGCCTTAGCCGCGATTACCAATATGGATAATGGGCAAATTATTTTAGCGTAAGACAGGCATCATGACGACCAATGTGCTAGACAATTATCTCGACGATGAAGGACGCATCACCCGCTGGCCCGGCAAAAAACGGGTCGCCGATCAAGATGTGCTGCTGGCGTATTTAGCCGATCAATTTGAGATAGGGCGCGATTATACCGAGCGTGAAGTCAATGACTTGCTCAAAAAATATCATACGTTTGGAGATTGGGCGCTGCTGCGGCGCGAATTATTTGAGCGCGGCTATGTGAATCGCCTTGCCGATGGCACGAAATATTGGCGCACCCCCACTGTCACTTTTCTGTAAAGGATGCCCATGCCACCGATTCTATCTGTGCAAAATATGTCCGTGCAGTATGCCGGGGTAACGGTGCTAGATGCCGTCAATTTTGAGATTCAAGCGGGCGATAGTGTGGCAATCATTGGACCCAATGGCGCGGGCAAATCCACGCTGATGAAGGCGTTGATGGGCTTAATTCCAGTGCAGCGCGGTTGCGATATTCGCTTTGCGCCCGGTTTGCCTTTACCGGGCTATGTGCCACAACACCAAGCCATGAACAGCGATTTTCCGGTGACGGTCTACGAAGTTGTTCTGATGGGGCTAGTACGGCAAATTGGTTGGCTAAAGCGGGCAAACAAGCAGCACCGTAAGCAAGTGATGGCGGCACTGGAACAAGTGGGCATGGCAGAGTATGCCGGGCGGCAAATTGGCGAACTTAGCGGCGGGCAGCAGCGGCGCGTGTTTATTGCGCGGGCGCTGGTACAAAATGTGGCGTTGTTGTTGCTTGATGAACCTTTTGCCGGGGTAGATGTGGGCGCTCAAGCCGATTTAATGACCGTTATAGACCAATTGCATCAGCAGGGCATCACTATCTTGCTGTCTACGCACGATTTAACGTTGGCGTTCCAACGCTTTAAAGTTGTGATGGCACTGCATCGGCGGTTAATTGCATTGGGCAAACCCAGTGAACTTGCCCGCGCCGATGTTCTGCGTGAGTTATACGGCGGCATCATCGTCGGCAGTGGGCAATCTATGACGCTGTTTGTGGATGATCATCAGTGTTGTTGAAGAAACTTATTCTTTAATCAATGTCAACATCTGCTCCACTGATTTCAACAATTCATCAATCGCTACGGGTTTGCCCAAAAATAAATCAATGTATTTTTCAGCTTGTCCCCGGCTAAACCCGGCAGTGGTCGCAGCAATTGCCATCACAGGCACATAATGCAGGGTATTCTTCATGCGGATGTAGCGAATAATATCCAAGCCGCTGGTTTCAGAAAGCAGCAATTCGACAATCATCATATCCGGCAGCGCCTCATCAATTCTGCCAATCGCTTCCGCCGCCGTGTGAGTGATAATCACCTGAAAACCCGCTTGCATCAACGTATGGCTCATCACTTGGCAAACAAATTCATCATCATCCAAAATCAGCACTGTTTGCCCGCTGCCAATCAATGGAATTTGAATCGTATTGCCAATCCCGACCATCGTTTGGTCATTGGAGGAGGGCTTGACGATAAAATGCACCTGAAGCTCCAATCGCCCCAAGCGCACAATATCGCCTTCGCGCAACCGGAAGGGCGCTCTGGCGTTGATTTTTTGGTCATTGATAAATGTGCCATTGGAACTATCTAAATCCTCAATCTGGACGCGGTTATCGCGGACGACCAGTTGGGCATGCCGTCGTGAGACTCCCCGATTTTGGGCATCAAACGGTTCTAAATCAATTTCAGGGAAAATTTTATGGGCATTGTCTTTGCGCCCAATTACCATCGTTTCGCTCACGGGCGCTTTTAAAATATTGGGTGTGCCAACCACACGAAATTCAATGACCCACGGAACAATCTTATCCAACGCTCCGGTAGCGCGTGGCTCGGCGGTTTGGGTGGCATTGTCGGTGGGCAGGTAACTGGTTTTTTTGTCGGCTGGTTCGTTCGGATTGGTCATTGGGTGCAATTGTCCTGTGCCATGGACCTTCAAACGTAATCATAACACAAATTGACATATTTTGGCGAGACAGCCTGCTCGCCTAAATTGTTTCTTAACGAAAATACCGTTGGGGTTAAAAACGTCCTTGCATCGTATCCACATAACCCGTCAGTTCGGCATAGCCCACGCCGGTCACATCGCCACGCACATCCACCGCCCCTTCCCAATAGGCAATGGCGCCGCTGTGCAATTCTTGGTCAGCGATGGCGGGCAGCACCGTAAACGCAAGCTGAAGGTCATCAGCGGCAATCACAATATCCCAACCGGAGGGATACACCGCGCCCGTATGCGGACTCGTCCACGTATCTAGGGCGGTAATCGTAAAATCATCGGCGGATAAATAGCGCGTACTGCCATCAGGATAAATGAATAAGCCGCCAAAAGCCGGTTCTTTGCCGCCGTCCGTTTGCCGGATTTGCCCTAACATCACTTCGCTGTTGTCATCAAAAATCAGCCCAAACCAATCCCATCCCTGCGCGGTACTGCCCAAGGCGCTGGTACTAAATTCATGGTCTTTCCAACTGACGCCTTCTACGGTATAGGCTTTGCCTTGTACGGTCACTGTGCCAGCGGTCAGCAAGCGCGATAGCGAATAATAATAACTGGCATTGCCCGGTTCATCACTTTTGGGGGATAAGCCATTATTGCCTTGCAGTGCCGGGGGTTTGACTTGTTCCAGCGTTAAATCTATTGCAAAATCATCGCTGGCGGCTTGAATCGTCGTGATGCTGGCAGCGTCATCTTGCGCCAAAATCTGCCAATCTTCCAACCAGACATGATAGCGCGGGTCAGCCGTGGCACCTGCGAGTCCGGCACTGCCACGACTGTAGCGTTCTTCGTGGTAAAATTTGCCACCGCTAACATGGCTCACGGTAAAATGTGCCATGTAAATTTGGTCAGTGCGCCATTCGCTGGCACTTTCAGCCGCTGCGGCGCTTAATGCCCGCCGAAAAATCGTGAATTGAAACCCAAAACGCTCGCCATCTGCCGCGAATAAATTGCCCGTGTAGTACCACCACTCGGTCTGGAATTCAGGATGAGCGCCAAAATCTTGGGGGAATTGCCAGTTGTAAGGGTCAATAGCGCGGGCAAAGCCAGCAATATCTTGGGGTGGCATCTCTAACACCGCATTGGCGGTCACGCTGCCGTTGCCACCGATGGTCACTAACGAGAAACCAAACAACGTAATGGCAACCAACACCACGCCAATCATTACAATTCGCCCCATCGCCGCATCCTTACTGTTTAACTCGATTGTGCCAGATTGTACAATCATAGTCTAAAATCCATATGAATTTCCGGTGAATATCTTTGATGCTGCCAGCCATCCTCACAACCCACGATTTAGCCATCGGCTACCTGCCGCCGCGTCGCCCGCCGTTGGTATTAGCGCAAGACCTGATGCTGACGCTGCACGCGGGAGAAATCGTGTGTTTATTAGGGCAGAATGGCGCTGGCAAAACCACGCTGATGCGGACTTTGGCGGGGATGCAAGCACCCCTACACGGCAGCGTGCAGATAATGGGGGCAGAACTCAGCCGCTTATCGCCGCTGGAACGCGCCCAAAAATTAGCCATTGTTCTCACAGAGCGCCCGGATATGGGGCTTATCACCGGATATGAATTGGTGGCGTTAGGGCGGCATCCCTATACCAATTGGTTCGGGCAGCTTACGCCGGATGATGAGCAGATCGTGCAGCAGGCGGTTAGCGCCGTGAATGCCCATGACATCGCGCCGCACCCTGTCCATGAATTGAGCGATGGTCAGCGCCAAAAATTGATGATTGCCCGCGCTTTGGCGCAAGCCACACCATTGATTTTGCTGGATGAACCGACAGCGTTTTTGGATTTGCCGCGTCGTATCGAAGTGATGCAATTGCTGCGCCAGATTACCCGTACCATGCAGCGGGCAATTTTGCTCTCGACACACGACTTGGATCTGGCGCTACGGACAGCAGATAGCCTGTGGTTATTGGGGGATGATGGCAAACTCTATGTGGGCGCACCCGAAGATTTAATTCTAAATGGCGCTTTTGAAGCAGTTTTCGCTAGTTCCGGTTTACAGTTTGATATACAAACAGGCACTTTTCAGCTTGAGCCAAGCGCAGAACGCCCGGTCATGCTGCACGGGGAAGGACTGGCATATGATTGGACAAAACGTGCTTTAAATCGGGCGGGTTTTCAGGTGGTCGCAACGACATTGCCCAATATACCCAGCATTCGTGTTGGGGGCAACCCGCCCGTATGGACGCTCATGCAACCGCAAATGACCGAATATCAGCGTCTATATGATCTACTGCGCCATCTGGAATAAACATTAGAATTTTGTCGTCACTGCCCAAACCCCAAATAGCAGCACCAACGCCCCTATCAGCAGCAGCGGCACCCGCCAAAAGGGGGTTTCGCCCGTATTAGGCAACGTCGTCACGCGGCTGAGGGTGGTACTGGCACACGTCCGCACCAAATTTTCAGCACCCGCACACGCTTCAGTCGTGATGAATGGGGTGGTAAAACTGCCACCGCGCACGCTAATGGTAATGGTCACATTTTGCCCAGTGCGGAGTTCATCCAAACGCAGTGTCACTAAGCGTCCGGCAGCAGTTGCCGTTCCCACAGAAGCACTCACGCTCAGAATATCTAATTCAGCAGGCAGTAAATTTTCTAATGCCAAGCGGCGCAGTGCCGTGCCATTATTCGTCAGCGTAATGACCAGTTGAACGGTATTGCCGGGTGCGATGAATGGTTGACTCGCCGTATAGGTCATCGTCACGCCTGCCACGCTGGTAGCGGGTGTCTGGGGCGTCACTGGCACGGTTGGCACCGCCGTGACTCCTTGCGCTGCATTCTGATTTGTGTTGTCCGGCGGAGGATTATTGACGACAGGGGGAGCAACAACATCCACTGTCACTGTTGCGATATTTGATGTTGTTCCGAGTGTATCATCTACCGTGTAAGTGAAAGTGCTAGTTCCGGTAAAAGCCACATTGGGCGCAAATTGCGCTGTTCCATCCACGTTGACGACCACATTGCCGTGTGCCACCGGCGGGGCTGCCATCAGCGCAACCGATGCCACATCCAAAGGTGCTGCAACACCCGTATCATTTCCCACCAAATTAATCGTCACTGGATTCGGGGAAGTTGTCGTGGTCGCATCATTGGCAGCAATCGGTGGTGCCGAAGGGTCAGTTGTGATTTGCACTGTAGCAGCATTGGAAATAATGCCATTCACATCACGCACGGTATACGTGAAAGCGGTAATGCCCAGATATGCCGGGTCGGGCGTAAATGTGACGGTGCTATCCGGGTTGATAACGACAGTTCCCTGTCCAACCGGGGGCGGCGTCACAATGGTTAAAGTTGCCGGGTCGATCGCCCCATCACCATCCACATCATTCGCCAACACCGCTAAGGTGATAGGATTAGGAATCACCGTTGCGCCCGTATCATCTTGTGCCAACGGCGGTATCGGCTGATTGACCGTGACACTGACCGTTGCGACATTAGATAAGGTGCCGATGTTATCGCGCACCGTATAGGTAAACGTGCTAACGCCGCCAAACGCGGCATTCGGTGTAAAAGTAATTGTGCCATCAACATTTACTACGACCGTGCCTTGTGCAGCGGGTGGGGCGGTCACAATCGCCACACTCGCCGGATTCAAAGGCGACGCAACCCCCGTATCATTCGCCAACACATTTATCGTCACTGGGTTCGGGGCAGTGATAGTAGCAGTATCATTTGCAGCCGTCGGCGGCGTTGGTTGGTTGACCGTCACACTGACCGTTGCCACGTTGGATACTGTGCCAAGGTTGTCGCGCACAGTATAGGTAAACGTGCTGACGCCACCAAATGCGGCATTTGGTGTAAAAGTAATCGAACCGTTCACATTCACCACGACAGTGCCTTGTGCGGCGGGTGGCGCGGTCACGATCGTTACGCTGCTCGTATTTAAGGGCGCATCTACGCCAACATCATTTGCTAGCACATTAATATTGACGGGATTTGGCACGGTGGTCGTAGCCGTATCGTTGTCAGCCGTTGGCGGGTCAAGCTGGGCAGGCATGATATTTTCGACGAGAAAGACATAATCCTGATAATCGCCATTGGCAGCATCTTCATAGGTGATAATGTAGCTGTTGGGCATTAATGTTCCGCTGCGGTCACGCGCCGGGAACATGCGGGCAGCCCGTACCCGTGGTCCCGTATTCAGGGCTTCTTCTGTATAACTGTTGCGCCCAAAGGATAAACTGCTCACGTAGAAGCCAAAGTTATTATTTCCGGGGTCAAACAAGGTATTGCCGGTGTTGGTGAAAGGGTAGAGTCGCTGATGATTTAATACCGCTGCCCCCACCGAATCAGAAACACCGTTGACTTCATTCAAGGGCGGGTTCATGGTGCCATCGGGAACATAATAGCCATAAGGCAAATCTTCCGCAGGCGAAAAGCGCATGATGGTGGTCATCTGTACATTGCCTGCTCCAGCTTTTTGGAACAGGGGGATAAACACCTCATCACCCAACGTGTAATTTTCAAAAGTGGGTCCAGGCTGTACTGGGCGAGAAATAAGCGCGTTGCTGCCCACATTAATGTTGAAGCCCGCAACCCGAATCGCCAATTGCAGCGGGGGTTCATTGCTGCCACCACTGCCTTGCAGCGCCAAACCATGTAAATTGACTGCCACAGCCCCTGCGCTAGTATTCAACGTCAGAGTCGCGGTACGCTCCACGTTAAAAACACCATTCGGCGGCGAAAATGTTAAAGTGTAGGTGATTGTTCCACCAACTGGCACAACCACTGCCCCGGCTCCGGGTGCGGTAATAGCAAAATTGCCCGGATTAGCACCAGTGAGGGTTCGGTTATTAATCGTGACAGCGCCTGGACCCGTGTTGGTAAAGACAATGCTTCTGGGGACACTGGTGGTATTCTGCACGGCGCTAAACACAAGATCGGGGGCTGCTGCCACCAGCGCCGCTGATGCCACATGCGTGTTGATGTGGAGCAAACTGATGAGACTGATTAGTGCAAAGAGGTGTGTTAGGTATCTCAAGTATTATGCCCCTAAATGATGACTGTGAAATTTATCTTTTATGATGACAGAAAACATCTCAAAGAAAATTAAGCGCACTAATACAATAACACACGACCATAAATACCCTGTTCATAAAACAGGTTTTTGTAATTTTTTGTTATATTATTTTTGAATTAACTTATGTATAATATCAACGCATAGACAATACACTTAAGTATTTTAACACAGATTTTTTTGTTATGTGCATAGGCATTGCACAAAGGAAGCATGAATTTTGTGCTATAATGCCTTTATTGTGAAAAAATTCATCCGATGCTCATGAGCCTAAGCGGTATTTTCAACGGGAAATTTTCGATGCGTTCTTCTCGGCGATGGTGGTTGGGTAGTATAACCGCGCTAGTGCTGTTGATATGGGGCTGGCTCATCATGGCAGCGGGTGCCCAAACCCCTACTGTACGTATTCATGGCGCGTGGCTTGCACCCGATAATCAATTGTCGCTTCAGGTAACAGTCCCAGAGGCTATCCAATCTGCCAGCGTGACCAGTGGCGCGAATACCCAATCGCTGACTATTCAAGCATCACCGCCAGAAACGCAAACATGGATTTTGCTGGATGCCAGCGAAACCATGCTGAATCGGCAAATTGTCGTCCAAACAGTGCTGCAATCTTTTCTTGCTGACAACACCACACCCTTAACGCTGCTCACGTACCAGCGCACAATTCAACCCGCAACCGATGCCAACCTAGATAATTTGGCGGTCTTGGCGCAATACAGCGCCACTGCTGGCACACCGGGTTGCTTGGGGGATGCGTTACAGCGCATTTCCACGTTGTATCACCCACCGACAGCCTTGTGGCGTGTGCTAGTCATTACAGGCGGTTGGACAACCCAAACCGATTGTGAAAATACCACACTGCCCACCATGGCAATTCCTGTAGATGTTCTGCTCGTTGGTACGCCGCCTGCACCGGAATTAGTAGCCTTGGCGCAAGACACCAACGGTACTTTTTTAACGAGTGATGTCCGTCAAATCGCCACCCATTTGACTGAAATTAGCACGCTGTGGGCGCAGCAAACCGTCGTTCTGACAGGCGACCTTGCTAATTTAGCACCGGATAATTTACAACTGAAACTTACATTGGCAGATGGGACAACCACACAGTTACCGTTATCGCTCCGTTTGCTGCCGACACCAACACCGACCCTGACGCTAACACCCACTATCACATCAACATCTACACTGACGCTGACCCCATCGTATACCCCCACCGCCACCTATACTCCAACACCCACGCTCACGGCTACGCCTTCAGCGACAGCAACCCCCACTGCTACACCAACAAATACGCTCACAGCCACGCATACAGCGACTGCTACCGCTACTTTCACGGATACTGCCACCAACACCCCTACGGCGATACCCACTGCAACCTATACAGAAACAGTGATTCCATCTTCAACACCCACTGCTACTTTTACCGTGACGGATACGCCGACTGCCACCCAAACGGAAATCAGCTTGGTGATGCCACCTGCCTCTTTCGCCACCACCGCGCCCGTTGTCGGCGCTAATCCAGATAATCCGAGTGCCAATCCAAACTTCGATACCGATGGGGCGCTCATCGTGCTGGCAATTGTGGCGGCATTGGGTTGGTTGACAGCGATTGCCTTATATTTTCGCATTCCGCGTATCATTACCGTGCCATCGGCGGCTACTGCCATACCAGATGCCCAAACATTTTATGATAGTCTCGGTCCACGCAACCAATTTGCTGCGCCTCTTTCCCCAGTACGCCCTAGTGCGCCGACTGCCATGCCCAATTTAGCCACGCGCCAGCGCCCACGCACCGATTTTACGGCACAGCGCGACGCCTTGTTGACGCCTTTATCATCCGATAATCCTGTTGCCAAGCCGAATGATGACCGCTGGTTGCAAACCGGCACACAGCTTGTTTCCGATAGGGACTTGGAACAGATGATAAGCAATGATATCGCTGCTCCAACTACCGATAGCAGCCTAGTTGTGGGTTGGTTGCGGTTACTTAGCCTTGACCCGCCGATTGATTATGCCATTTACCAGCACAAACTGATTATGATGATGGGACAAGCCATTGATAATCATATCGTGCTGCCAGAAGACGAGGCTGTTGCGCCGTATCATGCCCGTTTGGATATTACTGCGCTGGGGGCAGTGACCATCACCAGCATCAATCCTGACCAAAGTATCCTCATTAACCGGCAACCGATGACCGGTGCGTATACTCTGCGTCCAGCAGACGAAATTGAACTATCGCCGCGTTTGCGCTTCGTCTATATCGTCGCCGATGTAGATAGAGATACAGATCCACCGCGTCCATAACGTCTCTACCCACCACAATATCATCTAAGCACAGCAAATTCACAACGTTCAAGAAATTGTGAACAAAATCTTACAGCACGATAAATGCTGCTAAAGCAGTGCATAAGCATTACATGAAAGATTACAGTGACTAATATCGGCTTAAACTTCTGCTTGGTTACTGTTCATTTTGTTCCCTTAAAGTGACCCGTGTCGAATTTAACAAACCAAGTTTTACAGGAGTTCCACAAATGCGTAAGTTTTTCGCTTTATTGAGTGTGTTTGCTGTTTTCGCGCTGATGGCACTGCCCGTCTTCGCCCAAGAAGAAGTTACCATTGCTGAATTGGTAGTGGCGAGTGCTGGTGGCGATGCTCCCGAATTTACCGTATTGTTAGCCGCCGTCCAAGCTGCCGACCCGGCAATTTTAGCGTTACTCTCCAATGCTGATGCCGATTTGACCGTGTTCGCCCCCACCGATGCCGCTTTCGCAGCCGCATTTGAAGCTCTGGGTGTAACCCCTGAAGATGTTTTAGCTGATACCGAAGCTCTGACGGAAATTTTGATGTACCATGTTGTGCCGACCACCCTGCTGGCAGAAAGCGTGATTGCGCTGGATGGTGCAGTTGTGGGAACAACCCTGTATGAAACCGCGTTGGCAATTTCGGTTGCTGAGGGCGTCGTAAAAATTAACGAAGCCTCGGTCGTTACACCTGATGTTCTCGCCAGCAATGGTGTTGTCCATGTCATTGATAGCGTGCTGCTGCCCCCGGCAGAAGAAGACGACATGATGATGGCGACGGAAGAACCGATGGACATGATGATGGATGCCGTCAGCATTGCCGAAACCGTTATCGCCGCAGCAGGCTCTGACCCGGCAGAATTCACCATTTTGTTGGCAGCAGTTCAAGCCGCCGATGCCGCCACTGAAGGTGCTTTGGTTGCTATGTTAATCAATAATGGTCCCTTCACCGTGTTTGCCCCCACCGATGCCGCTTTCGCAGCGGCGCTGGAAGCACTGGGACTGACTGCTGAAGAATTGTTGGGCAACACTGACCTGCTGATTCAAGTCTTGTCGTACCATATTGTTCCCGGTCACTTCGCTGCTGAAACCGTTGTAGCGGTGGCAGGTATGAGCGAAGAAGGCGTGAACGTGGCGACAACCCTGCCCGGCACTACCGTGACAGTCATGCTCAACGGCGAAAGCGTCATGGTTAATGATGCCACCGTCATTCAGACTGATATTCACGCCAGCAACGGCATCATCCATGTGATTGACACCGTGCTGCTGCCCCCGGCAGAATAAATTTTCTCATCTTCGTGATATGTTGGCAGGTACTGCCTGCCAATGATTTCCCAAAATCAGCATAAGAAACGAAGCCTCTTAAACAGGCTTCGTTTTTTTATTAAGGTTAATTGTAAAAATGGCAATATAGATATAAACTCTAAATAATGATGGCTTCACCATAAGATGTTGAGGAAATATATGGCACATGATATTTACTGGGTACGCGAGGGGCGCGTCCTGTTTGTCAACTACAAAGAGCATCAAACGGTGGCAACTGTATGTGCTTGCTTAGATGACATGGCAAGCTATCTGGATGGCGTTGATCATCCGATATTTTTGCTGATTAACTGGTTGGAAGTCACCGAGGTAGATAAAGATGCGCTCACTGCCAATCGGGGGCATCGTACTTACAGCCATCCGATGGCAGCACGCGGCGTACTGGTGGGATTTGACCCTTTGGAAGCCTTCCAGAATGAAGTCACGTCGGTGAAGACTCGCGGCAACAAAAATACCATCTACTTCAAAACCGTGCCGGAAGCCTTAGACTACCTCAAGACAGTTTTAGAGATGGCATAGGCTTTATTGATAAACTTCGCCGTCCACAATTTGCAATGTTCTATCCATTTGCGCTGCTAAACCGGGATCATGCGTTACCAGAATAATTGTTGTCCCCGATGTCTCGCGGATTTCTTGCAACGCTTTCATAACAATCTCACCCGACTCGCGGTCAAGGTTGCCCGTTGGTTCGTCTGCCAATAGCAGCGGTGGGTTATTCGCCAATGCCCGCGCAATAGCGACGCGCTGCTGCTGCCCGCCGGAAAGCTGCGACGGCAAATGATGCGCCCGGTCTGCCAAGCCAAATAACTTAAGCAATTCCTTCGCCCGTTGCTGCGGGTTAAAACGCCGCTGCCGCGCAAACTGAATCGGCAGTGCTACATTCTCCAGCGCCGTTAGCGTGGGAATCAGATTAAAAAATTGGAAAATGAAGCCAATTTTTTCATTGCGGATTTCCGTCAGGCGGTCTTCGTTCATGCGGGTGATGTCTACGCCATCAATCAACAATTTGCCATGCGTCGGGCTATCGAGTCCGCCCATAATCCCCAACAGCGTGCTTTTGCCACTGCCAGAGGGACCAATAATTGCCACCATCTCCGCCGGGAAAATCTGTAAGCTCACGCCGCGCAAGGCATGAACGGTATGGTTGCCAAGTTTTAATTCGCGGGTCACATTCTGCACATCAATCACGGGCTGCGTCATAATCTCTACTTTGCTGGTTATCAATCCTCACAGATTATACGCGCAAAAACACCCCAAGTTGCGTGCCAACCTCATAGCGTCTCTATTGCTGTTACAAGTTTTGAACAAAACACCAGCCAAACTCGTATCAAGACTTAAGGTTGATAGCCGCATTTTGGTATTAGAGTAAACCATAATCATCGTTGCAAAATAAGAACTTTTGTTCTAAAATAATTAAGAATCTATTCGACAAATAAAAATTTCTGTAGGGTCGAGGCATGCCTCGACCCTACAAGAATTTACGGATAGATACTAAATGCAACTTCACTCGTCCAAACTGCGTACACTATCAACATGGGAAATTTAACGATGCAATGGCGCTTACGGAAACTCAAACGTCAGGTCATGCGGCGGTTATGGCTGCCGGGGGTGATGGCATGTTTATTGTTGCTGCCTATCTTTTTGAATGCCGGAATCGCGCTTAAAGAACGAATTTGGGAGCAACTCATGCCGCGTTCCACTGGCGAGATTGCACCGTTGTTCACATCACCCGTGCAGTATTGGGGCGCTCAGATTGAGCAGTGGGCGCAGGACTATGGGCTAGACCCGAATTTGCTGGCAACTGTCATGCAGATTGAATCGTGTGGGCATCCAACAGTGGTTAGTTCTGCCGGGGCGCAGGGGTTATTCCAAGTGATGCCATTTCATTTTGCTAGCAGCGAAATTATGACCGACCCGGCGACGAATGCCCGCCGCAGTGCCAATTTTCTGAATGAATGTCGCCGCTATGCCCGCGAAGATATTGGGCTGACGATGGCATGTTATAACGGCGGACCTTCGGTGGTGAATCGCAGTTTTCATACGTGGGCAGCCGAAACCCAACGCTATTATGTGTGGGGCGTGGGCATTTATGGCGATGCTACGCAGCAAGTGCAATCAAGTGTCGCTTTAGAAGCATGGTTAGAAGCCGGGGGGATGCATTTGTGCCGCCGCGCTGCGGATACATTAGGGGTGGCATATTAATGAGATAGCGTACTTTGTCCGATAAAAGTTAAAACAACAACCTCACTCCTAAATCCCCTCTCCATAATATGGAGAGGGGGCAGGGGGTGAGGTAAAAACGCAAAATCAAAATAGTTAGCCGACAAAGCAATATATTTAAAAAGGGGATATCACCATGTTAGCAACAGATAATGCAGATATTGAAGAAAAAGAACCGGAACAGACTCACGATAATAACGAAACACCGACTGCACCAATTCGGATTGTGTTATAGAGGGAAAAGTATGAGGGCAAAGGCATCAAAATTACGTGTCGGTTCTTAAAAGATAATGAAGGTTCTATAGGGACACGGCATGCCGTGTCCCTACAAATGCACGCTTCTCATACAATCTGAATATGAGCCTGCAACTTATTTGCGGCGGGCGTCAATATCGCCTTGATATTGCAGCGCCGGATGCCCTTCTTCGTCGGTGCTGATGCGAATGACATTATCCACTGGTGAAACAAAAATTACGCCGTCACCTTTTTCGCCAGTAAAAGCACCTTTTTTGATGGCTTTCACCGTCGTATCAACGTTGCGTTCACTCAAGACAATCACCACCATCAGGCGCGGAATCAAGTCAATCACATAATCCCCGGTACGCCCATGAATAACCATACCTGCACCGCGTCCACGCCCCTCTAAATGCATCACACTCATACCCAGAATGCCGATGTCGGTTAAGGCTTTTTTGACATCATCCAATTTTTCCGGGCGAATAATCGCTTCAATTTTTTTAATCATCGCTGTTTTTCCTCAATTGGCTGATATATATCCTGAATCTCGATAGGGGAGAAAAATTCTCCCCTGTTAAAATTGCTTATTGCAACGCTACCCTAATCACCTGCACCGCTAGGGGTTTTGTCCACAACAGTGATGCTCGGCATGGGCAGCACATCGGGCCACAAGCTGACGCCGTGTTCGTAAGCATCAATGCCCATCTTATCTGCCGCTGAGTGAACACGCAGGCGATTCACGGCTTTCAACACTCCGAACATAATGCCTGCCATGATGGCAGTGGCTACCACAACACTCAGTGACCCAATCACCTGTGCTGCCAGCGATTCAATGCCGCCACCTGCCAGCAAACCACCTTTGCCCGCATAATAACCCCACATTAGCCCCGGTTCGCCGAAGATACCAATGGCAATCGTTCCCCAGATGCCGCACGCACCATGCACACCAAACGCGCCCACCGGGTCATCAATTTTGAGGCTTTCCACAAAATTCACCGCGAAATAGACCAGAACACCTGCAACCGCGCCGATAATAACGGCAGAAACAGGCATGACAAACGCACAACCCGCAGTCACACCCACCAAGCCTGCTAATGAGCCATTCAGCGTGAAGGTCAAATCCCATTTGCCAGTGCGTAAATAGAGCAGGAACATACATGCCAATGCCCCGGCGCCTGCCCCTAATGTGGTATTTAAAACAACCAAACCAATCAGGTTCGAATAGCCCGTCATCCCTAATGTTGAGCCGGGATTAAAGCCGTACCAACCGAACCACAAAATCATCGTTCCCAGTGTGGCATATCCCAGATTATGCGCGGGCGGAAATTCGCCAAATTTGCGATTGGCACGCGGACCCAAGAACCATGCACCCACAAGCGCCGTGACACCACCCACTGTATGCACAACCGTACTGCCTGCAAAATCATGGAAGCTGGCATCACCCAACCAACCGCCGCCCCACACCCAATGCACAATAATCGGGTAGGTAAAGGCTGCCATTAGCCCGGTATAAATCAAATCGCCCACATAGTCGGTGCGTTCTGCCATCGCGCCTGTGGTGATGGTGCTGGCAGTTGCGGCGAAAGCAAATTGGAAGAAGAAGAAGGTGAAGACCGATAAATTGGCATATGCTGCTAAATCCGGGTTGGCATCGCCAATCGAATTATAGGTAATCACGCCATCGGTGATAGTCATCGCATCGCTGAGGAAAAAGTTGCTGGTACCGATGATGCCGCCGCTGTCTACGCCGAAGGCAACACCAAACCCAACTGCCCAGAAAATAAGTGCTGTCAAACCGGCATCAATAAAGTTTTCCAGAAGCGCATTCACAACGCCTTTTTGCCGCACCAAGCCGGCTTCTAACAGGGCAAAACCGGTCTGCATGAAAAATACCAGAAACCCGGTCAACAATACCCAAGAGGTATCAATCGAAATTTTGACTGCCTGTAAATCATCAGTGGTCGCATACGCCACTTCTTCTGCTGGCGTTTCTTCGGCGGGAGGAGGGGTATCCTGCGCTTTTAACATCGTGCCATATAATGCTAGGATCATTGCTGCTAGCGCAATCGCTAGAAAACGTCGCCGCTGCCGTGTGAGTTTGAACATAGGAAGTTCTCCATAAACCAAGATAATCATTGCCAACGGTCTTTAGTGTAGGGAGGGAAGGGCGGGG
>JALHOR010000004.1:85575-111847 GCA_022842885.1 Anaerolineae bacterium
ACACGGGAAATAGTTATTAAATTTTGAGGCTTTTGTTGTGTAAAGTTTCCATAAAAAACTTGATAAAAATCATTATGCCTTGGTCAAAGTTGTCAATCTTGTGCAACATGCCACAGTATACAAGCAAAATACCCAAAGAAATGCCAAGAAAACGACTGATATTTTGAGGCGCTTAGATAATGTTTGTGAAAACTCCACAAAAACGATGCCCGCAAGACGACCTATAGGACGATTGGTCGTCTTGCACCAACCGAGTTAGCGCCGGGCTAACTGCATCTGCATCCCATATTTGGGGCGCAGTGTGACCAGTGGTTCCGGTTCGACGCGCTGCCCGGCTTTTAACGTCAGCCGATAGTGCTGTGCGATAGTCGCCAGAATTAATTTTGCTTCCATCATCGCAAAACTATTGCCAATGCACACCCGCGCCCCACCCCCAAACGGCAGATAGGCATATTTGGGAATATTTTTTTCGTTGTCAGCGTTAAAGCGTTCTGGGTCAAAGGTTTCCGGTTTGGGGAACCAGCGGGCATCCCGATGGATGACATAAGGAATTATCAGCACTGTATCATATTTGGGGATGGTGTAACCGCCAATGGTCACGGGTTCTATCGGCATCCGACCAAAACTCCAAGCAGGCGGATACAGCCGCATCGATTCTTTCAACACCATTTCGGTATAGGGTAAACGCGGCAAATCATCTAATGTTGGCGCCCGCCCATTTAACACTTGTGCCAATTCTGCGTGGAGTGCTGCTTCTACTTGGGGATGCTGCGAGAGCAGATAAAATGTCCATGTCATGGCGTTGGCAGTCGTTTCATGCCCCGCCAGAAAAATCGTCAGCGTTTCATCGCGCACTTGCTCATCAGTCATTTGAGCGCCATCGTCATCGCGTGCCAACAATAGCATCGAGAGCAAATCGCCCTTATCTTCACCAGTTGCCCGCCGCGCCCGAATCACGTCATCCACAATCGTATGTAACGTCTCGATTGACCATTTTTTTCGCATCCGAAACGGCGTGGGCAGCCAATCGGGCATGCGTATCAGAAAATTCGATTCGCCAATCACGCTAATCAGCAGCACTTCCAAGGCTTCGCCCACTTGATGACTCACGCTAGATACATCGGCATCAAACAAAGTTTTAGCGACAATATGTAATGTCAATTGCATCATATCATCGGCGATATTGCGGGTTGCGCCCGGTTGCCACGTTGCTAACAGGCGTTGGGTGTAATCCACCATCGTTTCAGCATATATATTGATGCGCTTGGTATGGAAGGCGGGCTGTGCCAAGCGCCGCTGCCGCTTCCAATAGTCGCCATCGCTAATCAACAAGCCGTTGCCCAAATATTGCGAGAGCAAGCGTTTATACACCACCGATTTATGAAACTTATCAGCGTGTGTCAACAAGACATCGCGCACATCGTCGGGATGATTAACTTGATAAACATAGTACGGACCAAACATCAGCCGCACCATATCCCCATACTGGCGAGCATTGTCCATCAAATAGCCCAACGGGTTGCGCCGATAATGCAGCAAATTACCACCGATGAATGCCGTTGGTTTGCCGGGGGGACGTTGTAAGGTTGCGACTGCCTGTGCCATAAAAGTCAATGCTCCCAAAAAAATCGAATCAGGGTTTGATTTTATTGTAGCGCGATTTGAGGTTTCATCCAGTTAGGATTTTATCAGTACCAACGGTTTAATCAGCGTCTGGTCAAAATCGGCAAAGTGGGTTTCGCCTAAGCGTTCCAATTCTGCCCGCACCGCAAACGAATCGTCGCGTAATTGTTTGACATCCACGCCTTGGCACACATCCGGCAGAATCACCAACCATTGCACGCTGCGCTGCAACATCTTTAATGCGCCGCGATAATTGCCGCGCTGAATCTGAAAATAGGCTACGCCCACCTGCAAAATCGCCCGGTACAAATCGCGTACTGGGGTCGTCATAGTTGCCCATTGTTCTTCAAATAAGTCGTGCTGCGCGTAATATTCGCCCGCGTTAAATTTTGCCACGCCTTCTATTGCTAGTGGGGGCAGTGCCTCTTGGCATTGACAGTCTAATTCTGCTAAGTATTCCGGCGTCAACACGCGGGCAATGGGCGCGATAACTGCCAACGGATTCGCCAGCAAATCAGCGATAGCCAATGCCATATCCGCGCCTTGTTTGCTGGCTTGCGCCCGCGTATCAGCATCATCACTAATCAGCAGGAGGGGAATGCGGCGTGTTGCCGGGCTAGATTTTGGGATGCTTGTCCACTTGTCCCAATCTGGCGCAGTACCATCTATCAGCACGGCGGCTACCCGCTGTTCGATAAGCGTTTTCATATAACTGCCGGGTTGGGCAATTTGCAATATTTGATACTCAGCACTCAGGCGGGCAATCACCGTCTCCCCCCAAGCGGGTGTGCCAGCCATGATAATAATCGGTTGTGGCATAAGGATTTCCTCAGTCATGATAAGTCGTGGGCAGCATTGTGCCGCTGTTACGACGGATAAAAGCGCCCGTATCAATCAAAAATACTTCTAACATAGTATGTTACAATAAATGTCAAGCATTCACGATGAAAATCTGCCTAGAATTTGCGGTAGGGCAGGGGCAATCTTAGACGATGCGCTAGCGAAAAAACGGCAAAGACTTATCAAAAAAGTTACCGATTAATCGGTTGCGGCACATCTTGATTTTGGGCAACCACAGCGGGTCATCCCTACGCTACACCTTTGCATTTTGCCCGCTGTCCACTACACTTCTGGTAGATAACGACACAACAGGACAGCCTTCATGCGACAACGATTATTTATTCTGGCGAGCATCGCCGTCAGTGTTGTTTTTATGGCATTGGTTTTGCGGGATGTGCCGCTGGCGCAAGTGATGGAACGCATCCAACAGATTGATTTATTTTGGTTGGGGGTGTGCTTTTGTTTGGTGACACTGGCATTATGGACGCGCATGATCCGCTGGCGCTTGCTGCTGCCGGGCTATACACTGCCTGCCACCAAAGCCTTCCATATTGTGAATATCACTTTCGGGCTGAACATGCTGCCGTTGCGGGCAGGCGAAGTCGCCCGCAGCCTGTTGGCAACGCGCTATGGCGTGCCGCTGATAACCGCCGCCACCAGCGTCGTCATTGAACGCTTGTTGGATGTATTGATGGTGGTGCTGCTGCTAACTGGCATCCTGACACAAATCCCCGGCATCCCACCGGAAACAGAACGAGTGGCATTATTATTTGGCGTTGCTGGTTTTACGGGGTTTGGGGTGCTGTTATTTTTCGCGGCATTTCCCAATGTGGCACATCGGTTGTTGGCATTGGTGTTTCGCATTTTGCCCTTTTTGCGGCGCTGGCAACCCCAATTGGAAAAATTACTGGAACAAATCATTGAGGGGCTGCGTCCCCTGACATCGTTGCAAAAACTGCTACCGGTCGTCTTGTGGACATTAATTGCGTGGACGGCATCGCTGGCAGGTTTGTATACGCTGCATTTGGCACTCGATATTCAAAATGTTAATTTAATTTTGAGTACCGCGTTAGGTGTGGCATTGGCATCGTTCAGCATCGCTATTCCGGTCAGCATTGCCTCTATTGGGCCCTTTGAAGCTGCCATTGAACTGACCGGGCGCATTGTGGGCATGGATCGCGTGGATTCAGTGTCGTTGGGACTCATTTATCATGCGTTTACATCATTATGTTACCTGATGTGGACGATTATCGCCTTTGTTGATTTGGGTGTTTCCATCGGGGACATCTTAAAACAAAAACCCACCCCCGATGACCCTGAGCCAACTACGACGGGGACGCATCCTGCCTGACCGATAATTTGCCAAAAAACGAAATCAACCGTTGAATATCAGCGCGGGCTACTTTGTCATCAAACTGGAATTGCAATTTGGGACGTGGCACTTTCATCAATGATAAATCGTCGAACAAGGCATCCAGTTTGCCAGTCCCATTAAGGAGATACAATTCATGCCCGGTGATGAGCGTCAGCGCGACGCAATGATTATGCCCTTTTTGGGTCAGGGTAATATCACGCAAGTAGCGGGCTGGCAAAGTTGCCGGGGCATATTTTTTCTTCATCGGGCGCAGCAGCAGGCGTAAATTCGTCACAAGCGCATCTAACGGCATCACCGCCGGCGACCAACTATCTTCCCCTACTCGCTGGAGGATAAATACCGAGTATTCCCCGATGGCTTTTTCGCCCTCCACCAGAAAATCCGTCTCTTTAATCAAGTCCGCTTTGTCCTTTGTCACTACATTACATGCGATTTGCGGTTATTTTACGTCCAATTATGCCGCGATGGACAACAAGTGGCAATAAGTTGATAAGCTATAACCGACCCTAACCTAATCATAACCCTGAGACGATGCTGAGTCTTTGGCGTTCACGGTTGCTGTTTTGCTGGGCTGTCCGGTATCATCAAGCTATCAACTACGATTCATCATTCACAGGAGGCAAGACCATGACAATCCGCACAGCAGAAGCACGTTGGGAAGGCACACTCAAAGAAGGCAATGGACATCTCAAACTTGGCAGCGGTGCTTACGAAGGACAATATAATTTTACCTCCCGTTTTGAAGAAGGCGTTGGCACCAATCCCGAAGAATTACTCGGTGCAGCGCACGCCGGTTGTTACAGCATGGCGTTGAATAACGGCTTGGTACTTGCCGGCTTCATGCCCAATTACGTCCATACATCGGCAAAAGTGCATCTCACCCGCAGCGATGGCGTGACTTCTATTAGCAAGATTGAACTGACTACCGAAGCCCAAATCCCCAATATTGACGATGCCAAATTCCAAGAATTTGCCCAAGATACGCTGGTCAAATGCATTATCTCGCGGGCATTAAACGCCGTTGAGATGACGGTGGAAGCGACTTTAAAATAAACACTCAAGTTCAAAACGAGTGATTTTCTGTAGGGACACGGCATGCCGTGTCCCTTCAAATGTATATTTTTTACACATCTGAACATGAGCCAAATAAATTTACTGCGGGGATGCTCAAGGTATCCCCCGTGCTTATCCAATTAAAAACGGTATTTTTGCTATGCCTACCCCGCCTGAAATTTCCCATGCTTTGGTGCTGCCGGATGAAAATTTTGATGCTTGGCTGCAAGCCGTGCGTCCCTATACCCAAAAATTTGCCCGCGTCGTGGTTGTTCGCTCACCTCGCGGCAATGATTTGAATCGCTATCGCAATGTGACCGCCGTTGCTGCGCCGCGCACTTGGGCAGATGATAATCCGCTGACGCATATCCGCCGCATTTATCCGCAGGTGGTCAGGATTGATGTCATCCAAGCAACGACACCTACAGCATTGACGACGATTTTGCAGCAGCGCATCAGCCAAAATGACCGCTATGGCGAAAAACAGAATCAACCGCCGCACATTTTTGAGCGTTTCATTTTGGAATATCCCACCGCCCATCGTCCAATGCGAATCGTGCGCCGTTTTCGGAATGCGCCGGGTAGCACGGATAATAATGTGGGGATGGATTTTGCGGCACAGCCGGGCGCGAAAGTGTTGGCAGCCGCCAAAGGCATTGTCACACGAGTCACGACGAATGCCGCTGATATTGGCTTCGGCATAGGACAATCGCTGCAAGTGACATCGCAATTTGGCGGTGTGACCTATGTTGTCACCTATGGCGGCTTGCGCTCAATTGCTGTCAGCCTGAATAAAACGGTGGCAATTGGCGATAGCTTAGGTGAAGCGGGCAGCGCCAGCATCAAAATGGTGGTGCAGCAGCCGGGCGCGGGGATGCCGGGCAACTTGCCAAATTTAGTTGACCCCACGATTATGCTCTATATCCAAGATTTTCGGCTGCGTCCGATAGATACCGGATTACGGGTACGCAGTTTGCCGTCTACGGATGGCGTGATTTTAGGGCAAGTGAATCCCTGGGATATGCTGGAAACGGTCGAAATTCAGGGGCGGGCGCTGGCAAAAATAGGCGTTCAGGATGAATGGATTCGCATCAAATTGGCGGACGGGCGCGAAGGTTTTGCAGCGGCTTGGTTTTTGGAAGCCACACGCAAAGGCGGCGAAGGTTGGCTTGCCGATGTGAACCCCGTTGGTGTGAATCTGGATGCATTCCACCCGCTTGGCACACCCAATGCCAATCAATTAGGGCAAATTGGTTGGGTACGCATGGGCTACAATGTATCAGCACTCACTGGGTCAGAAGATATTCAAGCGGCGTATAATCGTTATGCGCCCCTCGCAGAACGCTATGTGCGGGCAGGCTACAAAGTCATTTTTACAACCAGCCATCAAACATATGGCGAAGGCAAAAACGAATTTTTCCCTTGGAATACGATGAACGATAGCAAATGGGCGCAGTTGATAGACCGCTTTGCCGAAATGATGGGACGTATCGCCCGCCAATGGGCAGGCAAAGGCTTAGTCCAGTGCTGGCAAGTCTGGAACGAGCAGGATTCCATACCGGGTTCACCCGCCGCTGTCGGCATGTCCGCTGCTGTGTATGGACGCATGTTGACGCAAGTCGTCCGGGCGATACGCGCAAATGACCGCAATATCTTAGTGATTACCGGGGGACATACGGGCGGACCTGGGCGTGGCAGCCAATTTGCGCGGGACAGCATCGCGGCGACGCCTGCTGATGCTCGCCCAGATGGCATTGCCTGTCATCCTTATGGGCGTGGTCCACAACCGGGGCATCCGTATAGCTTCTTCGGGCATATTGATGATGAAGTCCAAGCGTATTTCAGCATTCTTCCCAACAAACCCCTGTGGATTACGGAATGGGGCGTGCTAGAAAGACCGCAAGACAATCTGGCAGATGTTGCCAATTATGCCACCAGTTTTATCCGTTATCTCAAAAATCGCTATCAAGACCGGATAGCGGCAATGGTCTGGTATGCGTGGGCGGAGAGTATGCATAACGGTTACGGGATTGTGGATGCCCAAGGCAAACCACGTTCCCCTTTAACCGAGCGATTCTTGAGTTCTTAAACACCCAATTAGAGTTTTATAATCCATCTATGACGCGCATTTTATTTGTGGCATCGCTGCATCACCCGCAAGAACTGCTGAAAGATATTGCCAATACGCCCGTAGGCACGCTGCCGCCGTTGTTTCCTTCCAGTATGGCGCTGCATTTTTGGGAGAAAGCCATGCGGCGGCAGGGATATGTGCTAGAGGTGTTCTGGCGCAATTTGCCCGGTTTTGGCAGCCCAGACATTGCCCGTTTGCAGGCACACAAACACAGTGAACGCCTCACCCCCGGCAAAATTGTCAACGCGGCACTGCGCCGTTTGCCAACCCAGATGAATCCTGATTACCGCCGCCGGAATGAAAAACTCGTGCAAAAAGCCCGTGAGTTTCAACCAGACATCTTATGGCTGATGGGCGATAACACCATCATTTATCCCGAAACTTTGATGACGATTCAGCGGCAAACTGGCTGCAAAATGGTCTACGCCAGCGGCACATCCCCGATTGTCTTTTCGCACTCGATAGAACGGCAAGCCGCCCGCTTATACGATTTGGTCTTGGTCAATGATTATTATCATGGCATTCAATGGCTGGAATTGGGCGCGAAAAAAATGGCGTGTTTGCCCTTCGTGGCGATTGACCCAGAGTTTCATCAACCGCAAGTGTTGACGCCCGACGAAAAAACGCGCTATCAATGCGATGTAAGTTTTGTAGGAACACTCGTGCCGCGCCAATTGTATAGTGAACGGGTGGTGGCGTTAGAGGCACTGCGTGATTTTCAATTGGGCATTTGGAGCGTGCATGATATGCCTGATACTTTGCGCCCCTTTTGGCGCGGCGATGCCTTAGGTGCAAGTATGCTGCGCGTGTTATCCGGCGCGACCATCTGCCTGAATCCGCATGGTGATTTTATGCGCTATGGCGGCAACATGCGTCTATTTGAAGCGGCGGCAGTGGGTGCTTTTCAGATTGTGGATAATCGCCCCGGTGTCCACGAGTGGTTTATTCCCGGCGAACACTTGGTTGTTTATGATGATTTGGCAGAATTGCGTGATAAAGTGGCGTATTTTCTGGCGCATCCCACAGAACGCCAGCAGATGGCAGATGCCGCCCGTCAGCATGTTCTCCAGCACCACACCTATACCGTGCGTTTGGAACAGGTGAAAGAATTATTGAAATAATATCATTGAACTCGTGCAGGTATGTCAACATTGGCTGAATTCGATGTTACAATAATGAAAATTGGAGAGAAAGCATGTCGCCGATTATTTTAAAAGATGACTTAGCAGAATGTATTCGTCAGCAGGCACAGCAGCGTGGATATGCCACACCGGAAGCCTATTTGCTGGATTTAGTCGAAGCTGATACTGATACCCTTGAATATGTGATGCCGGAAGCGAGTCAGACTGAAATCGAAGAGAGTTTCAAACGGGCATTTAAGGACGCTTTATCAGGACGTGTGCTGACTCGTGAAGAACTACGACGCAGGTTGGCAGAAGATGTCTAAAATACAAGTTAGCTATTCGGAAGAGTATTATAGTTCTCTCCTGCTCAGTTACAAACATTAAAATGGCTCGTGTCGCCCCAGACTAAAGTCATGGGGCTAAACAAAACCAAACGCACTAAAGGCGTTTTTGAAGTAGTCTCTTTAGCAGACTTGGCTGTTTGGCAGCCGGAAACTTTAGTTTCTGGCGGGATACCAGAATAACAATTGAACTTTGCAACAAAGCAGTTCTCTCCTCTAAAGCTACATTGATTTGCTTGACAATTCTCTAAAATCGCTCTACTATAACTGTAACGGATATATCCAAAACAGTAGTAGTTGAGAGCGAGACATGTCAAATACTGCTCCACACCCCCAAGACTTGCTGCCGCTGACCCCCGCTGTGTTTCATATTCTGCTGGCGCTAGCAGATAGTGAACGGCATGGATACAGCATCATGCAGGAAGTTGAGCGCATCACTGATGGCAAAGTCCAAATGGGACCCGGCACATTGTACGGAACAATCAAACGCATGTTAGAAGCGCATCTGATTGAAGAAACAGATGAACGCCCTGACCCCGCGATGGACGATGAACGCCGCCGCTATTACCGCATCACCGATTTTGGAGAACGGGTTGCGCGTGCCGAAATTCACCGTCTGGATGGGCTGTTAGCGATTGCCCGCGCCAAACGATTGGCAGGAGGCATCCTCTCATGAATAAGCCTTCCACAACCTCATGGTTGGTCATCGCAGAACGGCTCTATTCTATCCTGCTTTGTCTGTATCCTGCCGATTATCGCCGTGACTATGGGGCATTGATGCGCCAATTTTTTCGGGATGTAATGCGCGAGAGGTATCGTCGTCAGGGGATAGCGGGGGTGGTGCTGTGGTGGTGTAAAACATTGCTCGACCTCGTTTTGACCGTTATAGAGCAACGAAGAAAGGCAAATTTTACTATGTCGAAAGCAACATTAACCCAAACGATGAGTTATATTGCTAGCATTATGCTGGTGGCTGGCGGTAGCTGCGGCGCAATTGCCGCTTTCAGTCAATTGCAACCGGGCGACCATGATACTTATTATGGTATTTATCAGGCGTTGCTGCTGTTCCTGATGCCCGGTTTCTTGTTCATTGGTTTAGGCTGTATCGGGCTGGCACTGCGCTATGAAAATAGCATCTCGATACCGACAAAATGGTCACTCTATCTGATGGGTATCAGCAGCGTGGCGATGGCATTCAGCGCGGTTGGCATGTTGGCACAAGCAGCATGGTGGAACTTGTGGTTCGTGAGTGCCGCCGTGCATGTGGGCGCTTTGCTCGTCTTTGGGCTGTTATTTGCCCGCAAGCCGTTTTTGCCCATCTTCCGGTGGCTGCCGCTGCAAATGGGGTCGGGCTGGTTGATGCTGGCAGGTATCACCGATTTGTTCCCACAATTCACCGATAATCTGCTGACATTTTTGATGATGTTTGGGCTGCATATAGCATGGTTGGCAATCGGGCAGACGCTAACGAAAGAACAATCGCACGTTGCCGATTCGACCTTGCTGCCAGTTGCAAACCGTTAATCTCATCTTGGTGGCAAGTAGACAGGCATAAGATGAAACGGAGTCTTAATTGCCCAAATGCTTGCCACACGTCTTATCCTGCCTTACACTTGAAAGGACAATGAGTACAGAGTAGGGGTTTTTCCTATGTCCTTTCTTTCCAAAAAGATGCAACAGCAGCAAAAAGGCGCTAAGCCTGCCGAAGACAGTGACGATTTAGACCGGCTTTTTGCCGAAGAAGCGCCGCCCCCTGCCGCCCAACCATCATTAAGCGGCAAAAAAGAAGAACTTAAAAAAGCAGAACCCAAGAAACCTGCTGACGAAAAGAAAAATATGCCCGTGATTGATTTTGGCGAACCCGTGCCGGGCGAAGTGCCTTTCGCTGTGGGCAGTGGTGTCCGCCGTATCGTCGTGACCGAAGTGCGCCCCGATGGCTCATGGGTCTTGGATACGGGCTATGTGGTACCCCCCAAACGCCGCACACCTTCCAAATTGCTGAAACTGCGAAAACAACTGCGGAGTAAGGTGCTGGCATTCCCCGATGAAGCCGACTTGTGGAAACGCAGCGATACCAGCAAAACCCAAATTATCATTGAACGCATGAACACTGTCCTGCAAAAAATGGGCATGAATCTCCCGGCTGACCAACGCCAAGAATTGGGCGAAAGATTGCTCGATGACATCATCGGCTTTGGCGCGATTCAACCACTGGTCGAAGACAAAAGCTATTCGGAAATTATGGTTAATGGTCCCGACATCATCTTCGGTGAGCAAAAAGGCAAACTGAAAGAGACCGAAATTGTCTTTGATGATGAGGAGCATGTGTACTGGACGGCACAGCGTATCGTGCGCCCGTTGATGCGTACTTTGAATCGTTCTAACCCGATGGTGGATGCCCGCCTGCCCGATGGCTCGCGTGTGCATCTGGTGACGCTGCCTTCGGCGCTCTTAGGGACGACTATCACCATCCGTAAATTCCCGGAAAAACGCCTGACAGTGGAAGACCTGATTAAATTTGGGTCATTCACCAAAGATGTGGGCGATTTTTTTGAAGCGTGCGTAGTTTCGCGGTTGAACGTCGTTGTTTCTGGTGGTACGGGGTCGGGTAAAACCACACTGCTCAACGTGTTAAGCGCCTATATCCCCGAAGATGAACGTATCATCACCGTTGAAGACTCGGCAGAATTACAATTGGCACAGCGCCACGTTGTGCGTCTGGAAACCTGCCCGCCGATTCCCGGCACAGAAGACGAAGGCATGTTGACTATTCGTGATTTGGTCAAAGGCACGCTGCGTATGCGCCCTGACCGTTTGGTGGTGGGCGAATGCCGTTCTGGTGAGGCACTAGACATGCTCCAAGCGATGAATACGGGTCACGATGGGTCGCTGACGACAGTTCACTCCAACAGTCCGCGCGATGCCGTTGCCCGTCTGGAAACGCTGTGTATGATGGCAGGGATGGATTTGCCCGTAGAAGTGATTCGCTCGCAAATTGCCTCTGCGATTCATATGTTTGTGCAGCAAGCCCGCCTGAAAGATGGCAGCCGTAAAGTTGTCCAAGTGACGGAAATGCAAGGCATGGAAGGCGATAAAGTGACCTTGCAGGATGTGTTCGTCTATATGACGCCCGGACATACAGGTGGCGGTTATTCGCACGAAGGCGGCGGCGCATTAGAACCTACGGGTTTCCCGCCCAAATTCTTGGGTCAGTTGCAGCAATTCGGCTTCAAATTATCACCAAAGATTTTTGGCGCAGGCAAGAGCCGCTTCTAAAAGTGCTGAGGCGCTTTTTTGAACCACGAAGGCACGAAGAAATCTTAAATCTTTGTGTTCTTTGTGCTAAATGCTTCGTCCGATAAATATTTTGATTTCTCTGTTCTTAACCTCACCCCCGCCGCGCAGAGCGCGACTCCCCATCTCCTGTAGGAGAGGGGGTCGGGGGGTGAGGTCGGTATTTTAAGAAACTTACCAAATGAAGCACTAAATAGTGCTGAGTGCTGAGTCAAAAACCGAATGTCACTAATCTGTCACCTTTTCAGTCTATTTCTCAGTGAAATCTCAGTGTTCTCGGTGTCTCTGTGGTGAAAAATTTTAGTATATTACAAATCAAAACCAGTCTCTAAAAGCTAAAAGCCAATGGCTAACTGCTAAAAGCTACAATCGAATGTGAATTACAATGATGATGTCCAACGGTCTGCCGCTGCCCGTGCGCGAAGGCACATGGTTGGTCTACAAACGGACTTTGACCACCCCCCGTCGCCCCGGTGCCGCCAGCAAAGATATTCAAACCTATTTTGAAGCATTGGGATATACGCAAACTCACACCACCCCGACCCTGATTTTTGAGCGTGGCAGTTGGCTAAAGAGCCTATACAGCCCTAGCCCGGCGTCGCAAAAGATGCGCGTGTTGGTGGATGTGCTGTCTAGCAACGACAATGAAACATTGGTTGAAGTGCGCTTGCACGTCCACACTTGGGGAAGTTTTTCATTTGGGACCGACCATGATTTTCGGGCTGCTGAACTGGAAGGGTTGCACCTGATGGTGGCGTATGGTTATCTGGATGTCGCCCGCAGCCAATATGCCGCTGACCGCGCCAAGTGGTTCAGCGTGGCAGTAGCATTGGCAGGCATTACGATTTTATCCGGCGTGCTGGCGGGGTTAGTATTGATTCTGATGGGCATGATTCTATAGGAGATGCTATGCGCCATGTGATTTTAATCCCTGATGAAACAGGTGGTTATGTAGTGGAAGTACCCAGTTTGCCCGGTTGTTATGGTGAGGGCGAAACTGTTGAAGAGGCTCTTGCCAACATTCAGGAAGCCATCAAATTACATATCGAAGATATGATAGCATCAGGTGAGGTTGTACCAGAGGATATTGAACCCGTTATTCTATAACACCGCTATCTTTACTCTATTTCTAATGTGAATTTTATCACAAATACCCTATACTTGTGAAAAATGTCACAGAGAAGGGGTGAATAGCATGACACAATTTCAAGCGCAATTTGAAGCCATTGATACTCGTTTGACGCGCTGGATGGCACAAAATGGTGTGGTATTTCTACGGGTGAGTCTCGGCATTGTCTTTTTCTGGTTCGGTCTCCTCAAATTTTTCCCCAATTTAAGCCCTGCTGAAGAACTGGCGACTCGCACGATTGAAACACTATCTTTCGGCATTGTGCTGCCTGAAGTGTCTTTGCCAGTCTTGGCGGCGTGGGAAGTGCTAATCGGATTAGGACTCATCACCGGAAAATTTATGCGGGCAACGCTGCTGCTGTTATTCTTGCAGATGGTTGGCACGGTCACGCCGCTATTTTTATTCCCCAATGAGACTTTCACCCAGTTTCCATATGCACCCACATTAGAAGGACAATACATCATCAAAAATGTGGTCTTGGTGAGTGCGGCATTGGTCATTGGGGCAACCGTGCGCGGGGGTGATATGGTGGCGAATCCGGCATTGGTGCGCGAAGATCGCCAACAAGCCGCTGCCCATTAACGCAAATGGGCGAACAGTTGTGTTCAGCCCAGTAACATTTTTGCCTCAAATTCAACACAGGTGATTTTTCGTAGGGACGAGGCATGCCTCGCCCTACAACGACGCATTAATCTGAACATGAGTAAATTTTTTGACTCATGTTTATTGGTTAAGGTCGGTTTTAGAACGGAATATCATCCATATCCTGTGAGGGCGGCGCATAGTCACGCTCATCATAGCCACCACCGCCACCGCCGTAGTTGTGATCGCTGCCTGTGCCGCTGCTCATGGCAGCATCGCCCCGACTACCCAATAACTGGAAGGTATCAGCCTTCAAATCAAGCGAGGCTTTGGGTTGCCCATCGCTGCCCATATATGCCCGTGCAGAGACCGTGCCAACCACCAGAATTTGCGTACCTTTACGCACATACTGATTGGCTATATCACCCAAGCGACCAAAGCAAGATATATTAAACCATGAAGTTCGCTCTCGTCTTTCATTTGTTGTTTTATCATTCCAACGAGTCGTGACCGCTACCGAGAACGAGCAAACTGTCGTACCTGAGTTGGGAAGGACTCTGGTTTCTGGGTCACGCCCGACATTCCCAACAATTGTGCATGTTTCATAGCCCGCCATTTGATATTACTCCATATTGATAAATTTTACGTACTCGAAATAGGTGTGTATTTCCGCTAATTTTTTCGCAGCTTCGTCCACGCCTAATTTTTTAACTAACCACGTTTCCGCATCAGTTGCCCATTTGGTATGATTGCAATGTGAGCATAATACAATCATATTCTCTTTTACCGTTCCGGGCGAATTTTCATCTGCTAATGGTATCCAATGATCGGCATGAATTTCGTTGTCTGAGCCACAAACCGCACACCGATACTGCCAATAAGTCAGACAAATCATCCATTCTTCGGTTGTGAAAGTATTTGGTAAATTGCGTTTTCGCGCTCGCCGCCGCTGTTGGGCTGATTTCTGAATAGCATCGGCAACTTCTGGGTTGCTATCTAACCATTCTCGGTTATAACCACGATAGCGTTCTGGGTTATCTTTGCGCCACTGCCGAACTCGATTGATAATTTGACCGCGATTTTCGGCATAGTAACTCTTCTTGTAAACACTATGACGTTCTTGATTCCGTTCTTTCCATTGTTTATCTCGCTCCCGATGCTGCTCTTTATGTGTTTGATAATAACGTCTTGCACGAGCGCGATTCGCTTCTGCATGGCGATAATATGCCTTTTTAGAATAATCAGGATCTTGTTCTTTCTTCTTGCTAAACCATGTTTTTGCCCTAAGTTGCGAACAAATCCGACATTCAGATGTAATTTTCCCACGACTGGTTACAAAAAATTCTGGTGTATTTGGTTTTTCTTCGCCACATTTACTACAAAAACGATACCCTTCTTGTGGTATTGGCTTTGCTTTTGCCCGTGAACGGCATTTTTTACAAACAGCACTTCTTCCAAAAGTTCCTTTTGCTGTTTTATGAAATTCTTCAAGCGATTTTATTTCTTTACATTTAGTACACCGCCGCTGCCCTTCAGGAAAATCTTCTGGAGGGGTATAGGTATGCCCTTTCATTTCTGCGGAGCATTTTTTGCAGTAAGGCGATTTACCATCCTTTTTCCGTTTATCACTATAAAATTGGGTCAACGGAATTTCTTCACCGCAACGCAAACAACGCTTGGTATCCATAACACTGTCCTTTAGTGTTGTCCTATCATATACACGGTAATCAGGGCGGTAGGACTATCCGCCTTTTCGGGAGCGACCCTAGACTACCTACAAGATTGTAATCCAAAACAAAAAATCTCGCTTTGGAACATTAATTCTAACATAAAGTGCGCTTAAAGTCTATCAAATTTGTATAAAAATGATGATTTTCTTGTTGCCAAATATGAAAATGCGATTCGTTGGCAACCACCACATTGCGGGAACAAGAATAATTCACCCCGCGCTTCACCCGCTTATTTTTGCCATCTCTTGACTTTAACGCTGCGTCAAGGTTTATGCTGTCCTCAAGGATGATATTGTGGTGAGGACAGCATGTTCAAAGTTGGCGAATTTTCCAAAGTTGCCCAAGTCTCTGCCCGCTTGCTACGGCATTACGATGAGGTTGGCGTATTTGCACCGGCACATACCGATGCGACCACTGGCTATCGCTATTACACTGCCGAACAACTGCCGCGTCTGAATCAAATTTTGGCACTGCGCGATTTGGGCTTGTCGTTGGAACAAATTCGCAACATGTTGAGCGAAAGTATCACCAATGAAGAGATTCGTGGGATGCTGCGCCTGCAAAAAGCGCAACTTGAACAATCTATCTCTGAGCAAGCCTTCCGGCTACAACTGGTCGAAACGCGCTTGCGTTACTTGGAACAGCAACCTGCCAGCCCGCTTTATGACATCGCTTTAAAAACACTGCCAGCACAACCCTTTTTATCCCTACGCGAAACCGTGCCGATGTTCACTGCGGGCAGCATTTTGTTCATGATTCATCAGGCAATGCCGCGTCACCAATTTAAACAGCGCGGCGCATGTACCGCCTTGTTTTATGGCGACAATTTTGATGACCAAGTGTGTGATTGGGAAGTCGGTTTTTTGATGCCTGATGATGCTCTCAAAACCGTCACTTTAAGCGATGGGCGCGAACTGCATTTGCGGATTTTGCCGCCAGAAAACCAAATGGTTTCGACCATCTACAGCGGGCGCTGGTTGGGGCTGCATTTGGGTTACAGCACGTTGGGCGAATGGATTGCCCAACATGGCTACCAGATTAAAGGCATTGGGCGCGAGGTGTTTCACCAACTCCATCCACCGGAACATGGTGAAAACAATGTCACCGAAATTCAATTTCCAGTCGAAAAAATAGCTGTTTAACTATCACATTCATCAGGAGAAATTAAGATGTTCAAACGTTTTTTTGTCTTGCTAGTGTTTATCATTTCTGGAGTCGTTCTCGCGCAAGAAACGCCGCCTTCATTTTTTACCCTAGCGAATGAAGCGCCGATTGTGGCACGCGGCAACGAGCGTACCGATTGGGATAGGCAATATACCGACCCCGGTGCAGTTTTTTATCATGAGGGCAAATTCCATATGTTCCGTAATGGGTTTGTGGGGTGGCCCGCATCGGTGCAAATTGGCTATCTGGTGTCAGACGATGGTATTAACTGGATTGAACCCCAAGACGAGCCGGTGCTGCGTTCTGAAGAAGTGCCGTATGCCAAAACGGCGGCGTTAGCCTCTAGTGCCATTGTGTTGGACGATGGCACATGGGCGCTGTATTTTTACACTTGGAATACGGGCAGCGGGGCATCGGGTAAAGGGGCGATTGGCAGAGCGACGGCGGATAATCCGTTGGGACCATGGACAGTGGATGCTGACCCTGTTCTTCTCCCCGGTGCAGAAGATGCATGGGATGGCGAATCAATTTCTGCGCCACAAATTGTCAAAACTGAAGACGGTTATTTGTTGTACTTTACGGGGTATGATAAAGAGCGCACGCAGCAAATTGGGGTTGCCACCAGCACCGACGGCATTGTATGGGAAAAATATGCCCAAAATCCAATTTTAACAGTAGATGCTGAATGGGAAGGGATGCATGTGCATCATGCCCGTGTTGTCCACACCGCTAACCAGTATGTACTGGTCTATCGCGGCAGCGGTAATAACCAAGATAGTATGGGTTTGGGATTAGCAGTGAGTGACGATGGCTTTAGTTGGACAAAATATGCAAACAATCCAATCTTTGCGCCGCAGCAAATTCCAGAACAACAGGCATTTTGGTTCACAGCCGCAACTTGGCACGCCGATACGCTTTATGTCTATGTCGAAGCGATGCCTGTGTTCAATACCACCGATATTTATGTCCTGACTTATAGCGGCGAACTGCCCCCAGCGGACTAACGTAATCCCCATTGTCGAATCTCCGATTTGTGACTAACATCGTGGCGATTATCCAGACTTAGGCGGGCGCACCAATGCCCGCCTGTATCTCAGGCGAGCCACGATGCACACAATTGATCTCCGCAGCGATACTGTTAGCGAACCCACCCCAGCCATGCGCCAAGCGATGGCAAATGCTGTTGTCGGTGATGATGTGTATGACGAAGACCCTACTGTTCATCAACTCCAAAATGATGCCGCTGCGATGTTTGGCAAAGAAGCGGGTTTATTTGTGACCAGCGGCACGCAGGGCAATTTGATTGCGCTGCTGACCCATTGTGAACGCGGCACTGAAATTATCACAGGCGATAAAGCGCATACCTTCATGTACGAAGCCGGTGGCATGTCATCATTAGGTGGCATCATGCCCCACATTGTGCCAGTGCAAGAAGATGGCACATTGCGCCTAGACGACATCAAAGCGGCGATTCGTGGCAATAACGAACATTTCCCACGCACGCGCCTGATTACCATCGAAAACACGCAAGGCACTGTCGGCGGCGTGCCATTAAGCGTTGACTATACCAACCGTGTTGCTGAAATCGCTAAATCACATGGTCTAAAATTTCATATTGATGGCGCACGCATTTTTAATGCGGCGGCGGCGTGTGGTGTTCCAGTGAGTGAATTGACCGAAAATGCCGATAGTGTGACATTTTGCCTCTCCAAAGGCTTATGCGCTCCGGTGGGGTCAGTCTTGGTAGGCAGTCGTGACTTTATCAAAGAGGCGCGGCGCGTGCGAAAAGTGTTGGGCGGCGGGATGCGCCAAGCGGGGGTGCTGGCAGCGGCGGGCTTGATTGGCTTGCATGAGATGAGCCAACGTTTGCACGAAGACCATGCCAACGCGGCACTGTTGGCAGAAGGCTTAAGCGAAATTCCGGGCGTCCAAGTCTTGAGTCAGCACACCAATTTTGTCTTTTTCTGGCTGGAAGACAATGCCAAACTTGCGCCGAAGGCATTTGAAAAAGCAATGGCAGACCATCACATTATCATGCGTCCGTATCCGGGGCATGAACGCAAATATCGCTGCGTGCTGCATTATTGGATTACCCGCGAGCGCGTGGAAATTGTCTTAAATACGATGAAAACTGTGTTGGGCTGATTCGCATAAAATGGCTTCCCCAAATCCCTATTCTGATAAAGCATACCCTGAGCCGCTAGATGATGCGCCACGTTTGGGCGCGGATTTGATTCCCGATGACGAGAGCGATGATGATATTGAAGCATCGGTGATTCCCAGCTACCGGGGTGGTACAGGCGACCCGGCATTTGGCTTTTTGCTGGCGTTGGCATTGAGTGTGGGACTTATCCCGATGCTGCCCGATAACGCCGACTTGCGATACACGGTGGCATGGGGCGCGTTAGCAAGCGTAAGCGTCTTGGGCTGGCTGTTAGGCAGTACTGACCGCATCGCCCAAGAAGACCCGCTAGATTTAATCTGGGGCATGGGGTTTGGTTTGTTGGCGGGGGCATTATTTTTGTTGTTCGGCAGCGAAGTGTTCCGCCGTACCGCCTTCCTGATATTTCCCCAAATGAGTATCGGCACGGTGTTGGCGTATTTGGTGTTTGTGATGCCGTTAGCAGAGACGCTCTTTTTCCGCGGGGTGCTGCAAAAAAATCTGGAATTTTATATTGTGGGCGCCTTAGCGGGTGTGTGGAATATCATTCTCTTTTTCCCCGTGATGTGGGCAGACGTGCTAGAAGCGCCTGTCGTTGCTATTGTCATTGGCATTGCCTTTTTGACAATGAACATGCTGTATAGTTATGTGCGGGAACGCAATGGTTTGGCAGCGGCGTGGCTTTGCCAAATGGTCGGTGTGCTAATGACGATGTTTGTGCCGTTTATAGTTATAGGGGGCTAAAACATGCCAGCCCGATTACATCACACAGTTCAAGTTTAGGATAAAATCCAATGAACGATGCCACTCACCCTCTGATAGATACTGTTCAGGTCAATGATGCCCTTACTTTCTTAAAAACTTTACCTGATGAGAGCATCCAATCTATCATCACCTCCCCGCCCTATTTTGGGCAACGCGATTATGGTGCTGAACAACAAATTGGGTTGGAAATGCATCCTGATGCGTATATTCAGGCATTGGTGAGTGTCTTTGCCGAAGCGCGGCGCGTTTTACGTAACGATGGTACATTCTGGTTGAACATCGGGGATAATTACGTGGGTGCCACCAGCCAGCATAAAGCCGGCGGCTCACAGGGCAAAAATTCGCGTTACAGCCGCAAACACATGAATGGCATTCCTACTACTGGACGCAAAATCCGCAATAAAACCTTTTATGAAATGGGCTTGCCGATGAAAAGTCTCGTCGGAATGCCTTGGCGCGTGGCATTTGCATTACAAAGCGATGGATGGATTTTGCGCTGTGATATTATTTGGCATCGTCCCGCTACGAGTGAAAGCGTGAAAGACCGCCCGACTCATGCTCATGAATATGTGTTTATGTTCTCTAAAAAGCAAAAATATTATTATGATCGCAGCACTATGTTGACCGAAAGCGGGGCAAATATACAATCGGTTTGGCGCGTTACGGGCAGCCCATTTTCGGGCGCTCATTTCGCAGTTTTTCCAGCGGAACTCATTGAGCCGATTGTACAAGCCTCCTGTCCGATGAATGGTGTCATTCTTGACCCTTTCGGTGGTTCTGGTACAGTGGGATTGGTCGCAAAACAGCATCAGCGCCATTTTATCCTATGTGATATTAGTCCTGAGAATGTTGCCTTGGCGCAACAGCGGATTGCCTGTGGTATTACGAGTGATGATAAACTACGCTTAGGATTGGACATGAAGCCTAAGACCAAGAAAATATCTTCAAAGGAAGAGCAGGCTCAGAAGTTACTTTTGTAAGCATGGCAATTTTTTCTTTGAAGCGAGTTGAAAGTGATGTTATGCGTCTTCGTATTATCGGATTACTGTTGTTATTGATGCTCTTTACGGGCTGTTCTACTTTGGCAATGCCGGGGCAAACAACGCAGAATGATAGTGCGGGCGAGGTACAATTGGTCGTACAAAGCACTCGTCTTTCGCCAGAAGAAGTTGTGCGTGGTTTTCTGGATGCGTGGAATACGGGCGATTTGACGCGCATGTATAGTTTCGTCAGTTTGCCGAGCCGCGAGATTTATCCCTATCCGGTGTTTGAGCGCCGCTATCAACAAGTTGCGGAAAAAATTAATCTTCAGGGTATCACCTATACCCTGCGGGAAACTCATCTGCAAGGAACAAGTGCGGCTATCCCTTATGATGTTGAATTAGCATCGCCACGTTTTGGCACGATTGCGGATTCTGACCGGATTATGCGCTTGGTACAGTCCGCAGATGGTTGGCAAATTGCGTGGTCGCCGCTGGATATTCTGGATGGTTTGGCGGGAGATGTACAAATTGAAGTGATTAGCCGTTTTTTGCCGCGTGGCAATATTTATGACCGCGATGGTGATGCAGTGGTCGAACAAGGTGGCACGATTGTCTCGCTGTATATGATTCAACAGGATATGCGCGATGTAGACGAATGTATGACGCTGTTGGCAGAAGTTTTGCAGCGCCGCCGCTTAGAGATTGTCACATTATTTGGCGATTACAACGCTGAATCGTATTTCCATGTGGGCGAGATTGACCCGGAAGTGTATGCCCAATATCGTAATGATTTGGAAGCCATCTGCGCCATTGCTGATACCAGTGCTGGCTATACAAAAGTGCAGCAGTATCAGGAACGTGCCTATGTGGGGCATGGCGCAGCCGCCCATATCACCGGGTATATCGGGCGAATGCCCGGTGACCAAGTGGCATACTGGACAGGCAAGGGCTACCAAGAAGGCGATATTGTGGGGATTAGTGGTATTGAATTTGCCTATGAAGAACAATTAGCGGGCAAACCAGAACGCTATTTGCGTTTGCTGGAACCGGGCGGGGCAACTTTGCGTGAACTGGCTGGAACGCAGGGCAGTAACCCCATTCCGGTACAACTCACCATTGATATGGGCTTACAAAATGCAGTAGCTCAAGCTATCTCGGATGCTCATAATTATGCCGGGAATAATTGGGCGACAGTGGCGAATGGTGCTGCGGCTATCGTCATGAAGGTGGATACGGGCGAAATTTTGGCATTGGCAAGTTATCCATCGTTTGACCCATCGCTCTTTAATCCCGAAAGTTCGTATATCAATGCTTCGACATTTATTGAACGTATCGTGAATAATCCCCGTCGCCCGCTGGCGAACAAAGCGGTGCAGGAACAATATACGCCGGGGTCGGTGTATAAAATTTTCACGTTGGCGGCAGTTGCTGCCGAAAATGTCTTTCAGCCGGGCGCCCTCTTTAGCTGTGACTTAGAATGGTATGGACAGGAACGCTTCGGTGATTCGCTGGAATTCCGGCAAGATTGGCGCGTTGCCGACGAGATGGAAGCGGCTGGCGATATTACTATGTCGCAAGCACTCACAACCTCTTGCAATCCGTTTTTTTGGGAGATGGGTGCCTTAATGTTCCGGCGTGACCCGACGCTGCAAGCACAGTATAGCGGGATGTTTGGGTTTGGGCAGCGCACCGGTTTTGGGTTGATTGCGCCCGAAGCACCGGGCAATGTGGCATCGCCGCAGGTTATCACGCAAGCCATCAATAACGCTATCGGGCAAGGCGATGTGCAGACGACGGCACTGCAAATGGCAGTCGCTGTGACCGCCATTGCCAATCGTGGCACTGTTTTTCAGCCGTATATCATCAAACAAATTGGTGGTTTAGATAATACAGAACTTCAGCAAGCCTTTGAACCGCGCATTGCTCGCCAATTAACGCTAGCTGATTCAGTCTACGATATTATCTGGGAAGGTATGTGCGACGTTCCCTATGATGAGGATTTGGGAACGGCATGGCGCGTCTTTGGGGGAAGCGATATGTTCCCGTCGTATACCACTTGTGGCAAAACGGGGACTGCTGAAGCCGGGGCGCGGGACAGCGGTATCCCGCCGAATGCATGGTATGTCTCATTTTCACCCGCCGAAAACCCGGAAATTGTGACAGTCGTCGTTGTCCCCAATTCCCGCGAAGGCTCAGAAGTGGCAGCACCTATCACGCGCCGCATTCTAGATTATTATTTTGATGCGCCGCAAGCCCCGTTCCCAGAATGGTGGGAAGGCGAATATACCCCGCTAAAAGTGCCAGAGGGTGTGAGTGGGTAGTTTTTATCGCACGGCAATCATGCTGCCGCTGCCGGTTTTTTCGATGACGATATGCACCGGGAAGGCGTCGCGCAGTTCATCAATATGGGTGATGACCAGAATCATATCGAAATCGCCTTGAATCGTGTTGATGGCTTCCACCAGTTTGTTACGCCCATCGTCATCCTGTGTGCCGAAGCCTTCATCAATGAATAACGTCCGTAAATGCGCTCCCGCCCGTCGTGCCAACATCTTCGATAGGGCGATGCGTAGCGCGAAATTGATGCGGAATGCCTCACCGCCGCTGTACATTTCGTAAGGGCGTGTTCCCAATTCATCGGCAATTTCAATGTCCAGCGCATCAGCAGCACCGCCTGACACTTTTTCGCGTTGGGTCATCAGCCGCAGCGTCATTCTGCCATCGGTCATACGTCCTAATAATTCATTGGCAGCGGTTTCCAGTTCCGGGATGGCAGTTTCGATAATCATCAATGGCACGCCATTTTTGCCGAAGGCTTTTTTCAGTTCTTCGTAGAGGTCTTTTTCGGCTTTCTTTTCTTCGCGGCGTAGCTCTAAATCGGCTTTGCGTTTGCGCTGACGCTCCACTGCCAATAATTGCTGCTGCACGGTGATAAGCCGTTCATGGGCGCTGCGTTCTAGGGTGCGTTGGCGGGCAACTTCAGTTTCGCGCCGATGCTGTTCTTCCACCAATAATTTGAGTCGCGCAATCTCGGCATTGCTGTCGGTGATGCGGGCATCTTCTTCTGCCAATGCCCCGGTGATGCGTGCTTGGCGGGCAAGTGCATTTTCCAGCGCCAATTGTTCGCCCGGCAAGGCATTACGTGCAATTTCTAATTGGGTATGCTGCGCTTCATAATCACGATATTGTTCTAGGTTAGCGCGGGCGCTGTTATGCGTCTCACGGTCATAGCCAATCGCCGCACGTTCCTGCTGCAACTGGGTCAACTGCTCACGAATCTCTGGTAAAAATGTTTCTTCCGTCAGAACAGCGATGATAACATGCAGATGTGCTTGGGCTTCGTCAAGCCGTTGCTGGGCAGCATGAGCATCGTCCAATTGTTTTTGCAACGCCCCGGCACGGCTGCGTAACGGCGGTAACTGTTTGATAGACTCTGCCAGCGTTTCCATTTGTTTCTCTAAATCGCTGGTTTCATCGCCAATGGTTTTGATACGCTGCTGCGATTGACTGTAGGTGTTGCGCTTGTCATCACGTTCTATGGTCAATTCTGCCAGCAGTTCGTCCCGATGTTCCGGCGTGAGGGGCTGCCCGCATAAAGGGCAAGTTGCGCCTTCGGTCTGTTGTAATTTTTCGAGGCGTTCATTCAGATTTTTGCCTTCAAGAGTCAGAGCAGAGCGCGTGGCATTCAATGCCGATTTTTCTTCTTTTAGCCGCGTGATGTGGGCGTATAATTTTTCGCGCTGCTGTTCTAAGGCTTCAATCTCGCTGATACTTGCCTGCACTTGCGCCAATTCGTCCGGGTTTGCCAGTTGGATAATGCGCGTATTTTCGGCAATGGTCGTTTCGTAGCTGATACGCTGCTTGCCCAATTCGGCGCGTTCACTGCCCAATTGCAATTCAAACGCATGAATTTCTTTTTCCAAGTCGCTCAAACGCCCTAACTTCGCCCCTAATGTCGAATCGGTTTCGCGGGCTTGTTGCAATGCCATATAGCCAGCGACGATCGTATCGCCAGCATCTAACATGCTCTGATAACGGGCAATGTTGTTATGGCGAATGGCAATATCATCAGCGACTGTTTTATCTTCCAGCAGCAATTCGCGGCGGCGTTGTTGTTGGGCGGCAAGTTGTTCTTGTTTGTTGCGTAAATCGGTACTGGCATGGGCAATTTCGGCAAGTTGTTGTTCAGCAATGCCCAGTGCTTTTTGCGCTTCATGATAAGCGGTTTCGGCAGCTGTTTTATCGCGCAGGTATTGCGGTTCTTTGCGGATTTCTTCATCAGCGGCAGCGATTGCCCCACTAATCGTATGCATTTCGCGGTCAATCTCCGTGATTTTGGTTTTGGCGCGGTCTTCATACACTGACCAACGCGCCAACCCCAAGATTTCCCCCAGAATGCGCTTGCGTTCGGCGGGGGGTTTCATCGTAAAATTATCGGCTTTGCCTTGCTGCAAATATGCCGATGCAATAAACGTTTCATAATCGAGCCGCAGCAATTGTTCAATGCGGTCTTGGGTTGCCCGCACAGACGGTTCATTTAACGTGCGCCATTGTCCATCGGGTTGCATGGCGAACAGGTAGAGTGTGCCAAAGCCTTTTTTGCCCCCTTTGCGCTGCCGAATCACGCGATAGGTTGCGCCTTCTTGGTCAAAATCAAGCTGCACAGACATCTCGTTTTGCCCCTGATGCATCAAATCTTCGTCGCGTTTGGCACGCGATTTGCCCCACAATGCCCACGTAATCGCATCTAAGAGCGATGATTTGCCCGCGCCGTTGTGTCCGGTCAAACATGCCAGATGAATGCCTTCAAACAACAGCGGGTCGGGTAGGCGATAGGGCAAAAAATTTTTGAGTTCTAGGCGCAGCGGCAGCATTCGGTTGTCCTTACAGGGGGTAGCACATCGTTAGAACATGTGTGAGTCTAATCGGGCATAGGAGATGTGTCTAGTTATAAAAAGTGATTGTCTGTGTGCTGATCTGAAAATAGTGCTGAGTGCTGAGGACTAAGTGCTGAGTCAAAAACAAACCGATTGCCATCCGATAGGCAGCTAATATTGGTGCGGAGTGCTGCGGACTCAATGCTGAGGCAGAAATCGCCCTATAGACGCAGGTTATCAAAATGTTGGGGATATAAATCAACTGGCAAAGAATCAAAAAAGGATGAGTTTTTAGGCTCATCCTTTTGAATATCCATGTCTCTAAGCGAGACTACCGAAGTCGGTTAATTTTTGATGACGGTCACGGCACTGGCTTGGTAGCCTTTTTTGCCTTGTGTCACTTCAAATTCGACAGTCGCGCCTTCATCCAATGAACGATATCCGGCACTTTGAATTTCTGAAAAGTGGACGAACAAATCGTCGCCTTCGGTGGGGGTAATGAAACCATACCCTTTATCGGCGTTGAACCACTTGACAGTCCCTTGTTTACGATTCCCCATTTTGAATTACTCCTGAATGTTTGGATTTTTTGCCATCAACCTACTTACACACAAATCCTGTTCGTTTCAGGAAAATCATGCAATGCTTGGGAGAGTACATGGAGGACTGCATAAAGGCAACGCGAGCGAAGGTGTTTATGCTACGAACTACTTTGCATTCTCTAGTGAGGTTGTTGGGTACATGGGTTATTGTACCGATGTGGGTGAAACTGAATTGTTTCTAAAGACCACATTGCACCATCACTATACCCCACTTTGGAGAGAAAGCTAGGGCGAGTTTTAGAATTGCTACCCCTGCCCTTAATAACTGGAATATTCCGATTGTTTTTCATCAAAGCGCCGCCGCCGGATTTCGCTCAATTCGCGTTCAAATTGTTGCAGCATGGCGTAGATCGGTTCTTCGTTCAACTTGGCTTTTCGCATATTATTGATAAGATTACTAACTTGTTGTTCAATATCGCTAATTTGTTTGGAGGACATGGCTTCTAGGTTCATGGTATATCTCTAATCCTTCTCATCTATTCAAATGAACAGATACTT
>JALHOR010000005.1:0-33728 GCA_022842885.1 Anaerolineae bacterium
CGTTATAAGCAATGCCGCCGCCGCTGCCCCCCAATGTAAACGAAGGGCGAATCAAGGCTGGGTAGCCAATTTCGGTGATAAATTGCAATGCCTCCTCAACCGAACTGACAATCTGACTCGGTGGCGATTGCAAGCCAATTTCGGCAATGACTTCTTTAAATAATTGGCGGTCTTCGGCAATGTGAATGCTTTCCAGCGAAACGCCGATGAGTCCCACATTGTATTTATCGAGGACGCCGGCTGCTTTTAGCGCGATTGCCAAATTCAGCGCGGTTTGCCCGCCGACCGTTGGCAGCACCACATCGGGTTTTTCTTTAGCGATAATCTGCTCGCAGATTTCAACGGTCAGCGGCTCAACATAAGTCGCATCGGCAAATTCTGGGTCGGTCATAATTGTCGCCGGGTTGCTGTTGACCAGCACCACGCGATACCCTTGTGAGCGCAGCGCCTTACACGCCTGCACACCGCTGTAATCAAATTCGCAGCCCTGCCCAATAACGATGGGACCGCTGCCGATAATCATAATCGTGTGGATGTCGGTTCTTTTTGGCATTCTCTAACTCTGTATCAATAGTGTTGATTTTGGTTGAATCCCCTGCAACATGCCGTCAATACTCAAATCTTCCCAATGAATCCCAAATGCCCACAATAATTACTCATCAACCATATCCTGTTCAAACACTTTTGCCACCTCTAACACAAAACCCGGCATCAAGTCACCCACAACAATCACGTCCTGTTTCATGTAGGTTGTTACTGTGCCATCTGGCAAATGGATCTCAATTTTTTCAAGTGTGGGGTAGACATGCCACACTTGTTTAACACCGTGTGTTAAATATTCATTGAGTTTTTTACGAATTTTAGGGGGACGCTCATTGGGCGAGATAATCTCAATGGCAATATCGGGTGCTGCAAAAATATAGCCTTTAGTGCGTTTTACACGCTGTTTTTGCATAAAGGCAATATCCGGGCGGCGCTTGATTTTAATGTCGCCGGGCGTACCATCTAAGACAAAAATGGTGTCACCGGGATAAAGACGACCCCAATTATTTTGTTTTACTGGAAGACCTAATAACAAAAGTAACTTAAACTCCAACCAACCGTGTTCTTCGCCACCCATGAAGTCATCTTCCTGTTCGTCTAATACCCAATTGCCATCAACAATGTCCAAATCTTCAAAGCCTTCGTAGGTCTCAATAAGCATGGCAATGTCTTCAGTGATGGGGCGTTTCATCAGCAGTGCTACAATTTCGCGCACTTGTTCTTGCACTTCTATTTCAGGGGATAGAATCGTCATAGGGCAAACCTTTTCCATCTATTTTACACAACAATACTTTTCACCACGTTGATAAATGGCTACTGGGCGCGTGTATTTGCCATTGCTCAAAGCATCTGTGTTTTCTGCCTCAAAAAGTAGTACTACAGGCGGATCATATTTTTCATAAAAATCAGGCGGGTCAAATTCAGGATGTAACTCACCATACCCTGAGTGTTCAATACCAAAAGCATCAGCTTCAACCTCAGTGGTAAATGTTTGAATCCAGTCAATATCCCCACCTATTTTCATCACAAATGCCAGAAATGCCCGTTTTGATTGGGTCTTATCTGATGGATTCTCGTTCATGACACCTCTATCCTATCACCACTTTTAACCGCATCTACAAATTCATCAAACAGATAGAGCGAATCGTGTGGACCCGGCGATGCTTCAGGATGATATTGCACACTGAAGGCGCGTAATTCTCGGTGGCGAATACCTTCGATGGTCTTATCGTTGAGGTTGATATGCGTGACTTCACCGCCGCGCAAATCGCTATCGGGTGTAACGGCAAAACCATGATTATGGGCGCTGATTTCGACATTGCCCGTGAGCAAATTTTTCACGGGTTGATTGCCGCCACGATGCCCAAAACGCATTTTTTCGGTTCTGCCGCCTAGTGATAATCCCAACAATTGATGCCCCAAACAAATGCCAAATATCGGCACTTTGCCCAACAAATTTTGAATATTATGAATAGCATAGTCTACGGCTGCTGGGTCGCCGGGACCGTTACTCAAGAAAATACCAGCGGGCTGCATCGCCAATACATCATCAGCGGGGGTATGTGCTGGAACAACTGTCACGCGCAGTCCTCTATCGGTCAGCATACGTAAAATATTGTGTTTGATGCCATAATCATAGGCAACAATCAGCGACCCGCGGGCATTATCAGGATGATTCTGATACCATTGCGGGTCACTTTGTGCTGTCCAATGATAGGGTTCAACGCACGTCACATCGTCCACCAAATTCCAACCCGACATATCTGGCGATTCCAGTGCCGTTTGTAGCAGCGTAGCGGTATCTTCAGCAGCATCGCCATGAGCAATCGCTGCCCGCATCACACCTTTGGAACGAATATGCCGTACCAGCGCCCGCGTTGCTACTTCGGAAATGCCGATAATGCCTTGGTCTTTCAGATATGAATGCAAATCGCCGCGATTGCGCCAATTGCTGACGATGGGACTTAATGAGCGCACGACGAAACCAGCGACCCAAATTTTGCCCGATTCAACATCTTCTAAATTGATTCCGGTATTGCCTACATGCGGCACGGTCATCGTCACAATTTGTTTATGGTACGATGGGTCAGTCAAAATCTCCTGATACCCGGTCATCGAAGTATTGAACACCAATTCGCCTGTTTGCACGCCTTCTGCACCAAACCCGATTCCGGTGTAAATTTGACCATCTTCCAGCACCAATGCCGCTTTTTTCATCGTATATCCTCTTTACAGTTCGCCCTAAGACCGATAATCCCCATTAATAGCGACATACTGATTACTTAAATCACATGTCCAGACCATTGCTTTGCCGCTGCCCAAACCACAATCCAGCGTCACATAAATGGAAGTTTCGCTCATGATGTCGGCAGCATCGCTCTCTTTATAGGGCGTAGGCATCCCATTTTCAAAGATAAGCAAGCCTTTGTCATCTTCAAATAATTCTTCGCCCGGCGAGAGCCATAAGCGCGTTTGGTCGGGATTGAATGGCACACCGGCTCTGCCAGCGGCGGCAACAATGCGCCCCCAATTGGCGTCGCCACCAAAAAATGCCGTTTTGACTAAGGGTGATGTGGCAATGGTATTGGCAATTTTATGAGCAACCTCATCATCAGCAGCACCTTGAATATCCAGCGTGATAAATTTGGTTGCGCCTTCGCCATCGCGCACAATATCCTGCGCCAATTTGGTACAAAGAGCCGTCAGTGCCTGTTGAAATTGCAGCATATCCGTTGGAGTTTCCAGCGTGACACCGCTGGCACCGCTGGCAAGCAAAAAGACCGCATCATTGGTGCTGGTATCGCCATCTACCACAATGCGGTTATAACTGACTTTTGCCGCACCATTCAGCATGACCTGTGCTTGCGACGGACTCATCTTGGCATCGGTGACGATGACACTGAGCATGGTTGCCATATTGGGGGCAATCATACCCGCACCTTTGGCAATCCCTGCGATAGTATATTCCCCGGCAAAGGTCAATACTTTGACGGATGCCATTTTAGGGCGTGTATCCGTCGTCATAATGGCTCTGGCGGTATTTTCCCAATTCTGTCCCAAACTTTGATACGCCAACGGAACGCCTGCTTCTAATTTGGGCATTGGCAACTGTGTCCCGATGACGCCTGTAGACATGACCAAGACCTGTTCTGGCTGAAGTCCGGCTTGTTCGGCAACCCAACGGCTGACGGTTTGGGCATTTGCCAAACCCGCCACCCCTGTCGCCGCATTGGCGCTAGCGGTGTTAATTGCCACCGCCCGCACATGCCCGCCATTGGCTTGTAAATGCTGTTGGCTGAGAAGCACGGGCGCGGCTTTCACTTGATTTGTGGTAAAAACCGCCGCTGCTGAACAGGGGCGATCTGCCAAAATCAACGCAAAATCCAGCTTATTTTCTTTTTTTAGTCCAGCGGCAATACCCGCCACCCGGAAGCCCTGAACAGATTGAATCGTAGAATTCACCTCATGCATTCGCTACCTGCTCCAGTATGAGTGTCAATCGGTCAATTAAGGTATCTACATCGGCTTTTGTGGCAATCAACGGTGGTACAAAGCGAATCACATTCGTTCCCGCGTTGACCAACAATAAGCCATGCTCGTAACCCGCTTTCACAATCGGATTTACATCAATGGTCATCTCTAAGCCGACCATCAATCCACGTCCGCGCACTTCTTGAATCAAGGGGCTATTAATTTCTGACAAGCGTTCCTGCAAATACTCACCAGTGTCTGCCACATGTGCCAAAAATTCCGGTTGGTTGATTTTATCAAAGGCATAGCCTGCGACATGTGTCACCAGTAAACCACCCGCAAAAGTTGACCCATGATCGCCGGGTTTGATGGCGTCCGCGACTTTTTGCGTCACCAAAATCGCGCCAATGGGTAAGCCCGCTGCCAGCGGTTTCGCCAGCGTCATAATATCCGGTGTGACCCCACTATGTTCATGCGCCCACAGTTTGCCCGTGCGCCCCATCCCACATTGAATCTCATCAAATACCAGCAGGGCATGATGTTGATCACACAACGCGCGTAACGCCTGCAAAAATTCCGTGGTCGCAATATGAACGCCACCTTCGCCCTGAATCGGTTCAATGAAAACTGCGGCAGTATTATCGTTAATGGCGGCACGGGCGCTGTCAATATCGTTGTATTCAGCAATTGTCACACCGGGCAGCAGTGGCTTAAAGGGTTGCTGATATTTATCTTTGGGTGTCAGCGTTAATGCCCCCATCGTGCGCCCATGAAAGGCATGGCTGAAAGCAACAATTTCGGTTTTATGGGTTGCACCTGCGGCATAAGCTACTTTGCGAGCAAATTTAATCGCGCCTTCGTTGGCTTCTGTGCCGCTGTTGCTGAAAAACACCCGGTCAGCAAATGAATTTTCGACCAGTTTTTTCGCCAAGCGGGCATGGGGTTCGCTGTGATACAAATTACTCAGGTGGATAATACCCGTCGCTAACTGCTGCTGCATGGCAGATGCAATACCCGGATCACCATAACCCAAAGCATTAACGGCAATGCCCGCCACCCAATCCTGATAATTTTTGCCAGTTGCATCAAATAATGTTATGCCTACGCCATGTGTCAACACAAAGTCTGGGCGAGCATACGATTGAACTACATACTCTTTTTCATAAAGCATTGCTTCATGTGCTGCCTCTGCCACCTGCATCATGGTTTCACCCCTTGCATTTAAGTTGTTTCGCTAAAAATGGTTCCGCCGTGTGTCTTTAATCCGGCGAGATTGGTAATCACTGTTCGAGGAACGCCTGCCCGCAGCGTTGACAACGCCGTTTGTACTTTGGGAATCATGCCACCAAAAATCGTGCCATCGGCGATGAGTGCCTGAGCTTCTTTGGCAGTCAGAGCAGGCAGCACTTTGTTATCTTTTAATACGCCTTCCACATTGCTGATAAACACAACACGCCCAGCTTCAACAGCAGCGGCAACAGCACCCGCAACGTGGTCAGCATTCACGTTATAACTGTTATCTTCGCCCAAGCATATCGGCGCAATCACAGGGGTAACGCCAGTGTCTAGAATAGCTTTCAAAACATCGCCGCGCACTTGGGTAACTTCGCCCGTATAACCCATATCAACTGTAGCATGATGCATTTTGCGAGCGCGAATGAGTCCACGATCAACGCCACTCATTCCCATCGCTTCGACACCACCAGATAACAAATAACGCACAATGCGTTTATTGACCGCGCCACATAACACCATCTCCACCAACGATAATGATGCTGAATCGGTCACACGCAAGCCATCAGCATAACGCGGCTCAATGCCCAATTTTTGTTGCAACGTCGTGATTTCTTTGCCACCGCCATGCACCACAATCACCGGGCTTCGCATATTTCGCACGACAGCCGCTAATTCAGTGAGTACCGCCGGGTCATCAATTTCATGACCGCTAATCTTAATGACAACAGGTGTCCACATAGTTGCTCTTGGCTTTTGCTTGTTTAATTAAAATGTCGTCGTTATAACAATGCCATTGTTTCCGGGAACTGATACATCAAGTTAAAACACTGCACCGCTTGCCCCGCCGCCCCTTTTCGCAAGTTATCGGTCACACTCGTGATATGCAGATAACGGTCTGTGACCGGGGTCAAGCTAATCACGCAGCGATTGGTCTTGACCACATGCTTGAGGGTCGCTTCTGTGCCTAATGGCAGCACATCCACCAATGGCTCATCCATATAGACATTGGCATATAAACTATGCACTTTATCGGCGGTGATATTGTAATTGAGCGTAACGTAAATACTCGCCATCAGCCCCCGGTCAACAGGTAATAAATGCGGCGTGAAAATCAGCATCGGGTCAGTCAGCGATACAAACTTACGAATTTCCTGTTCAATTTCGCCCACATGCCGATGTTTGCGCCCGGTGTTATAGGGTTTCAGATTGCCATACACTTCGACAAAATGCACGGTGTCGGAAGGAGTACGCCCTGCGCCGGACACCCCAGATTTAGCATCCACAATGATGGGAGCTTCTACCGAGAGACCCTCAATCTTGAGCAGCGGATACAATCCCAACAATGTGGTAGTCGGATAACACCCCGGTATAGCGACCACCTTTGCACCACGAATTTCATCACGATGTAATTCTGGAAGTCCATACGGAACGGGCAGCAATTCAGGGTGAGGATGGTCATCTTTGTACCAAAGTTTGTACTCTTCGGCAGTATTCAGGCGCAAATCCGCTGATAAATCCAAAACACGCACACCCGCATCTATCGCTTTTTTCGCCACTTTTGCCGATGCTTTGTGCGGCAATGCCAAAAAAACTGCATCTACACTATCTAGGGGTGCATCTTCTGATGGGATATAGCGCAAATCCGTTCCGGCAACTATGTCGCCCGCATACGTATTGGAAGTCGCAAATACTAACTGCACATGGGGGTGCTGTGCCAAAATTTCGACCAAATCCAGCCCAGCATAGCCTGAAGCACCAAACACACCCACTCGTATTGTTTTGGTCATGCCGCGTCCTCTCCGTAAATAAAAACACCCTGAGTCTCATGTAGGGCTGAGGTCAGGGTGTGACAGTGCAAGTGTTCAAACACACGGTTTACAGGCAGCGCACAGTTCCCGGCAAAACCTCAGCGGTTAGCGGACGACGACGACGATTCCTGTTCCGTGCTGCAAAAATCATGGGTAATAATTCCATCGGATATTGAATTGCGCGTGAGTGTACGCCATAACAGTTTACTCGTCAAGCAGTTTATCAAAATTCATTTTTATGTAAACTGCGTGTAAATTTTTGTTAGCAGTGTCAGAGATTATACATATTTTATTGCGCTCGCCTAAAATAGCCGTTACCCTTGTTTTTTGATGATAGTCACCTTGAAATATTTGCTATGACAATACCTAATCTCCAAATCAATTTACAAGTACGGCGGGCAATACCCGCTGATGCTCAGGAATTAACCCATCTCACTTGGGACTCCAAGGCACATTGGGGCTATGACGAAGATTTTATGGCAAAAGCCCGCCCGGCTATGGTCGTCACCGCCAAAAGTATTGCCCTCAATCAAGTGTATGTAGTTGAAGATGATAGCGGGATTTTGGGCTATTATGAACTGTTCCCAACGGCGACAGCCAGCAAAGGCTGGTTGGAATCGTTATTTGTGCTGCCGCGGGCTATCGGCAAAGGGTGTGGCAAACTACTGTGGCAGCATCTTATTCAGACAGCGCAGGAACAAGGCTATACTTGCATCGAGTTTGAAGCCGACCCGAATGCTGAAGATTTTTATCATCATATGGGCGCGTATCGCATTGGTGAACGCGAATCGGGGATTGTTGCCGGGCGAATGCTGCCCCTCATGCGTTATGACCTTAACCACGATACCCCTCAATAGGCAGTTTTCATGATTGAAGTTAAAAATCTTGTCAAACGCTACGGCACATTTTCTGCTGTCAATAATATCTCGTTTGAAGCCGCACCGGGTGAAATTGTCGGCTTGCTGGGACCCAATGGCGCGGGCAAAACCACCACCATGCGAATCCTCACGGGATTTATGCCGCCGTCTGAAGGCAGTGTTAAAGTCGAAGGCTTTGATGTGCTAGAAAATTCGATGGAAGTGCGGCGGCGCGTCGGCTATATGCCAGAGCGTGTTCCTGTCTATCTCGATATGACCGTACACGGGTATCTAACATTTTGGGCAAAACTGCGCGGCATGAAGCAACCCAATACGCAAGTGAATCAGATGTTAGAACGCTTTTCACTTGGCGATAGGCGCAATAAATTGGTTCGCAGTTTGTCCAAAGGGCTGCGTCAGCGGCTCGGATTGGCACAAGCACTGGTACATAATCCTCCCGTCGTCATCTTGGATGAACCGACGATTGGCATTGACCCGCAGCAGGTGATTGAAGTGCGCGAAACGGTGCGGGCATTGCGCGAGAATCATACTGTGTTATTCAGCAGTCATATCTTGTCGGAAGTGGAGCAAGTTTGTGACCGTGTGATTATCATCCATAAAGGCAAAATTATGGCATCTGGCACGCCGCAGCAATTGGCAAAAAAATATAAGCCCGGTGTGCATCTGTATGTTAGCCTAAGTGGGCGCAGCCAATCGGAAATACGCGCATTGTTAGAAAGCCTGCCTAAAGTGGACAACGTGCGCGAACAAGCCGCTGGTTTTGTCCTCAGCAGCCGCACCGATGCCGATTTACGTGCCGATGTCAGCAGTATCATCGCCAAACACCAACTGACGTTGCTGGAAATGCGTCTGGTAGAAGTCACACTGGAAGATATTTTTCTTAACATTGTAGATAAGAGGTAAAACCGTGCGTGCGATTCGACTTATCATGCAGCGCGAACTGGCACAATATTTTTCATCTCCGCTGGCGTATTTAATTGCCGGAGCTTTCCTGCTGCTCACTGGCGTCACTTTCTACAGCGATTTAAATTTTAGTCTTGGCGTGCGTCCAGTCGAGCCAGCACTTATTCCTAATTTGTTGGCACAGGTAATGATTGTCTTCGCGCCCTTGCTCACCATGCGCTTGCTCTCTGAAGAAAACCGCGAAGGCACGATGGAATTGCTGCTCACCGCCCCGGTATCCGACGGCAATATTGTTTTCGGCAAATTCTTAAGCGCGTGGGCATATTACACATTTATCCTACTCCTGACGCTCCTTTACCAATTCATTCTGGTCAATATTGCTCTGCCCGATATTTCACACACCATCGCGGCATATTTGGGCATTTGGATGTATGGTGGGGCGGCATTGGCAGTCGGGTTATTGTTCTCGGCGACAACCGAAAATCAAATATTGGCGGCGTTTATGGCAACCATTGCCCTGCTGCTGCTGTATTATGGCGATAGTTTAGGGCGAGTCGTCGCCAGCGCGGATTTGGCATATATCCTGTTTAACTTGACATTGCAGGGTCATTATGCCGCCTCGTTTGCGATTGGGGCGGTACGAGCAGAAGACATTGTGTATTACGCAGGTCTCATTGTGGTGGCGTTGTTCATCGCCATCCGGGTCATTGAATCTAAACGGTGGCGCTAACTTATGGCAAATCAATCAAAATCAATTATCGTTACTCGTGGACAGTTCGGGCAATTGGGCAGTTTCATTGGTGGTACCGGACTGCTGCTAGGTAGCTTGGGGTTTATTTGGCAAGGTGGCATGACCCCTTATATCGCCCTTTTATTGGGCATTGGCATCGGGGGGCTGCTATTATGGGCATTCATGACCCCTGACGATTTTAAGGCGTTTTTTACGGGGCGGCAGGCACGCCAAAGCACTTTAGCGATTTTTAGCACGCTGTTATTAGTGGGAGTTGTATCACTCGCCTATATTATGGTGCAGCGCGAAAATATTGTCGCTGATGCTACAGTAGATGGCTTATTCTCACTCTCAGAAACGACGCTAAATGTCTTGCGTGCGGCTGAACGGACAGCACAAAAAATCGAAATCACCGGATTTTATTATCATTATCAAATTGCCCGACGCGAGATAGATGACAGCTATTTCCAGCTTTATGTTGCCGAAACCAACGGGCATATCTACACGCGCTACGTCAATCCGGTAGAAGAACCCGGTTTTAGCGACCGCTATATGGACGCGATAGATCAGGATTATAATGTTTTTATATCATTTGTGGATGACAATGGCGACATTATCCCCACCACCACGATTCCTGTAGAGATAACTGGCACACAAGAATCCGATATTACCCGCGCCTTGAGCCAATTGTTGGTGGCAGGGTCATACAAAGTCTATTTTGAAGTTGGGCTAGAAACGCCCGACCCCATTTCCAACGCCGCCAATGGTTTATCACTCGCCAATAATTATTTGCGTGCCAATGGCTATATCACCGAACCACTGAATTTGCCGGGGATTGCCGCGGTAGGTGGCGATATACCGCAAGATGCTTCGGCGGTGGTGCTTGCCCAACCGCGCCGCCGTTTGAGCGAAGCCGAAATTGCCGTGATAGACCGTTATTTAAAAAATGGCGGTGCTTTATATATCGGTGCGGATACGTTCTTCACCAATGAAGTGTTTATGGGCAATAACGACCCGTTCAATCAATACCTGTGGGATAATTACGGGTTACGCATGACTGAATACATCGTAGTTGACCCAACCAGCAGCGGACAAACTGAACTGGATGTGTTGAGCGCCGTGGTGTTTGGTGAAAATTCAATTGCTGCCAACATTAATAAAGAGGGCAATCCCAACAGCGCCACGCAGTTTCGGTTGGCACGGGCAGTTGAGGTCAATGACACTCCCCCCGTAACCAACGGGCGCGTGATTATGTCATCAGAGGCATCGTGGGGTGAAACGGATTTGGTGGCACTTAGCACCCGCAACGAGTATCAATTTAATGCCGATGCCGATATACGCGGGCCCCTCACGTTGGTTGCTTGGGCGCGGGACGAAGCCACCAACGCCAAAATCATCTTGCTAGGCGATGGCGAATTTTTGACCAATGGGCAAATTATTAGTACCGAAGGCAATCTCTCGTTGTTGTTGGATGGGATTGGCTGGATGACAGGCTTCGCTGAAAAAGTCGAATTTACGCCACGCGGTTATCTGGTGACGCCTGTTTTGTTCGTGGGCAGCGAACAACGGGATATTATCGCCTTTATTACCGTTGTCTTGATGCCCGGGGTCATGTTTATCGCGGCGGTTGCCGTCTATTTGCGCCGTTTGCGTCAGTAAGGAAGCAGTATTCATGACAAACAATCGCACCACTGTTTACCTGCTCGTTGGGGCATTTTTGCTGCTGCTCGGCATCAGTCTTGTGCAAACCATGCGTGATATGCCGCAAGCCACTGTCCCGCCCACGAGCAGCACCACCGATCCATTACAATCGCTGCGTGACAATCCGAGCCGCATTTTTACCGATTTTGAGCAGGAAGATATTCAGGCGTTAAGCATCTTGGATCCGTATACAGGTGCAACTTTTAGCCTTGTCCATACGTCTAATAATCAATGGGAATCGCCAGAGTTTGGGCAAGTCGTCACGCCGGAAATTGCTCAACAATTGACCTTTTCAGTGGCGGTACTGCCGTATATACAAACGTTGGAGCAAATCACATCGGATAATTATCCCGATTTTGGGCTAACCCAAACCGATGCCTATTTGCTCATCAGCATCATCCTCAAGAATGGCGAACAACATGGTATCGTCATTGGGGATGTCACTACCGACAGCTTGGGGCATTATGGGCTGGTGGATGACCGGGAGACCTTATATGTGTTAGATGCGCGTCCGATTGCGTTTATTGTGCAAATTTTGCGAACAGTCTATGGCGAAGCTGATGAGCCAGAAATCACTGAAACACCGGCAAGCTAACCCAATTTTAACGAGTTTGTGATTTACTCATCTCAGACTGCTTGACAGAAATCCAAAATAGGGTTATTGTGTGAAATCGCACAAACAACCGTAAATCACACAATCAGCAAGAAATATTAACAACTATCTAAAAAGTTTACAGTTTCGTAACGCAAACATCCTTTTTCCGGTTATAATTGGGATAAGCGATACATGCAGGCGAGGCAAACACAACATTAGAATTGTTGGAATCGCTGGTGCGGATGGTTTATTTTGTGTGATAATCATCTGAACATCACAATGGTAATCTCGCCGCCTTGCTTTCCGTGAGCAAGGCGCTTGTCTGTCTGTAGAAGGTGGATGCAAGTGGTCACGACGGTACAAACAATGCACAAAGATCAACTGCGTGTACAACTCGTAGAGAAAGCACGCAAAAAAGGCTTTATCACATACGACGAAATTTTGTCTGCCATGCCGGACGTGGAGCAGGATATTGCTTTATTGGACGATGTGATGGACGATTTGCTTGATGCTGGGTTAGAAATTATCCCCAGTTCTGGCAATTTTGAAGACATGGGCGATGCTGCCATGGGTGAACCAGATTTTGATGATCTGGAAGACCTAAACTTTGACCCGGCACGGTTGGAATTGATTGATGATGCTGGCTACCAACAAGCCTTAGATACCGATGATGTGGTCGGGCTATATCTAAAAGAAGCCGGACGTGTGCCGTTGTTGACCGCTGAAGAAGAGGTCATCTTGGCAAAACGGATGGAAGCCGGGTTATGGGCGAAAAAACGGCTTGATGAGATGGACGAAGATAAAATTACTTGGTCAGAAGAACAATCGCTGCGCCAAGTGATGCAAGATGGCGAAGGCGCCCAAGAACATTTGATTCGTGCTAATGCCCGCTTGGTTATCAGCGTTGCTAAAAAATACATCGGGCGCGGTGTGCCATTTCTGGATTTGATTCAGGAAGGCAATATCGGCTTGATTCGCGCAACCAACAAATTTGAATATCGGCGTGGGCATAAGTTCAGCACCTATGCAACGTGGTGGATTCGTCAAGCCGTCAGCCGTGCTGTTGCTGACCAAGGGCGCACGATTCGCGTGCCTGTACACATGGGCGACCAACTAAACCGGATGCGGCGCGTGCAGTTACAACTGCTGCAAGAACTGGGGCGCGACCCAAAAATCGAAGAATTGGCAGAGGGGATGGATACCACCCCCGACAAGATTGAAAATCTGCTAGAAATTTCGCGCCGCCCGGTTAGCCTAGAGACACCCATTGATGATGAGGGCGATTCGACCTTTGGCGATTTTGTAGAAGATGCCAACAGCCCGGCTCCGGCGGAAGAAGTTGCCAACCACCTGCTGCAAGAACAAATTCAGCAGGCATTGGATAAACTGCCGCCGCGTGAAGCACAGATTTTACGCCTGCGTTATGGGCTGGCAGATGGGCGCGTCTATACATTAGAAGAGGTCGGGCAAACCATTGGTGTCACCCGTGAACGGGTACGGCAATTAGAGGCACAGGCACTTAATCGTTTGCGTCAGTCTTCGGCGCATGTGATTCTCAAAGACTATCTGTTCGAGAGCTAGACGCATGTCTAGTTCAGCTCGTCGCGCAAAAGGACCCATCATCTTACCGTTGCTGCTCATCAGTAGTGGTGTCCTTTTGCTCCTCAACAACTTCCTGATTGTCCAAAATTTTAATCTAGCGCATTTGTTACCCTTAACATTGGTCGTTATTGGTGGACAGATTTTGCTGCGCGGTGATTGGCTGCCGGGGTCAGATTTTCGGACATTTGGCATTACTCGCGGTAGCGTTGAATCGGCGTTATTGGAGATTGATGCAGGCGAAATTGATGTCAGTCTTCAGGCATTACAAGGGCGCAGCCAAGAACGCCTCATCGCCGGACAATATGCCGCCAATGCCCGCCCGGAATTACTCGTTTCTGGGACTCATGCCCAATTACGTTTAGACCGCGCCCGTACCCCTTGGTTATCTTTCGCCGATTGGGAATTAGGGCTGACTTCTGGCTTGCCGTGGGAACTGGTCATTAGCACTAGCACCGGAATAGTAAATCTGGATTTGACCAACTTGGTTATTCGGAAGACAGCCGTCTATACTGGAGTCGGTGATATTCGTCTCATTGCCCCTCAAGAATTGTTCGAGACCATTGAGTTACGCTCGACACTTGGCAACATCCATATTGCTGCCGCTGCCGATACACATACTAAAATCACGGTGCAAGGTGGTCGTTTGCTGAACACTCATGTGAACATGGCTCGGTATAACGAAACCGCCCCCGGTATTTATGAAACTACTCCACTTGATTCCACACTACCGTCCATTACCATTCATGTGGCGGGTGGTGCTGGCGATATTTACTTGACGTAGCTGATAATCATGAATGCTTTTCATTTTATTATCCGCGATGGCATGACATCTGATATTGAAGAATGTCTGAATCTTGACCATACTTACGAGACTGAATATGTATGGCAGATGAGCTTGAATCAGGAAACCTATGGTTGGCAGGTAGCGTTTCGGACGGAACGACTACCAAGAGCGATTGAAACCAGCTACCCTGCCAATGCCGAGCGCCTGCATCAAGCGGTGGCAGCGAACAATTTCTTGGTGGTGATTGGCAAAGATGAGCCTATCCTTATGGGCTATTTGACGCTGCGCTTTGACCCGATTTATGCTCTAGCATTAGTGCAGGACATTGTAGTTGACCGCCATTTCCGGCGGAGGGGCATTGGCAAGCGATTATTAAATATTGCCCGCCGCCGCGCAGTTGAACATACAGCACAGCGATTACTCGTTGAACTTCAGACGAAAAATCATCTCGGTATTCAATTTTGCCAAGCAGCGGGTTTAACATTCTGCGGATTTAACGACCAATATTTTCCTCAACATGATATTGCAGTATTTTTCGGACAACCACTCCGCTGAGTTTTGACCTATGAACGTAGATGCCCTCTTTAAAACGGCTCTCGAAACCAGCAATGAAATCCTCACTTCGGCAATTGTGGTCATTGCGGCGTCGCTGCTGCTGTACAACCTCACGCAAAATTTGCATAACCGCGTAACACGCTCTGCTAGTGCTGTGTTGGCATGTGTTACGTTTGCCTATCTGTGCGATGTGTTTATCTCGCTTGACCCTTCGATGGTGTTTTACGAGATTGCACTGCGGTCGCAGTGGTTGGGCATTGCCTTTATTCCAGCCGCATTATTTCACTTATCCGATGCTTTGTTAGCCACCACAGGTTTACCATCGCGGGGCAGGCGGCGGCGGGTTGTGCGAATCCTGTATTTGATTGCCGGCACTTTTTTCTTGATGGCAACGCTCACCAATGAACTGATTCATCCGGTTATCAACAGCGGGCGGATAAGTGTCCGTTCTGGCAATTTTTTCTGGTTATACTTTATTTTTTTTGTGGTTCTATGCGTCATTGTCTTTATTAATGTAGAACGGGCGCGGCGGCGGTGTTTAACCCAAAGCACACGACGACGTATGGGCTATTTACAAGCCGCTATTTTGACTCCGGCATTTGGCATCTTCCCCTATTCTTTCGCCCTGCCACCCGGCGCAGAGTTTTCGTTATTAGGGCTGCTGTTGATTAATATTGGCAACATTATCGTCATTACGATGCTGCTATTTTTATCGTATCCGTTATCATTTTTTGGTTCGGATCAGCCCGATAGAACTGTTAAAGTTGAATTATTGCGCTTTTTAGTTCGCGGACCTGCAACGGGTTTATTGGCATTAGCCACCATCATCGGCACTATTGATGCCACTCGGATTCTCAGTTTGCCCGGCGAAGACTTTATGCCGTTTGCGGTGGTGGCGGTGGTGTTAGTCTGGCAGTGGACAATTGCGCTGCTGTTACCTTGGCTGGAAAAACAACTGGTGTATGGCAACGCCAATGGTGAGCATATCAAACAATTGCAAAATCTGAGTGATCATGTTTTGACGCACAGCGATATTCTGCAACTCTTAGAAGCGACATTAGAAGCGTGTTGTGATTTTTTACGCACCCAGACCGCTTTTGTGATTAGTTTTCACGAACAAGTGCCAGAATTAGTCAAAGTCGTTGGATCAACCCCATTTACGGATGTCAATTTCAATACCCAAGCCCAACTTATGCAGAATAACATCGTCGGATTGGGTGGCAATAATGGACATTTGGCATTTCAAAGTTGGCAGCATTATCAATTGACACCACTTTATAGTCGTCGCAACAGCCAAGAAGCTCGCCTGATTGGCATCTTGGGCATTGAAACAACTCCTAATCATCTGCCCATAGAAGGCGAAGACTATAACACGTTGCAACAGTTCGTTTGGCGGGCAGCCCGTACACTGGATGATATGGCATTGCAAGCAGAAATCTTTGCTGCCCTAGAAGGATTACTACCCCAGATTAGTGCCATCCGTCGTGATGACAAAATTGAGTATGTACCTGCAACAAGCCAAAAACCGCCGCTAACCCATCTCGACCATGATGAAATTTATGAACAGGTACATGCTGCGCTGCGACACTATTGGGGTGGAACCGGCATGACGCGCAGCCGCCTACAAGATTTACAAGTCGTGCGCCAGATGATGAAACCCGATGAAACCCCTGTTCAAGCGTTGCGAAGTGTGTTACAACAAATTGTTGAAAAACAACGTCCACGCGGCGAACCCAGTTTAGATGCGCCGGAATGGACATTATATAACATCCTCAATATGCGTTTTATTGAAGGCAAAACGGTTAAAGCGGTGGCATATCGCTTAAAAATGAGCGAAGCCGATTTTTATCGCAAACAACGGGCAGCTTTAGCCGCAGTGACCGATACTTTGTTAGAAATGGAGGCAAGCACCTTCAAGGACTCTTAACAACTTTTATTAGCACTTGTTTGACACATTACCGACAACATTTTATAATTACCGACTTATTGGATATAGCTGTATCGTAAGCAACACACAACATCATGGGGGAGAAAAATACGATGTCTACGCATGTCAGGTCTCACAACGGCGCTGTCTCATCATTGGAGGAAAGTTATTGGGCGGCACTGTTGCGTGAGGGAGAATATTCACACGTTTCATCGGCAGATACTACCACCAACTATGCCACATTGGCACGAGAAGACCTCGAAACAACAACTGAAGAAGCTATCATAGATGACACCGCCAACGATTGGCACACAATCTCGCACATTATGCAAAATGATGAAATCCTAGAACTCATCGTCGTCGGTTTTAATCGCGGGGGTTTATTAGTGGAATGGCGGTCGCTGCGGGGTTTTGTTCCCGCCAGCCAGTTAGTATCGTTTCCGCAAGATGGCGCTGCCAATGACCAGCGGCGGTTATCATTGGGTGAGCGCGTCGGTGAAAGTTTACAACTTCGTATTATTGAATTGAACGCAGAAAAAAATCGTCTTATTTTTTCAGAACGAGCCGCCCAAGTGAAATCCGGTACACGAGAAGAATTGCTGCGGCGTTTAAAACCCGGCGATCATACCAGCGGTATCATCACCAATTTATGTGATTTTGGGGCATTTGTGGATTTGGGCGGTGTAGAAGGCTTGGTGCATATCAGCGAACTGAGTTGGGGGCGCGTAGGACACCCTGCTGATATTCTGGAACGTGGTCAACAAATTCAGGTATATGTATTGGAAGTGGACGATAATACGAGCCGGATTGCCCTTAGCCTAAAGCGCCTGCACCCTGACCCATGGGCAACTGTTGGGCAGCGATATCGCATTGGTGAAATTGTTGAAGGGCGTATCACCAATGTCGTAGATTTTGGCGCGTTTGCCTGCATTGAAGAAGGGTTAGAAGGGTTAATCCACTTCTCTGAATTGGCGGAAGGACATTTCCTTCATCCGCGTAATGTTGTTGACGAAGGTGATGTTATCCGGGCGCGGATTTTAAGCATTGATGGGCGTAACCGTCGGTTGGGATTAAGTCTGCGCCTCTCCTAAAAATTAGGCTTATCACGAGTTTCAAAACAGGCATATCATGGGGTATGCCTGTTTGCATTTGCAGTATAGTGAACCTATCCACTAAAAATAAAACTTTTGTTCTAATTTCTAATTTTGAGAAAACAAATTATACTAATGAACTATACCCATTGATTGATGAGATGAAATGAAGGATACGGCTTGTGACGCAACCGAATCCAACGGATGCTAAACCGCTTTCAACTTTATCTGCGCCTATGCCGGCATTAGAGACCTTGCCTGCGGAAAAAAATGTGCCACTTTCGGCAGCAGGCAGCGCAGAGATTGATTCCGATAAATCTAAAGACACTCCTGATTTATCACCAACATTCTGGGAAGATTTGCGCGATAGTTTGCCGCCTTGGCTCGATGAATTTTTGGGGCTGACACTGATTCTGTTTGGAATTTTGTCATTCGTGGCGCTACTGTTTCCATCGGGGGCGGCGGTCTCCGTGGCATGGTCGCAAATTCTCGTGCAGTTATTTGGCTATGGTAGTATTCTGGTGGCGGGGGGTATCTTCGCTATGGGGGCGCTGCTGCTGCTGCCACACTTTGGGATTTCACCCCATTTGCCTCCAGAACGTTTGCTGGCGTTGGAAATTGCCTTTTTATCTATATTGGCAATTTTGCACCTCACGGGAACCGATGGTGAATTGCGGGCATTGGCACGCACAGGCGGCGGTGGTGGCATGATTGGTTGGGGCTTAACGGCACTGCCCTATTGGTTATTTGGGCGGGGGATCGCGCTGGCATTGGCGGTACTAATGTTAATCATCAGCATCGCGGCGATGGCAGGGGTAAGCCGAGCGCATGTGATTGGTTGGCTGAACCGCACGGGGCAAAAATTACAAGCCAATGGGCTGCGGCTGGTGGGCAAAACGCCTGTTCAAGTGACGCCCTCCACCCCGGCTGACCCGCTGGCGATGCTGCTCAACGCGCAACGCATTCCCCTGATGCGGGTGCGCCCGGATTTTGATAAACTGCCACCATCATTACGCCCCGGTGCGGCTCCAGTTTCGACGACTCCAAAATCGCAAGCAGACGAGGAATTGGCGAAACATCCCCTATTCACTTCAACGGGCGAACGCAATTTAAAACTAGATATGAATCTAGTGGGAGAATTGACCGAGAAGCGCGATACCAGTGGCTATCGGTTGGTGCGTCGCCCAGATGGACGCGAAAAACGCTTCTTTGATACCGGGCAAATGCAAGAAATCAAAAAAGTGACCAAGCGCGAAAAATTGCTGCCCGATTTGAACGCCTTAGCCGATATTTCTCTTAATGCACCCGATGAAGAGGAAATAAATCGCACCGTCGTCTTGATTGAAAATACGCTGCTGGAATTTGATATTGATATTGATATTGTGGATGTTCAAATTGGTCCCACGGTAACGCGCTACGCCATCCAACCGTATACAACGGCAGCAGTTTCAGACGGGGCGGTAGACCGCACCCGCCTGAGCAAAATTGCTTCATACAGCAGCGATATTGCGCTGGCGCTTTCGGCACGGCGCTTGCGCTTAGAATTACCTGTGCCGGGAACAAATTATATGGGGCTAGAAGTCCCCAATAAGAATCCGAGTATTGTGGCACTGCGTTCTGTCATGGAAAGCAAAGCCTTCGCCGATTTGCAGGCAAAATCGGGTTCGCCGCTGCTTATTCCATTAGGGCGTGATGTATCCGGCACACCGGTGTTTATGGACATAGCCAAACAACCACATTTGCTGATTGCCGGAACTACTGGGTCGGGCAAATCGGTGTGTATTGCGGCAATGGCGGCGGCATTGTTGCTGAATAACACACCTGATTTGGTCAAAATGATTATGCTTGACCCCAAAATGGTCGAACTCAGCCGTTTTAATGGGCTACCGCATTTGTTGGGTCCCGTTGAGACCGACACAGAACGCATCATCGGCGTTTTAAAATGGTGTACCCGTGAGATGGATAGGCGCTATAAATTATTGGAAGAACACGCCGTCCGCAATCTTGATAATTACAATGCCAAATTTGGCGCACGGCGGCGCGGGCGCGATTATATGCCGCATATCGTCATTATGATTGATGAAATTGGCGATTTGATGATGAGCCGCCCGGAAGAAACAGAAACCACGATTACCCGTTTGGCGCAAATGGCACGCGCGGTTGGGATGCATTTAGTGGTGGCTACGCAGCGCCCTAGCGTGGATGTGATTACGGGCTTAATCAAAGCCAACTTCCCCGGACGCATCGCCTTTTCCGTAGCATCAGGCGTGGATTCGCGGGTGATTTTGGATAGTGTGGGGGCAGAAACGCTCTTAGGGCATGGCGATATGCTCTATCTGGCACCGGATGCGATGGGACCGCGCCGTGTGCAGGGCTGTTATATCAGCGATGAAGAAGTGCGCGGTATCGTCAAACATTGGCTGGACTGGCAAAAGGCAGAAGAAGCCGCGAATCGCAGCGAAGAATTACGCACCAGCCCTTGGGAACGTGGTCTAACACGGCGCGAATTTTTGGCAGAAACTGACCCTATGCTGGAAGATGCCATCGAATTTGTGGTGGAAACGCAAGAAGCATCGGCATCGCTGTTGCAGCGGCGGTTGGGGTTGGGTTATCCGCGTGCTGCGCGAATGATTGATATGCTGGCAGAATTGGGCGTGGTGGGCGAACCAGTGGGCGGCGGGCGGGCGCGGCGCGTCTTGATTCCGCGTGGCGAAGACCCGTTCAAGCGTATTATTGACCGCCGCATGGCAGAGCAACAGAAGAAAAATACCAGCGAGTGAAACTCAATTTTGTGCCGACGATGGGTGTCAGTCCCTATACGGGTTACGGACGCTTGAGTTTGGGCATCGCTAAAGGGTTACAGCAAGCAGGCATTGAATTATGCCTTTATCCCGATGCCAGTGCGCCAACGCTGATTATCGGCTTGCCAAATCACTTTGATGCGGACTATATTCAACACACTCGGCGTTTTGCTTATACGCTCATTGAGTCTAATAAACCTCAGCCTGAATTGGTGGCTGCGTTAAATCAACACTGTGAAATGGCGCTGGTGCCTTGCCCGCCCTTAGCACAGATTTATCGGGATAATGGCGTAACAATTCCGATTGAAGTTATCGCGCCGGGGGTAGATTTATTTTTGCCGAACACCCCTATACAACCCAAAGAAAAAATAGCGCCTTTCACATTTTTAACGTACAGCTACAGCGACAATCGTAAAGGGGCGGATATTGTGGTAAAGGCGTTTCAAAAACTTTATGGCAATCACCCCGATTTCCGGCTCATTATTAAAGCCCGCGATGGCTATGGTATCACCACATGGCTCTCACAACTGAATCAGCCAAATATCGAATTGGTCATTGGGCAGCAAAGCGAACACGATTGGCAAAAATTGCTGCAACAAGCGCAGTGTTTTGTGTTGGCATCTCGCGCAGAAGGTTGGGGAATGCCGCCGCGTGAAGCGACCCTTTTGGGCGTGCCAACGATAGCAACGCAGTGGCTTGGCTTGTGGGATATTGACCAATGGGGCATTCCGCTGGCAGTGAAGCATCTAAGCAACGCTGATTTTCGGTTTAATCCGTTTAATGCTGAGGATGCTGCATGGGCAGAGCCGGATGAAGATGATTTAGCAGAAAAAATGCAGTGGGTGGTTGCGAACTACGCCACCGCAAAAACAATTGCCCTGCGCGGGCGCGAGTATTTGCTGGCACATTTTACATGGGAGAAAATGGGGCAGAGATTGAAAAAATTATTGTTCAATCTCTAAATTCGCTACCAATGCGAGGACAACAACAGCATTCAGGGCAATTTTAACGCCATAAATCAACTTAGGTACCTATTAGTAGTCAGAATTGCTGCTAAAATAACCACAGACACTATTTTATCTAATTCTTACAAGCAATTACTTAAATGTTAAGATTTTTATATGCGATTATATTGATGGTTTTTTTGTTAGCAATTTCTTTTTGCCAATCACTAGCGCAAGAAGATATTCTAGCAGAAGAAGTCAATATATTTGGACAGGATGAGTCGTGTGTTTTCCCATGTTGGTATGGGTTATATCCAAGCAGAATCAATTTTGTTGATGCTCTTTCTGTGCTTGGAGATGTTGGATTCTTTACCAATACTCCCAACCAACGTATTTATTCGTATCCCTCTCCTAGGTACAATGCTACAAGGCGAATATCTGTTACATGGTGGTATAATTCACCATACGCAAAAAACATAATCCATTTTGACGATGAGCTATTACATTCAATTACTATAACCAATGATAGAGAAATTTATATTTCAGATATAATAGAAATGTTTGGCGAACCATTTTATTTCCATGTATATTATAACACTACACCTCATACGAGAGATATCTGTGTTGACATTAAAATTTATTATCCGGAATATGGATTAGCTCTAACATTCAATCTTTATTGTGGACCAAATACACAAACTCACTTTGTAATTATTCCTCAATCTCCTTTAGTCAACTATACTATATACCAAGCTACATCTACTCTTGAGGATTTATTTGAATATATCTCTATCTACCCACCAAATGACGAACAGACACAAAGACATAAGGAAAGTCTTATTCCTTGGCAAGGAGTTGATGTTACTGTTCTTTCTCCTATTGAAGCAATTAGATTAGGGCGTGATTCATTCGTCATAACACCCACTCCACTTAATGAAAACAATAATTAGTTGTTCCGACAAATAGCAGCAACAGATGGCAAATTTAACCTTTCTTACTTTTTCTCACCTGTTTGATGCACAAGAATCGGTTGAATTTCTTTGCTCAACGCGAGTAAGTGTATTCCACATCTATCATTTTCTTTACAGTGTGGAGAATGCGGTGCTGCGCTTTCCGACTTTGCCTTCACGAACAAACAGCGCGATACCACTGGCTTGCAGTATCGTGACAATCAATTTCAACTCAATCTCTAAAAATGTCCTTCACTGCCAATTTAAATCCCGGCAGCACCCCACCGCCATCCAATATGCCTTCAATATCTATAATTTGAACAGGTTGCCCCGCTTGATGCACTTCCACCACCTTGCGCTCATAATAGACGTGACAAATAAAAACCATTACCAATCCCACGACCAAGGCAACCATAATAATTCCAGCGTATTGCCATCGGGGTCGCGCACACCAACGAGGCGGCTGCCATCTTGATCCATTTGGGTTTGCAGAATTTGCCCGCCGTGCTGCGTCACTTGCTCTAATCTTTCGCCCAAATTATTGACCAAAAATCGGAATTGCTGCCGATTTTGTTGCGCCTCAACGCGGGCAATCTCATTCGGGCAAAACAGGATGTCAATGCCGGCAATTGTCCCACGATAAAAAGGCGTATCCGTGATTGGTTCAAGATGAGCGTCCAGTACACGATTATAAAATGTGACCATAGCTTCCATGTTGGTGATGGCGAAGGTGACACGCATTAATTTCATCATGAGGTTTTTACCTGTGGCATCTTAGAACAAACTTTGCTGCTGCGGTGGCGATTGAACAGGCTGCAAAATCTCCGGTGTATCTATCCGGGCATTGTTGACCAACGTCGAAATTTCATACAGATTCATGCGCTCCGAAGGATACGAGCGCAGCAAATGTTTAAGTTCACCGGGCTTGGAATCCGGCGACAACCATGCATCATAATCGGCTTTGTCTAATATCACCGCCATACGATGATGCAGCGGTTTGATGAGGTCATTGGGTTCGGTGGTCAAAATCGTGCAAGTGTGTACTTCATCCCCGCCGGGGCTTTGCCAGCGTTCCCATAAGCCAGCAAATGCAAAAACCTCATGTTCCCCGACATAAATAAATTGAGGTTTCTTTTTGCCGCCATTGTCCACCGATTGCCATTCAAAAAAACCATCTGCCGGGATGAGGCAGCGGCGATATTTATATGCTGCCCGGAACGACGGTTTTTCTTCAATCGTTTCTGCCCGTGCATTAATCAATTTGCTAGCGCCCGATGTATCTTTTGACCACGACGGAATCAACCCCCAACTCACAATCGTCAGTTCTTTGGGCTTTTCAGAGGTGATAATAGGCACGGGTTGCGTGGGGGCAATATTATAGCGCGGCTGTAAAATCGGCAGAGTATCTAAAGTAAATGCCTGCTGCACTGCTTCTGGGCTGGCAGTCAATGTGTAACGTCCACACATAGGGTTTTCTTTCCGGTTATGGTTATTTCTTTTTGGGTTTGCCACTTTCGGCAATTTGCCGAATCAGTCCCAACACCGAGAGTAAAATACCAATCAGTGTTCCAGTAGGAATAGCATCGGGTTTGCCATCCTCATTTTCTTCCGCAGCGCGGGTAAACATATATGCCGAAAGCAAGCCCATCACTGCCCCAGCGACAACACCTAGGGCATAAGTGCGGGTTTTCCAAGCAGTATCAGGTGTTTCTGGGGTGGTTTGTAGATTATTTTGCACGCGAGTCCTCCTGCGGATTAAAAACACTCAGCCAGCGCAGCAGCTGGGCTAAACGCACATTGGCGTTGACCACCCGCTGGTTCACATCTTTGGTGACGGTCTCTACCCGCTGTGCCATCGTTTCCGTCATCGTTTCTAGGCGTTGCAGCGGGGCTTCTGTTCCTTGATGCAGTTTATTCATGCCGTACATCATGACGACCATCAACAGATACACTGGGAACATACAAATAACCATAGGGCATAATATCATTGCTGAAAACATGCAATCAGCCACTATAGATACACGCTGCATGGCGAAGGGGTCATTCATCATGGCAGCAATCCCAAAAACAGCACCGATAACAGCAACACCCCCCAAGAACGGCACAACAATTTGCCAACGAGTTTCACGCTGATGAATTGTTTTGCCAGTTTCATGCCGTTGGATTTTGGACTCTGGTACTACCATGTAGGCTTCCTTTGTATCTTAAGGCTATTTTACCGCACCCGCCGCTACCATAAAAGAGATGTTCTATGGTAGTTCTTTCGTCATAGGGCTGCATACTTTTTACAGCTTTTAACAAACCACCCGTAACTTCTGTTTTGGCACAGCGGTATTTTGTGTGAATAGAAGTAAGTTCATGTGTGTTTGGCATTTGTGCAACGTTCATCATAGGTTTAGAATAATCATGATGCATCCTTCATTTGTAAACGTAAAAAATCAGGCTATTTCTCACAACAGTAATGTTCGTGAATATTGTCACCCTATAAGTTATCACCTATTGTCAGTTGGGGAGGAAAATATGCACCCGACCTTTCAGCGTCGTCAATTCAGTGGTACACGCATTAGCCTGCGGTTATTGGGGCTATTGTTAGTACTGCTGTTGGCAGTTCCGGTTTTTGGGCAGGAAGCACCTGCTGAAACCACTGCCGAACCCGCAGAAGTTACTTTGCCTGTTCCGGCAGAATCCACGCCTAGCGTGGCAAATACTGAAATGCCACAAACGACAGCCGAAGCGCCCGTTGCCAATGCGACAGCTTCCGAAACTTCGGTTTATATCACTACTTTCACCGATGATTTTACCGATTGGGTAGGTGAAGGTTGGACGGGCGAAGGTTGGGCATTGAGCGCAGATGGCGACGATGCTTATCTGACAACAACATTAGCACAAGCCCCGCTTGCTATCACTGACTTTGTTCAGGCAGATTTCGCGCTTTCGGCACGGCTGAAAATGGATGCTGATAACACCGCTGAAATTGCGGTGCGTTCTGACAAAGAAAGCTACCGCGTGATATTCAATGCGCTTGGTGCAGCCCGTTTATATCGCGGCGAATTACTGCTGGCAGCGGGTGTAGCGGCTGCAACAGACGAACCCACTTGGTTCGATGTGACAATTACAGCAGCGGACGCAACCATTGGCATCAGTGTTAATGGTGTTCCGCAAATTGCGTATACTGACCCTGCCCCACTTGGCGCAGGTTTAATTATTTTTAGCAGTGGTCTGGATAACACAGGCAGCGTAGCTTTAGATAATGTTGCGGCAGCGGTGGTGGATGCAACAACCACTATCATTGTACTTCCGGCAACACCTGAACCTGCTATCACGGCAACCGACGCTCCCGTTGCTGAAGCAACAACCGAAATTCTGGCAACAGAAGAAGTCGTTTTAGAAACCCCCACTGCTACTGAAGAAGCAGTTGCCGAAATAAAAACTTACATTGTGTTAAGTGCCGATTTCAGCACCGAACCCACCGAATGGGCAGTGAGTGGCGCGAACATTGTGGCAGCGGAAGAAACCAATCCCGCGCTCTTATTTGCCACTGGCAGCGCATTTGCCCCTGCCGAAGCCCTCAATTTGAATGAATTTCAGTTGACCGCGCGGTTTAATCTGCTGGCAACTGGTGATTTTGCGCTAGCATTAGCGCCTTACAACATTACCATCAACAAAGATGGTGTATCGCTGGCACATGGCGATGTTATCCTTGCCGCTGGCAGTGCTGAGGATGTGTTGGCACTGAATAGCTGGCATACCCTATCAGTGACTGCCCAAACAGGCGTGTTGACGGTTATAGTCAATGATATTCCCGCGCTAGTAACAGGTTTGCCAGAAGATTATGCCCTCACCGAATTTGCCTTTAGTGCCAGCGATAGCTTGATGCTAGACGATGTGGTGCTAAGTGCTTTTGGCGAAAAACCGGAAGAAGTGCTGTCCACGGCGATTCCGATGGCAGTAGACCCGGCAACCAAAGTTGCCCCAAGCCTATTGACATTGGTCGAAGCGACCTTAAATGGCGATGGCGAAACAGCCACAGTTGAAATTGCCAATCGTCAATTGGATATTGATAGTGATGGCTTGCTGCACCTTTTAGTTTGGTTCAGTGAAGGTAGTGATATTGCGCCCGTCATCGCTGAAGCAGGCGGCAGCGTCATTGCTGTTACCGCTAACAATGCTGAAGTTTATCTCCCCTTATCCGGGATTCAGACGGTCTTAGAAAACAGCGCCGTTATTTGGTTAGACACCCCCATTTTGGCATCGTCAACAGGCCCAGTCGGCGCAAACGCTGGTCCCGGCGGCTTGCAATCATTTGATGCACTCGGTGTCGAAGATTGGCACAGTGCCGTGGCGGCTGTTCGTGGCGCGGGCGTCAAAATCGCCGTCATTGATACTGGCTTTAACTCCAGCCAAGGCATGTTTCCATATTCTGGAGAATACACCTGCTTGACTAGCACAATACTGGGTTCTGGTGTCGCTGCATCGAATAATAACCATGGTGCCAGTGTGGTGCAAGTCATCTGCGATATTGCGCCTGATTCACAAGTTTCGTTATACCAAGCCAATAGCTACGGCACATTACGCAATGCTATTGCCCAAGCACGGGCAGATGATATGGATGTCATCTTAATTGCGCTGGATTTGGGTGTGGCGGCTACCCCCGGTGATGGCACTGGCAACCACAATAACCCGGCTCAAGACCCCTATAATCAAATTTCACTTGCCCGCAACGAAGGGCGCGTGGTTATCGCTGCGGCTGGCAATAACAATGGTCGGCAAACCACCTTCAACTATAGCGGTGGCTTTGTCAGCTTTACGGTTATTGTGCGTCCCACCGAATTTGTGAATGTCAGTTACAGCACAGCTAATTGGTTCTCCACGAACAATCGTCCCAAAATTAGTTTGGGGGCATTTGACGGCAACTCTGCTGGTGCGCCGGAGGCAGGTGATCAACTTTCTGCTGCTGGCTGTACGCCGACAAGAGATCAAGATGACGATACCATCAATGATTCATGCCTCGTCACCGTTGTGGTGAACGGATTTTGGAGTGGTGGTGGTCCAGTGACTATTCAAATCCAAGTCACTGGGGACGGGGCAATTGATTCCGCCCCTGCAACTGCCATTGCCTATGCAGGCAATATTGGTCGCCCCGCTGATTCACCCGATGCGATTGCGGTTGGTGCGCTCTGTTCGGATTTTACGCGCAACTATAAAATTTTGCCCGATAGCTCCAAGGGTCCGGTGTATCAAGCAAATGGAACAGCGCCGGCGTCGTGGACATTCCCGTTAAATCGTATCGAAACGAAGCCAGAAATTGTCAGCTTGGCGAGTGTAGATACTTCGTTTGGGTCAGTTATATCTGTACCAGACCCAGATCCAGATCCTTTAGATGAATTTGGAATCGGGGATTATTGCAACAGCGGTTTCAGCGGCACATCTGCCGCCGCTGCCCATGTTGCTGGGATGGTGGCACTGCTGAAATCTAATACTAGCAATGTCAGCATGACTGGAGCAACCGCAACCTCGTTTAATCCTGATGTGGCATTGGGTGGACCCGAAAGTGCCGTAGATAATATCCTAAACTATCTACAAAGCCGTGTGGTCGAAATGCCCTTTGGTTCGCAAGCCAACGGTTTTGATATGCAATATGGCGCAGGCATGACCGTTTTGGGGTCGCCAAAGTTCAACCTAAACAACACTATCAATTCTAATGTGCCACCGAACCAATTTGACTTGACAGAGTGCACCCAATTTAAATATGTTGGGCTGGCAAATCCCGGCGATACCTTGATGGGCGATGTCAATTTTCTTGGCACAATTGACCATCCCTATCTGCATCCGGCAGATGCCATTGCCGATGTCACCCTACCGAATACCTGTGTCGTTCTGATGCCGGGCGAATATGTCTCGCCGCTGCTCATCAATGGTATCTTTGGTCAACCGGGGACAACCCCCAAAACCATCGTTACTTCCTATGATGATGTGACCAGCGCAGTTAATCCGCCCAGCATCTTCTGGATGAATGCCCAGTATTATGACAACACCAATATTCTATTTAGCACTACCAAAGTGAGCGATTTGTACCATACCGGGCAAATCTACTTCAACAATGGTGCCAATGGGGTGATGTTCAGCGGGTTCAACTTCATCTTCACCAAGACGCAAGCTGGCAATACTGGGAACGGTATCCGTGAACCACAAGTTGCCATCTTCTTTAACAGTCAAAATTCCGGCATTCGCCGTAGCACCATGGGCGAAGTTACCCTTGATGGCATTACTTATACTGGATGGAACAGCACCGAAGTCACCCCTATTCGTATTTTGGGTGGCAGCCATGGCACAACCATTGAAGATAATACATTTATCAACAACCGAGTACCATTTCCCGGTGGCGTACCTGCAACAGCGGTTGAAGTACGTGACTCCGGTACTAACGCTAACCGTGTGCGTTTTGAGTACAACGAAGTGCGCGGCAATGTTAGCCTGAACAGTTCGTTTGGTCCTAACGACTGGTCAGCCACTTTCTGGGCGGATAACAGCGCCGTGGATGTAGTGAACAATGCCTTTGTGAATAACCTTGCCGAAACTATCGTCCAAACACGCACGACTGCCCCCGGATCCCCCAGTGGCAGCACGCTAGAGACCCGCATCATGGGCAATGTTATTCTGAGCAATACGACTGATAGCAGTGATACCCTGGGTTCTGGCGGTCCTATTGTGAATATATACTATGTTCGCAATTTCTATTTCTTGAATAACACCGTCATCAACAACCTGACAGCCGATGCGTTATATGGTGCCATCATCGCACGCGGTGATGCCATTCCTGATAACTTTCCAGCTTTGGGCAGCATTGTTAATGACGCTGACCAAAAATGGGAAATCCATAACAATCTGATTTACGATAATGTGATAGACAAAGGGCTGGTCATTGATACAGTTGTTATTGATGATGCCCTCGGTTACGAATGCGACCGTATCGGTAGCACTACCAATAATTTAGGCGCACAACACAATTGGTTCTTTGCCAATGTACGCCCCGACCCCAGCCTTACACCAGCATCGGGGGGTGTTTGCGAAGCATCGCTGGTAGCCAGTGCCAATGACAATATTCGGGGGATTGACCCGGCTACGCATTTCTTGGGTTATTACCTGAATAACGATAGCATCCCCGATAACAATATTCCGTTGAATCTGGTGGATTTCACCCCCGATTATTATGCCATGCGACAAATGACTGATAATCCGCAAACCTTCTCGGCAGCAGTAGATTTCGGTGATGAAGACCTGAACGGGATTATTGACCCACTGGATTTTGACCGCGACTTCAGCGGACGGAACAACCGCATCATTGATATGACGATTGCCAATCCTAACCCGCCGCCCTTGCGTCTAGATTATCCGACTACGACCCCACCCGGCGCGACATTAGGCTTAGTTGATATTGGTGCCTTTGAATTTAGCCCATTGACTATCAACGACGACAACGACCCAGACGATCCTGATTTCACGCTGCCGCCCTTCGTGGAAGATAGTTCCATGCAGATTGATATGGAAGCAGTGCGCGTGCCAGTTCCGGGCAGTGGCTTACGTCCATTGGTCGAAGGCGGTTTTGGTGATTTAACCTTTACCATCAACAGCTATGCTGTGGCACATGAGTATGGCGTACAATGCACCTATGGTACATTCACAGAAATGAATAAAGGTTTCAACGTAACCGGTAGTGTGATTAAATACTGCCCGCCGTTGCATTACTATACAGATGACACACTCACAGCCAATCCCGAAATCAATGGCATTTGGCCCAATGAAGTCGTCGTCAATTACACGGTAGCTGATGAATCCGGTACTTCTAAAGATGGTATCTTGCGCTTTGCCATTACGCCAACCGATGATACACCCATTAACACTGTGCCGGGTTATCAGTATACGGCGACTGGTTCGGAAGGTTCAGTCATTGTTCAATTGCGCCCCTATGTGGTCTTTAACCCATTTGAGGTGGAATTTGCTCAAAACGATGCCGCTGATTTCCCATATATCTATGGCAACCCGCAAGAAGCTGAACCACTGGAATTCAGAACCTGCGAAAACCCCCTGTTGTTTGATACGCCGCAGTTGGCGACAGCTTTCAGCAATATTTCTATAGATGGCAAAATCACTATTGTGACGGCTGATGGGCAAAGCGGCTGCCGTGACTTCACTTACGATGTTGAAGACCGCAATGGGTTTAAAAAGCAAATGCGCGTTACCTTGCGTATTTTCAATACTATTCCGGTCAAAGGCTTGTACGATGATGCCAGCTTCGTCTTTACGTATACCAACAGCGATGGTGTTGAACCAGGCGATTGGTATGCTGAATCCAGCTTAACAAGCATCAATAACACACTGCATACCACCACAACATCGGGTGATTATGCCAGTTTCAAATTCCGTGGCACCGGTTTTGTGCTATATATGAACGGGCGCTTCTCCTACGATCAATGGCAATTGCGTTTGTTCCGTGAGACGCCAACCTTTACGGAATTGAATCCCCTTAATTGGATATTGGAACCGACTTCCAATAACAATGTCTACAAAACAACCTACTCGGCTGGTCCAACTAGCCTTAACTGCTCGACGCGGGCAACACCTTCGCAGACCAGTTTGACAGACACAATCTATGGTGGGTATACCGTGTCTTGCGAAGGCACTACATATGGGCTATATGGGGTTCAACTTGTCAACCTGAGCCAAGGGTATCCGTTGACGATTGATGCCGTCAGCATCTTGGATAGCACTGAGGGCGACCCAAATCCCGACCCATTGCAGCCCGGTTATTACGATGTTGACCAACTTGCTATTCGCAACATCTTCAATAATGAATGGCAGCAACTGACCCAGTTTGGGTTATCGAACACTATTGCCTTCAGCACAAAAAACAGCGGTTCATTGCCGGGTGCCAGTTTCTCGTTCACCTTCACCAATGCCAAGGGTTTCTCATTAGGGACAACGCTGGATTATCTGATTGGTGCAACTTATCGTATCTGTGTAAAAAATCTAACAGATGTTGGAACACCGGACATTTGCCAAGATTATAATAACACACCTAATCCAGCAACAACGTTCACAGCCTACAATACTTTCCGCCCGTTCTGGGGCTATTCACCCGATAAAATTTATCAAGTGACGGTCAGCAATATCAATGTTCCTCTATTTGGGCGATTGTTGATTGACTCTATCGTTATTTATCCCGATACCTTAAGTCCGCAAGGAACGATGCTGGGAACATACGAAGATGATCAGTTTAACATGTTCGCTTTTGGAAATGGGATTGATGATAGCTGGGCACCAGATGCCACCATCTACAGCTATATAACATCTAATGGTACTGTTACCTTGATGAATTACTACACTGGGTCATTCGCAGGTCCATTTGTTGGATTTGAAATTGATGCCAATGCTGATACAGTGTACTTCAAATATCTGTACACTTATTCGGATAGCACCCAGTGGTATGTCTGTGTTGACCGTGCGCTTGGTACGGCGGCTGTCAACGATTTTGGTAAATGTATTATCATTAACAGCCGCCCAGTCGGCTCTGAACCAGCTTATCGCGTAGTTAACACAGATGGGACGCTCACGAATGGCGATGAGTTGATACAACCCACTTTAGGGCAACTCATTATTCGTGAAAGCATGTTTGCCAGCGACACTTGGGGACCCGGTGCCAATGGCAAACATACCATCGAAATGTTTAGTGTTACCAATGAAGCATTCAATGTAGACCGAGTAACTGTCTTAAACAGCAATAGCAGTTTGCCCGCAGGTCTGTACGAGGATTTCACCAGCAATATTCAATATTTAGCTCAGAATACACCTGGAACATTTACCGCCTCTAACCCAGTGCTGATGAATTATACGACTAACTATTATGAGTCTGAGTTTAACCTCAACACAATTGAGGCTTACTATGACTCAGGTGGCAGCAGTATCCAAACGGGTAGAACTATTTATGGTTTGCAAGGTCCCGGTGGTGTGGGCAATGCGATTGCCTTTAATATTCAAGGGACGGGGTTTGCACCTATCTTCCGCATGGATTACTTCTCAGATGCTGTCAAGATATGCTGGATGAATCCGCCCAAAACCGCACCTTTTGACTCGGCAGAAATTAACGATGTGTTGAGCAATGGGATTTGCCATAGTGTAGATAACGAATCGCTCTACACGGTTTACCAAGCCGAGCGCCCCATTTTAGGTTTGCCCAACAACACCTATACTGTCGTATTGTTGATGGATCATGACAATAATTTGCCGACTCAGCATCCGTATTATGCAATGCCTTTGCAGATGTGGTTTGATGGGGTGAATGTCTATAATACCAATCCAGCGACTCTGACGCCGTTGACCAACAATATCAAAAACGAAGCTAGTTATGTTAATCGCCTGTCGGAGAACAAATTCCATTATCTAGGCAGTGGTTGGCAGACAAATTCGCTGTATTATCTGCCACAATCCAATGCTGATTATGATTGGGTTACAACTGCGGAGGCTTCTGTAGGTGCGGGGGTGATGTTCCGCGTGAACACCGGCGGTAGTAACGCGAATGCCTTAGTCATTTATCGTGACATAAACTATGGCTATGCCGATTACGAAGTCTGTTCGCAAATCATCGGCAGCCCGCAAACTCGTCGCTGCTCAACCGTAGACAATGACTCAGGCATTGGTAATCAAATTCCAGTTACGGTCTACTTGAATGATACCCCATCAGCCAATGAATATGTTGTTACCATTTTGGGTAGCACCCGCGGTCTGATGCTGCTTGATGCTATCAAACCCGTAATAACTGCCCCATTGACCGCTGGTCTCTATGATGACCATGCTCCCGGCATTCGTTATGATAGCTCAGTCGTCAGTTTGGCAATCAATGGCGATATGGAAAGCGACCTTGCCAATGTAATGTGGTCAGGTGTAGCCCCTGTCTCTGATGTTGCACGGATGTACAATGCTTACAGTGGTTTCTTCTCGCTTGGTTTCCGTCCAGGTGCTGGTGGTGGAGTCTCTAGTTTGCCTTTGCCTGTCAAAGCTGGACGCGAATATACTGTCAGTGGACGTGTCTATATTGGGCAGAATTATGATGCCACACTCACCATGCAACTATATAATGGCGGAACACCTGTTGGATCTGCGATTACATTGGATGCCAATACATTACCGATATTTGCATGGCACCCCATGCGCT
>JALHOR010000005.1:33738-109861 GCA_022842885.1 Anaerolineae bacterium
GCGCTTCACATATACGCCTGTTAGTAACCAAACATTAACATTGCGGCTCACATCATCTGCTTCCAGTGGCACTACACTGGTTTATCTAGATAATGTTGAAGTTACCGAAGGTGGTTTGTGGCAGACCGAAATGGCTTATTATGTCTATTACGGAAATTCTGTCACCCGTAGCAAAACACAAGGTGCCGAAGCCAATTTTGAATTCACTGGAACAGGTTATAGCATTGCCACACTGATTGATGCGCGTGGTGGTGAAACCGAAATTTGCTATGGAACAGCAACCCCCAACACTTGCCTGACATATCAAAATGAGTATGTGATCTACGCTGCTACCGTAACTCGCACTGTTGTTGGCTTACCCAACAATACTTATAAAGTGCGTATTCGGGATGTGGAAGATGGTTATTCCGATACCATTTACACCTACACAGATACAGCTATTCGCTCTAGTCTGTATGCATTTGGCAGCATTGCTGTAGATTATGTCCAAATCTTCAATGAAACATTGCCGCCTCTTATCACAGCATCAATCGAAGCCAATGACGATTACAGTGTAGCAGGTAAGCCGGCACTGCAACTGCTACCCGAGAATCGCTGGCGCACCTTTAGCGGCGGTGAAGCTTATGGGTACAGCAATAGTTCGTATGTGGGTACCATTACAGCCTACAATGCGCTTAGTTACTATGATGCTGGTGCCAATACACTTCTCAATCTCAATTTAGGGGCAGCCGGTTCTGCTACAGACGAAGCGACAATTATTGTACAGACTGGACCATTGTATTACCTAAACAGCCGAGATTTGTTGGCATGTGTAGATGGTGCCGATGGGCAGGTGGTATATACAGCCGCTACACTCAAGCACTCGCTTATCAACAGTACTCGCTGTACTCTTACGAATGGGTTATTCACTGCGCCCCAAGTGGCATTCAATAAAAACAACCTCCCCTTGTTAGAAAATACAACGGGTGGTGCTGTCAACCGGACTTTCAGCCTAACTACCCTAACACCTGGCTATTTCATCGTAGACGGCTACCAAGTAATTTATGGTGATCAACTCATCGAAGGCTACTACGAAGACACCATTGGCAACGGTATCCTGCAACAAACTGGGAGTTGGGCAACCGATAATTTCTATTATCACAGTGGTGGGACCGCATTGGTCGGTACAGGGGCTGCCACCATGACCTTCCGTATTCGCAATAGCACTGGTTTCTCACTATTGACGGCTTTTGATTATTTGGGTGGTAACATCAATATCCGTGTTCAAGGTGAAGGAACACTAGCAGGTTATGACGAATCCTACGGCATGGATACATTTGATTATGGCGCTCGCTATCAATCGCCGTTTACGGTGGCTGGTCTCAAGCAAGGCGATTACACCATCACAATTTCGCCCGTTGGTCCACAACCGCCTAGCCGGGTTGTCATTGATGCTATCCAAGTCTATGGCACACTCGGTAGCTTAGGAAGTCTGTATGATGATGCAGCAGTAGATACCAACGATAAATTGTTGCTGACCTATGGTCCCAAGAATAATTTCACTTGGACAGCAGTCAAAGGCGATTATTCACACCTGTATCAAACTTATCATGTGACCGCTACCGCAGGGGCAACAGTATCCTTTGAGGTGGGCGCAACTGAGCCAGCTACAGGCATCATCATCTATAATGGGTTTTATACCAATACCAATGTGCGAGTATGCTGGACGAAACTCACGGGTACGCCTGTTGAACCATTCTGCACAACCGAAAATTTGATTGGGTCAACATCTACTACGCGGGAAGTCAATGCACCCGCAAGTGCCCCCTATGTTGATGTCAATGGTCACTATAACGTCACCATCACTAATCTGACACATTTCGGCTCGCTATATCTAGATGCTATCCAAGTACGTGAGGGAGCAAATTTGGTTGAAGGTATCTATGAAGCAACCAAACTGTTCGGGTTAGACCCAACCTCTGCCGTAAACCTTAATGGTACTTGGTCAACGCCACTCAATTATTCCAATATCACCTCTGGCAATGGTGGAGCATCCATTGAATTTACTATCGAAGGGGCGCGTGGTTTCAGCATTTTGCTGACTGAATTGTATTATTCGACTACCGCAACCTATAGCTTGTGCGTCAATACAGGCGCGACTGCTGGGACAGTTGGTAGCCCGCAATGTAACACCATCAATGGGGGTTCAACAACAACGCCACTGGCGCTAACACGGTCGGATATTGCTTTGGGTGACTATGCAATAACCTATGTCGGCTTAAACCCAACCAATCTATATACCATCCGGTTACAGAACACGTCGGCACCAGCACTAAGTACGCCCCTAACCTTGAAATCAATACATGTTCTGGGCAATAAACCTAACCTACAAATCACTGACTTGGAACGAGTTGAAAATACTGACCCGCGCATCCGCTTTTTGCCATTTAGCGGCATGACGTTTATTACCGACGGTTTTGCCTCTGATATGAGCGAAAGCTATGGATACATTCGCGGCAGTGGTGTTTACTTCGAGTTTCGTGGTAAGGGCTTTGAATATGGTCGTTTAGCTTATCTAACCTATGCCGATGTAGATATCTGCTATGGGGCATTAAACACACCTAGCAACAATCCGACCGCTTGTATTCCAGTAGACGCAGTTGGTTTGTATGTTCACCAAACGACCCATCCGGTTGACACTAATGATGCTGTTTGCGATACGGTCAATGGTTGTTGGGTAACAATTCGTAATCGTGACCAAGCCTTGCCGATGACAATGGATTTCATTCGCTTATTTGATCCCAGCGCACCTCTCAGTGCTGGTGTCTATGAAGAGAATTATCCTGGTCTGCGAAACTTTAGTGGCACAGCCGCAACTGGTGGCACTTACACGCTCGATCCAGCAGCCCTCAATGTTAACCCGGCACTGGTGGATTATTATGCGTCAGGTTATGCCAACCGTTCTTATATTGATCAAGCCCCTAACTCAGCTAAATTTGGGGGGATGTTCTTCCGTATGACCGGTACAGGCTTCTCAGTCGGCTTTACCCGCGATTACTCCACCGATGCTATCCAGATTTGTTACCAGCAAAACGCAACAACTCCGCAGCAAGTTATGAATCAAGCCGGTGGCGGGGCGAATGGTTGCCAAACATTTGAGAACAACTATCAAGGTTATATTGGTAAAAGCCAACGCAGTATCCTTGGACTACCTACTGGCGCTTATGGGGTAACAGTCCAGATGTTAGGGGATAATGGCTTACCCATTCCCCATCAATATCCGTGGGAACTACCAATCACCATGAAGATTGATACTGTGGCGGTTTACGATGAGGAATGGTTCGCGCCTGCCAATACTAATTGGACAACACCCAACCTAGAAGCCTTGGAAGTTCTGACGCTCGGCACTCGTTATGAGGCAAACTATAATAATCGTGAAGCAGATAACCGTTTCAATTACTTTGGAACATGGGCAACTGTCACCGATTACTATGCATCCAATTTCAATTATGATTTGACCAGCAAGGCGGGTTCCGGTGTTGTTTTCCGCACCAATGGCGTTAACAGTTTGATTTTGTATACCACAGTGAGTTTCAGTAACTCGCCCATTGTGGTTTGCGCCCGTGCCGTGAATGTACCTTTGACACAGGAACTTGCTCCCAATTGTCAAACCCTTTCTACAACAGGAACAATTGGGTATCAGCAACCGGTGAGTTTTAAGTTCCATCCATCCAACATCGGGGAATATGTTGTCTCAATTACCACTTTGGACGATGGGGCATTCTATTTTGATGCTTTGGAATTTGTGAATACAACCGCGCCATTGACTGCCGGTGTATATGAAGCCACTAGCCCACGCATCAACTACGATACAGACTATGTTAATCTGATAAACAACGGCACAATGGAAAGTGCAACCAATTGGACAGCCGCAAATGGGGCATCTATCGTCCAGAGTTATTGGCCCGTCTATGATGGTTACTTCTCTTACAGTGTCACTACAACAAACCCCAATCAAGGGATTGAGAGTGCCAGCTTTAATCTAACTGCCGGCAAATCATATGTCGTCAAGGCACGAGTGTACCTTAATTATGGTGAGGTCAAGATGCGCTTGGCGACACCTAATGGTATGCTGGAATCAAACCAAAACAATCTCTATAATTGGTACACCTTCTACCAAGTCTTTACGCCTAGCTTAAGCGGTGCTAACACGCTGCAATTTATCGGTAACGGTGCCAGCAATTTCTATGTGGATTCGGTATCGTTAAGCGAATTAGGCAAAGGTAATTGGGAGACATCCTATTTCTATTACTACACCAATGGCAGCGCCCGACGAAGTTTGACCCCCGGTGCGGGTGCTACCTTCGATTTTATCGGAACGGGTTTTGAGATTGGGATGCCACGCGATCCATTTGCTGGTGAAGCCGAAATCTGCTATGGGTTAAAAGCAACGTTCCCAGTGGGTGCCAACTGCTTTACCTACCAGCAGGAATACATTGGCTATGATTATGATATTCGCCGGATGGTGGTGGGTTTGCCGCTAAATACCTATACCGTGCGCGTCCGTGATGCCGAAGATGGTTTCACAACCACCCGTTATGCTGTTGCTTCAGCCCCCAGACCTTCTTATACGGGATTGAATACGGGCATTCTGGTAGACTATGTGCAAATCTTTAACGAACCAGTTGCGCTGACAACACCGCCCGGTTTCTACAATGAAAATGAGGCAGTGGGTGGCACACGCTATATTCAAACTTATCCGGCAGATCGTTGGTCAGATTACACTTTCCCTATCACAGGCTATTACTCGGAACAAACCTACAGTGCCGCCGTTGACCAATACGGTTTCATGAATTATTACGGTGCAGGGCATACTGCTTTGCTGAATGTTGAAGTTCAAACGGGCGAACCTCTGACTGTTATTCTGTATAGTGGTTTGCAGTATTACTACCAGAGTAACCAACTACTCATCTGCGTAGGACCACAAGCCACAGGTGTTAAAATATCCGGCAATATCATCTGGACGGGCTTCCAATTTGAAATTGACTCGTCTACAGACTGCGTATTGAAAAACATGGCAGCAGGTGAACAGGTCGCTGTGAACAGCAGTGAATTGCCAGAATTAGCGGTGCCGGGTCTCAAGACCATCATGTTTACGACCTTAACTCCGGGAACATTCTACCTAGATGGTTTCCAAGTGGTCGGCGGCAGCAAACTCACACCTGGGGTTTATGACAGTTTCTTGCCGGATGGAGTCTTAAACTTCAACAACAATGTAGGCGCAGGTCAAGTCGAAAACGATTATTACTGCGACAAGACCGTCGGTTGGTGCCAACAATATACGTTTGGTTCGTTAGGCAATTACACCGCAGCCACTTCGCAATCGGGCGCATCTTTGAACTTCAGTATTGAAGGCACAGGTTTCTCTGTCGTCACTGCGACTGACTATTATGGAGGAGATATTCGGATTTGCTTTAAACCTACCACCAGTCTTGAGACATTTCCATCTGCGGGCGACTTGACATATTATGAAGGAAATCCGCCGAATAAGAACGATGTATGGTGTGACACTGTGACTACCAACACCTTATCATGGGATGTTCTCAATGCTGACCGTATTAATCCATGGTTTGGCTATCAATATGGCTTCTCCTATTATGGGATGCCCTACGGTGAATATATCGTGGATATTCGTGTGGTAGATACTGCTTTGCTCTCTTACGAATCAGTGCAGATTGACGGCATTGTCGTCTTTGATCAAGCTACCAATGTTTTGATGCCCGGTGTGTATGATAATACAGCTACAGAATTGTTATATGAGCCACCTTCTGCATGGGCATCCACAACATCTTTCTATGGCTTACCTTACGGTCCAATGAACAAGACAGTTCATACTACCACCAAAGCCGGGAGTATTGTTCAATTGATTGTCAGTGGCAATGCCATGACGTTGTTCCAAACAACGGGTTACAACAGCCGTGATGTGCGCTTGTGCTTGGTGGTAGCAGGCGAAAATGTGCCGTGCGAATTGTCTACCAATGATGATTTGGCATTTGCCATCACCAACTTCAGCCAGTATGGCTACTCGTCTTACGGTGTACCAGTGATGATTTACGGCATGGGTGGGGGTGAACATTTCCTCATTCTTGAACAGCGGGATCACGCTTTGGGTATGACTGTGGATGCATTCTATATTCAAGAATAAACGTCTGTAGTGATGGACTCAGTTTACCGCCCACTGCTAACACAGTGGGCGGTTTTATTTTTGCCACTTGTCGCTACAATAATTTGCCAATTCATTCATTTATCATCCCGTGAGAGAATTTCACTTGAAAACACAGCTAAAAATTGCGCCTGATGTGGCGGATGCCCTAGCCCAAAATCGTCCCATAGTGGCGCTTGAATCCACGTTGATTACGCATGGTTTACCGTATCCTGCCAACCGAGATACAGCACTGGCAATGGAAGCGGCAGTTCGCAGCGGTGGGGCAGTTCCCGCAACAATTGCCATTCTCAGCGGCACAATCACAGTCGGCTTATCACATGACGACATTGAACGTTTGGCACAAACCCAACCCGGTAGTGTGCGTAAATGCAGCCGCCGCGATATTCCGATAGCCGTTGGCTTAAAGGAAAATGCTGCGACCACTGTTGCAGGAACCATGATTGTGGCACATCAAGCCGGGATTCGCGTTTTTGCGACGGGCGGTATTGGCGGTGTTCATCGTGGTCATCCTTTTGATGTTTCGGCAGATTTAATCGAATTAGGGCGTACTCCAGTTGCGGTGGTCTGTTCCGGCGCAAAATCTATTTTGGATTTGCCGCTAACACTGGAAGTGTTAGAGACGCAAGGTGTTCCGATTTTGGGTATGAACACCGCTACATTACCGGCGTTTTATACCCGCAGCAGTGGTTTAGCAGTAGATGTGTGCATTGAATCCGCGCAGCAAGCAGCCCAGATAATCAGGGCTGCCCACGAATTAAACGCGCAACATGGCATTCTCATCGCTGTGCCAGTGCCACAAGCGGAGGCGTTGCCCGACGAAATTGCTGAATCCGCCATCCAACAAGCGGCTGCCGAAGCTGATAAACAAAGTATTCATGGCAAAGCCCTCACGCCGTTTTTACTGGCACGCATCGCCGAAATCACCGGAGAACAGTCTATAAAAGCTAATCGTGCCTTGCTGATTAACAATGCGCGGGTTGCTGCAGACATTGCCGGGGCATTAGCTGAAATAAAATAACGGCTATTTTAGATTGAAAATAACCGCCAACGCTTTTTCAAAAGGCGACATGGCGGTTTTAAACATGATTGGTTCGTTTTATTCTACCGTGACGCTCTTGGCTAAATTGCGCGGTTGGTCAACATCTGCGCCACGCAATAATGCGCTATGATACGCCAGTAATTGCAACGGAATCACGCTGGCAACCGGGCTTAATAACGGCGGCATGGGCGGCAAATAAATGACATCATCTGCCCGCGAAGCAATAAATTTATCGCCTTGTGTCGCCAACGCAATGACGCGCCCCCCGCGTGCCTTTGCTTGCTCAATTTGGCTAATCATCTTCTCGTAAAGTGAATCCTGCAAAGCGATGGCTAAAACAGGCATTTTGGCATCAATCAGCGCGATAGGACCATGTTTCATCTCGCCTGCTGGATAGCCTTCTGCATGAATATAGCTGATTTCTTTGAGTTTTAACGCACCTTCCAGCGCAATCGGATATTGAATGCCTCGCCCTACAAACAAGAAATTGACAGCATCACCATATTTTTCAGCGATGTGTTGTACGACTTTTTCCTGTTCCAATGCCTCACTAATCAGATTGGGCAATTGGGCAGCATCCTGAATATAGTGTCGTAATTGTGCCGATGATACTGTACCGCGTAATTGCGCCAGATACAACGCCAGCAAATATTGGTCAACGATACTCGTGGTGAATGCTTTAGTCGAGGCGACGCCAATTTCGGGTCCCGCGTTCATGCTAATATAGCCATCAGCAACGCGCATCGCTTGACTGCCAATGGCATTCACAATGCTCCAAACGAGGGTATTTTTGGTGTGGGCTTCTTCAATCGCTGCCAGCGTATCCACTGTTTCGCCGCTTTGCGTGATGGCAAGCAAGGCAGTCGTATTATCAATTAAGGGGTCACGATAGCGAAATTCACTGGCATAATCCACTTCAACATGCAACCGCGCCAATTGTTCAACATAAAATTTACCTACCAAGGCACTGTAATAACTCGTGCCGCACGCCACCGTCACCAACCGCGAAATAGATTGGGCGCGTTCCGGTGTCAGATTTAAATCTGGCAAGATGACCCGCCCATGCTCAAAATCTATGCGTCCACCCAGCGTATCGGTGATGCTGCGGGGTTGCTCATAAATTTCCTTTTGCATAAAGTGGCGATATTCACCCTTTGCTGCACTTACGGGGTCATGGGGAATCACATGAATTTCCGGCACAATGCTATCGCCATCCAACGTTTTGATGGTGTAGCCGTGGGCGGTGATGGTTGCAATTTGCCGATGCTCCAGAAAAATCATCTGGTCAGTATAATCCAGAATAGCGGGCATATCCGACGCAACAAAATATTCGTTTTCGCCAATCCCAATCGCAATGCCACCGGCATTCCCAATGCGAAGTGCCACTAATCTATCTGGTTGCGATTTGCTCATCAACACAATCGCATGAGCGCCACGCAATTGTTGGACAACACACTGTGCCAACTCAGTTAAATCGGTGATGCCGAGCCGCGCCAATTGCTCAATCAACTGCACAATCACTTCGGTATCCGTTTCCGATTGAAATGTTACACCGGCGGTAGTTAATTCAGCACGCAAGGACAAATAATTTTCAACAATGCCATTATGGACGACCACGAATTGCCCATTCATGCTGATATGGGGATGGGCATTGTGTTCGGCGGGGACACCATGTGTCGCCCAGCGTGTATGCCCGATACCTAATGTGCCATTAACCGGATTTTCGGCTAAACGTTGGCGCAAATTATGCAGTTTGCCCACATCGCGCCGGATATGTATTTTGCCATTCAAAACTGCCAAACCCGCCGAATCGTAGCCGCGATATTCTAGGCGCGTTAGCCCATCCACAATAATCGGCGCGGCTTCCCGCTGCCCAATATACCCCACAATACCACACATAAGACTCTCTCCTCGCTGGAATCCAATGCATCAGAACGTTGGATACCACCGCACAGAGACGCAAAAAAAGCATCCAGATGGGTGGCAATCCAAAATATTGATATGAAAATTACGGGCGTCACAAGTGGCTGTTTTACTGCCAACGTTACCGCTGGTGTTTGTCGGCACACTTTAAAACTGAGGAGAGATAGAGAAGGGTGGTGAACTGCACCCTGACGGCATCCGCCGAATAATTCGATTTTCCCCGTTATTACGGGTTAGCCCTGTGTTTGCACAGAGAACCGTCACCTCGTCAGCCGGATAAGTTCCGGCACTGGCGCTTGTTAAACTCTCTCCACAAGATAATTTTGGTTAGTCACTCCTTTTTTATCATGAACCATAGACCACTATAAAACCGAATGAGGGCAGCGACAAGAGGAAATTTTCACAAATAGGGAATAAAATTTTAGACAAACATAATCGTTTCTGTAGTGGCATTGGCGATAGTTTGATATTCGCCACGATAACGCCCATACTCGTCAGGAATTGCCAACGCCAGTTGATACATCGCTTCCTGCATCATTTGTTCCCGTAATTCACGATTCAGGCGTTGGTTGGCGGGCAGCTTAAAGCGAAAAGCTCTGCCAAAATGCACCCGCGAATATACCCGCCGGAAACGCAGGAGACGCTTGAACCAATCATCTGACCCTACGACGGCTACCGGCACAATCACCACATCAGCTTTGGCGGCGATGTAGGCAATGCCTTCACGCGGCTGTTTCAAACCGTCGCGGTTGCGGGTACCTTCTGGCGCAATTAACACGATTTGTCCGTGTTGCAACAGTTCTATCGAACTATTCAGGGCAAAGCGGTCTACTTCACCCCGCTTCACCACAAAATTGCCCCACAACCCATTAAAAAACCACACCACCGGATTTTTGAGCGTCTCAACTTTCGCCATCGTAATCACATAGCGATGGGTGATGAGGCGCGTGCAAATCACCGGGTCAATGGCAGTGGCATGATTCATCATCAGAATCACGCCACCGGATTTTGGGATATGCTCTAACCCAGTCACATCGCCGCGCCATAACAACCAAAATAAAAAGCGCAAGCCGGCGTGCAATACATAACGCAGACGGTCATATAGGGGTTGTCGCGCAATAAATTGAGCTACGGCAGTTTGCTGGATACTCATAAAATAGACTAGGCTGGGCGTTTAGGCGTCTTCCGAACACGAATTTTACCTGATGGGCGGCTTTTGCCACCCGGACGACTACCACCGGAGGAACGAGTTTTCCCCATTGGGCGATTTTTATCAGATGGACGTTTCTTTATAGAGGGACGTTTTTTCTCAGTAGTCGGACGCCCTTCTATCATCAAATCAGAATTGGCAACGGGTTTGCGTTTGCTGCCCGGACGCGATGGGATGGGGGCAATGGTACCGGGTCGGGTCGGTTTTATCCCAGTGGCACGTTCTATCATCGGCGTATGGTCTGCCTCTAAATTCACGCGTGGACGCCGATTGCGCCGCCGCAAATATTGTACTTCCGTCGCAGGCAGTTTCATCACTTCGACTTCTTTTTGGCTTAGTTCATACCAAGCCCCTTTTTCCAGCGTGCCGATGCCAAGTTGCCCAATGTGTGTGCGTAACAACCGTTTCACCGGATGCCCTAACATCATGGCAATGCGCCGAATCTGGCGTTTGCGCCCTTCAATCATCACAATCCGTAAAATGGTGTGATTGGTTTGTCTTTCCATGACTTTGATATAACATGGCGCGGTTTTGCTGCCATCCAGCCAAACCCCCCGTTCCCACTGCTGCAAGGTTGCTTCTGAGGGATGCCCATCTACCGTGACTTTATAGGTCTTGGTATGTTCATAACGGGGATGCGAGAGCCGATTCGCCAATTCGCCATCATTGGTCAGAATCATCATGCCTTCGCTGTCCAAATCCAAGCGCCCAATCATGAACAAATGGTCGTCGGTTGGGATGGAGTCGCGCACAGTGGGACGGTCATCGCCTTCTTCTGTCTCTGTAGCGGAAAGCATAAAGCGCGGCTTATTGACCACAAAGTAGCGTAAGCGCCGCGCCTCCAGTTTCAGGCGTTCTCCATCCACAGTAATGACATCTTTTTTAGGGTCGGCTTTATCGCCCAGTTGAGCAATTTTGCCATTAACCAATACTCGATTCGCTTGAATCAACTCTTCGCAGGCACGGCGTGAACCGATATTTGCCTGCGCCATCAATTTTTGAATACGTTCTTCCATGGTGATTTTTTAACCTATGAGGAAACTCGCTGCGTCATCCCGACGCATCGCGGGTTATGATACGCGATAGGCAGGCAAAAATACAGAGAGAATCCCCCAATTAAATCTTCTTCGATACTCTAAATTGCAAGGGAATCCCTAGTAAAAGGCGAGTCTGCGCGGTAATCGTCGGCAGTGCCAACACAAACACACTCAAAACAGGCAATAACGGAAAACTCAGCAGCGTCCACAATAGCTCGCGCAATGTCATCGGTTTGGTACGTTCCGGGCGCGTTGCTACATCCTGAAACCAGAACACCATGCCCATCACCACTACCGTCGCGGAGGCAATCGCAATGATAATCCAAGCGGGGGTATAGACAACATTTTGTGCAGCATTTTGCAATTCCAATGCCGGATTCACCAGAAAACGTGCCAAATCAAACGGCGCAATGTTGGGATGTAGCAGCACGGGTAGTTGTGAACCAATCGTTATCAACACCCAGCCCGCCCCCGCCAGCAAAATATCTTGCATAATTCGCAGCAGCAACCGCAATGCGGGCAAAAATTCCACATCAGGATGGTCAATCATGCGGGCAAGCATATAGCCCACTTCTTTGCTACCCCACGCATGGCGCAACGTTTGCAAATAACGTTCTTTGAGTTCAATATAGAGCGATTCGCCAATCGTCGCATCCGCGATAAAGGGCAGCAAAATCGGCTTAAGCGAGACTTTGCCTTGCCGTGCAAAATAGGCTTTGATGAACATGTGCCATTCATCCGCAATCACATCGCCATCCCAATAGCCGCTGGCATCCAATAACTTCAGACTCAGCGAATAGGAGGACATGGGCATGGCTTTCCACCAAGGCGATGCCAAATATGCCAATTCCATTGCGCTTGCATAGGCATTCACCAAACGCAGCATGGGGTTAATATCCCAGATGTTGCCATGATAGCGTATCGGTGCTTGCCAAAAACGCAAATGCCGGTCTGCATCCAGTGCGAAATGGCTGGTGAGGGCGTAAAAATACTGCGGATGCCAGCGCGTATCAGCATCCATTGTGGTGACACACAAGGTATCCATGCTGTAGCCCAATTCATCCACGAGTTTACGCTTAATCCAGCGTGCCGCCCATGCCTCATTCGCCGATTTACACTGCATCTCGCCCGGCAGCCCACGCGGATGAACCGTAAAATAAAGATGATGAAATCGGCTGGCATATTCGCGTAGCAATTCTTCGGCTTTTTGTACACAATCAGCTTCGCCTGCTTCCATCGCCAGCACAATGATCAGCCGCTGTTGCGCCTCATATTGTTGACTGAGGTTATCTAATGTGCGCCGCAACACCGCCATAGGTTCTTTATAATTGGGGATAATGACAATATGGCGAACTTCTTGCCAAGGGAGCGCGGTTGCGTTACGTTCTCGCTGATAATAGGCAACCCAATCGGTTTTTTCCCAACGGCGAATTGCCCGCAGCCCAACACCGTTAAAGACTGCCGCCAAAAAAAAGCGTACCGCCGAATATAAGCCAACTAAGCCAGCAATCAGGAGCAAGGTACGTGGAAATGCCACAGCACTCGCAATGCTGAATAACAACGTCAGCCAAACCAGAAAGCCCGGGATGCCATCTAACACGCGCTCCGGGATAGGGGTCGGCGGCATACCGCCCCAGGTTGACCAGCCCGCGCCAATCTGCACTTTGCTGCGGCGCTCATCGCTTGAACGGTATGGCACAAATCCATCCACTTTAGGGGTGTGGGCTACAGTATTCAGGCGGGGCATGATAGCATAGCCCATTAGCAGAATCTACCCAACACAAACCCTTCTGCGAATTTTTTAGTCTAATGTTAAAATAAGAGTGCTTTTGTATTTGGTAACATTTTTATGCCCATGACAGGATAGCATTATGAATCCGCGTATCTTGATAATCGAAGATGATGAAGAACTAGCACGGTTGCTGCAACTGGATTTACAGCGGCATCATTTTGAAGTCACTGTTCGCAAAACTGGTTTAGATGGATTACGCACTTTTCAAGATACCCGCCATGACTTGGTGGTGCTGGATGTGGCGCTGCCTATCATGGACGGGCTAACCATTTGTGAGCGTATCCGCGAAATTTCCAATGTGCCGATTTTGATGATGACCGGACATGCCATCAGCGAACACGAAATTGCTGAAGGGCTGAATCGCGGGGCGGACGAATACATGATTAAGCCCATTGGCAAGATTGAATTTCATGCTCGCATCAAGGCACTCTTGCGCCGCGCCCGCATCCAAGAAGAAGCCACCGAAACCATCACGCGCTTTGATGATGGCTACCTAACAGTAGATTTGAAGGCACGGCGTGTCCACATCAAAAATGAAGAAATTCGGCTAACCCCCACTGAGTTTAAATTGTTGGCAACTTTCGTGCGGAAACCGGGCGAAGTGTTGAGTTTTCAGCAGTTATTGGAGTGGGTCTGGGGACCCGAATATACGAGTGAGCATCATTACCCACGCATTTATGTATCGCATTTGCGCCGCAAGGTAGAACCAGACATCAAAAATCCCACGTATATTCATAATGAATATGGTGTGGGCTATCGGTTTGTGGGCGAAAGCACCAAATAAACCCGTTTTCAGGCGTCTATCTTGACGCCTGTTTATTCATCCAAAATCGCGTAGCGCAGTCGAAAATCGCCGCTGGTAGAGCCTTGTACTTGGCGAAAACGGGTGGCAACAATCGTATATTGCCCGGCTGCTGGTAATTGAAATTCGCGGATATAAGCATCGCGCCCGCTGCCTTGTGGGTCATCATCATTTTCGATAAGGACAGTCCCCGCTGCATCTAAGACCAGCAAATAAGCATCCAAATTGCCGGAAAGTGCCGTTAATTCAATTTCGATGGTAGCAGCGGCGGCTACTTCAATTGTAAATTCAGCCGTTGGGTTATCATCATCTATCGTACCTTCTACAATAGTATCCGCACCTATGTTTGGCACGCCTTCGATTGCGGTTGGTTGCTCTGTTACCTCAGCACTGGCTTCAGCCTGCGAAACCATCAGCGTAAAATCCCCAGTGGTGCTACCTTGCTCACGTCGAAAACGGCTGGCAATAATCATATAGTTGCCCGTTACAGGCACTACAAAATCACCGATAAAGGCATCGCGCCCACTGCCTTGCGGGTCATCGTCATTCTCAATGAGGATTTCGCCACTTTCATCCAACAGCAACAAATACGGGTCTAAATCGCCGGATTCGGCTATCATTTGAATGTTTATCACTGTGCCTTGTTCGCCAACAAACACGAAAGCAAATTCCACATTGCGGCGGTCAATCGTGCCAGAATAGGCAAAGTTATTGACATCCTCAATTTCAATCAGTGTCGCGGGCAAAGTCACAATCGCCTGAATAGATGGTAGTTCAGTGGCGGGCAGTGTGGCAAGGCTGGTGAGTATCAATTGAACAGTGGGTGAAACCGATGTAAACAGCGAGCGCGAGGTGGGCGTTAGCGGTGGGATACGGCTTGGTGTGAGAATAACAGCGTCGGTTGTCGTTGCTCTAACAGTCATGGTATTCGTGATAATCGGCGTGGCAGTTGCCGTAGGTGTGATAGGTGTCACAGTGAAGGTTGGCGTGCGGGAGGGTGTATACGTCGCTGTAGGAGTTTCGGTTGGAATACGAGTGGGTACAACAGCACCGCGCAAGGTAGCAGTGGGGGTTTGGGGCGCAAGGGTATCGCAGCTTGCCAATAGCAGCATCCCCATCAAAAACATCATCACCCACACGACTCGCCTCACCAATGCCCAAACTCCCTGACTATATATCATTCTATTGTAGACGAATTCTAAGCAATGGGTGTTTTGGTGACACCATTCCCCAACGCTTTTACGCCGCCTTTCGTACCTTTAAGTCCCCGACCTGCCGCCACCGCTATCAAATTCGTCTTGTAATCATACACATTGCGGCGTTTATCAGCATGGGCAGTGCGGGCTAATCTGACCAATTTTTCGACCACTTGCGTGGGCGACATACCCCCGGCTTGCCACAAATAAAATGCCAGTGACCCCGGCATGGTGTTCAATTCATTGACATGTACTTCGTCATGTTCCGGCTTGACCAAGAAATCAATCCGCACAATGCCACGACCATCTACAGCTTTAAAAGCCGCCATTGCCATGTTTTGAATACGGGTTGTGAGTTCCGGTGAAAGCGGCGCAGGAATAATTCTATCGGCACTTTTCATACCATCGCCGCCGCGCAAATACTTATCTTCGTAGGATAAAAAAGCATCCCACGAAATTGGTTGTTCCAATACCGAGGCTTGCACCTCATCTTCATATCCCATGACCGCACAATTGATTTCTATCCCACCCGTGATGGCTTTTTCTACCAAAATGCGGCGGTCAAAATTGGCGGCGATGTCAATGGCATAACGCAGCATGTCATCCGTATCAGCACGTCCTACGCCAATACTAGAACCAAGCGTCGCTGGTTTCACAAAGACGGGATACTCCAGCGTTGCTTTGATTTGTGCCAAAATATCATCGGGTTTGTCTAACCAATCGAGACGGGTAAATGCTACTTCTGGCACAACAGCAATGCCATGTTGGCGCAAAATATGTTTGGTCATCACTTTGTCGTTGGTCAGTGCCGACCCTAACGTGGCAAACCCCACATACGGAATATCTGCTAATTCAAATAAGCCCTGCAATGTACCGTCTTCGCCATGCGAGCCGTGAATCGCTGGAAAGACCACATCAAGGCGCATAATCTCGCTCTTGCTAAAACGCCCTGCCAATGGATTTATAATTAAGCCATGATGCCGGGTATCAGGGGATAGGACAACGGATTGAAGTTCTTTGTTCTGCAATAAGCGGGCTTCATCTTTGAAGGTATCCATTTGCCGCAAAGGAGCGCCTGTCAGCCATTTGCCGTCACGGGTGATATAAATCGGCACAACCTCATACAATGCCGGGTTAAATGCCTGCATAATCTGCTGCCCAGTGACCACTGATACATCATGCTCCACGCTGCGCCCACCAAAGATAACCGCGATAGTGGTTTTTCGTCCGCTGCTACTCATGTCTACAACCTCCGTCATCAAAACGACGGCAAGAATAGCGCAATCAAGCTAGGATACAAGAGAGAACACTGCATGATGAGGATAACGAGAGGCAAATTTGCGGGGCTTGGCGCAGCAAACCCCTAGATTTTGGGAGACATCACTTTAAGCACGCGCAGCAGCAATAGCATCTTGAATTTGTCTAAAATGGTTGCGGGTATGCAGCGGAAACCCATGAAACTCAAACGCCACCCACCACAAATTGCTCTTACGGTCTAATGCCGCTGCCGGAAAATGACGAATAACCGCGACTGTTTCCGCCATCGTGCGCTGAAAAGCATCTAACATAGCGTCTTTGGTATTATAAATCGTCGTGACGGCTTGAATCCGCGCATCAGTATTCCCAGTGAATCCAGTAATTTCGGGTCCTTGTAAAAGTCCACCCAGCCAATTTTGTAACCAGCGTTCTGTTAATATCAAATGGGCGACCACTTCATTGGCGCTCCATTCGTTAGCGGCAGGTTTTTTGCTGGCAACATCTTCCGCAACATCGGCAAATAACGCTCTAATATCCGTATTGATGTCGGCATATAAGTTTTCTAATTCGGCAGCAAAAGCGGCAAAATCAGCCGGAATAGCAGGTAATGGATAGCCTTTTAATTCCATTGCGGCAGCATGTTTTTCGCTACCACGATAATATTCCACTTCGATTTTATCGCCGGGTTTATTCTCAGCGACCAGCATATTCATGGGCGTTTCCGATGTGACCTCATGCCCATTCATTTTGACAATCACATCATCCACTTGTAATCCGGCTTTTTCGGCGCTGAAATCGGGGACAAGCCCCGTCACCAGCGTCCCATCTTCCACCGGAACACCCAAACTCTGAGCTTTTTCTTTGCTCAGGGCATCGGGATAAATGCCAATAATGACCCGGTTGGCGATGCGTAAGTCTGCGCCAGTTTCCAGAAACGACACCAAGTTGTTCAGGCTTTTGTTCCAGCGTTTTTCTAGGGCAGCCGCATCTTCAAAATCGCCGCTATGCCGCAGCACAATTTTGATACCCCCATCTGCCTCCTCGATTTCGACTTCAACATCGGTTTCTTCGCGGTCAGGTTCGCGCCAAGTGAACGCAATGAACTGGTTTTTATCCAGCGCGGTGAATTTACCTGTCACAAAACTGCGGGGAACTACCCAACTGAGCAGCAAGTGTCCACCAACTTCACCACGCACGTTGGCATCATCACACAGCCAATAATACAACGTATCCCGCGCTAAAAAGGCATTATAGACTTGCTCAACTGGGGCATGAATGATGCGTTCAAAAGTAAGGGTTTGTGTTTCAAGAACAGGTGCTAAAACCATTATCATTTCTCCTCATTAAATTTATGCAATTATGCTCTAAATCGGTTTATGCGTTTAACCGCATAATTAGCATAAATTCTAAAACAAAAACGAGTGTTCTGTCAACTATGCTATAATCGGCATACTGGGTGAAACGCGGGTGAATTTTATTATCGTCAAAGAGGGCAGTGTGGAAATTCCCTATCAATCCATTCAATTACAACACTTAAATATCCAGCAGGCGATTATCGGCAATGGACAACCGCTGGTTTTATTGCATGGTTGGGGCGCGAATATCAAACTGGTATATTCATTGGCAGAACGGCTTGTGCCATTGGGCTATTGCGTTTATATGCTGGATTTGCCGGGCTTTGGGCAAAGTGACCCGCCACCGCAGGCATGGTCAGTGTTTGATTATGCCGACTTTGTGCGAGCATATTTGGATTATCACCAATTGGAACGTTGTTATTTATTTGGGCATTCGTTTGGCGGCAGACTAGGGCTGATATTGGGCGCGGAACATGGACAACGCATTATTAAGATGGCGTTGGCGGATAGCGCCGGAATCGTGCCAAAAACGCCGCTGCTCAAAGCTCTTCGACTGACAAGCTATAAGTGGGTACGGGATAGTTTGTATGGCTTTGGGGCAACCAACCTAGCCAATCAACTGCGCGATACCTATAACAAACGCTATGGTTCTAGCGATTTACAGCAGGTTTCAGGCATCATGCGCGAGACGTTTATCAAAGTGGTGAATCAGGATTTGCTGGCGTATGCCGCCCGCGTGACCGTGCCAACGATTCTATTCTGGGGCGAAAAAGACGAAGATACCCCCTTATGGTATGGGCAACTTTTTGAAAAGACGATACCGGACGCTGGACTCATCGTTCATGCTGGTGCAGGGCATTATAGCTATTTGGACAACCTATCAGAAACCGTGCGAATTATGGATTTCTTCTTTAAGCAATCAACGTAACGGTGTTTTTAAGTGTCGTTTTCAGGCTGTCTTTATGTTATATTTAGGTTAGAAATCCCCTTTTTCTTGGTTTAGACCTTACCAAAGAGGAAACACATCATGGCACGAATTGAAAAAAGCATTCTCATTAATGCCGATACACAGACGATTGACCAATACGCCATCAATGCCCATACCTATCCCCAGTGGTTCGCAGGTGTTGAATCAGTGGAAGTGGATGGGACTTTTCCCGAAGCAGGTGGACAAGTCAAAGCGCAATATAAAGCTGCTGGGGTCACCTTTGAACTGCTCATGACCACCCGCGAAATTGTGCATGGCAGCCATATCCTTTTTGATATGGAAGGCATGATTACGGGCGCACAGCATTGGTCGTATGCCCCGGCAGGCAGTGGCACACAAGTGACGTGCGTGTTTGATTACGATATGCCCGGCGGCGCACTCGGTGCCATTGCCGATAAACTCATCGTAGAACGCATGAATAACGGCAATATTGAAAACAGCCTCGCCAATTTGAAAAAAATTGTTGAAGGATAAAAAGTTATTAGGGGCGCTTATCAAAAAGCGCCCTATTTTCCCCTGTTTTTTCAATAATCCCCCCTATAATGACATTGGCTTAACCAGTTTTCAGCAAACGGATTAACACACTTCAATGGCAAATCTGCTCCTATTGTTGCTCATCTGCACTTGGCTCATCGGGTCATGGCTTCGGATTTATCGGCAAGCGCGTTTTTACCAAATCGAAGAATACATGAGTCCGCGCTATGCACGTTGGTTGCTCAAAGACCGGGAACGCTATGTGCCAACCAAACCGCTGATGGCGTGGTTTATTGGGTCAGCCGTTGGTATCTTTTTGGGTGAAGCACCCGGTAGCGTGCTGCCTCACCTCATCGGACTCATAGCGGCAGTAATTGCGGTTATCCCGCCAGATGAGGGCGAAATCAAGAAAAAATTTGTCCGCACGCAGCGGGCAACGCGCCTGCTGGCAGCCGCATTTGCCCTCGCCAGCATTGTGATATTGAGTTTATTCGCGTTGGCACAAACCATCGGCAACCAAGTTGAAGATGCACGAGTGCCGTTGGTCACACTCGCTGGATTAATCGTATTTTTAGCTGCACCCGTATTTTTGATGTTGGGCAATCTAATGATGATTCCGGTGGAAGCCTTTTTCCGGCAGCGGTTCATCAATCAAGCCAAGCAGGTGATGTCTGCCATTCACCCCAAAGTCATCGGCATCACGGGCAGCTATGGTAAAACCACGACCAAAAATTTCCTGCGCGATATTTTGAATGGACGCTATAAAACCTACGCGACACCCAAGAGCTATAACACGATGATGGGCATATGCCTTGCTATCAATAATGATATGGCAAATGATTACAGCATTGAATATATGATTAGCGAGATGGGCGCCTATATCCCCGGCGAAATTGAACGCATTTGCGGCTTAACACCGCCAGAAATCAGCATGGTGGTTGAAGTGGGTCCACAGCATTTAGAGCGTTTCGGCAGTTTGGAAAATATCGCCATCGCCAAATATGAAATTATCAAAGCACTCCCGCCGCATGGCTTGGGCATCTTCAACGTGGATAACCCCTATATCCGCGATATGTACCAGCGCGACTATCCGCAAAACCGCATTGGCGTGAGTAAAAATCTTCCGCCGGAAACAACATCGCCTGACCAAGCCCGATTTATTGCCTCGAATATCACCGAAACACTCAATGGATTATCGTTTGCCGTGACTGATACATTGGCGGGGACAAACGAATTTTTTACGACACCGGTGGTTGGCGAACATAACATCATCAATATTTTGCTGGCGACGGCGGTGGCGGTTCATGAAGGAATGCCACTGAAAGAAGTGGCGCGGCGCGTGCGTGTATTGCAACCTGCTGAAAGTCGTTTGGTGCGACAAATGACCGATACAGGCATCACCATTATCAATGATGCCTACAGTGCGAATCCCGCCGGGGTCGTCAGCGCCCTGAAAGTCTTAGCATTGCATACTAGCGGCAGGCGCTTATTGATTACACCCGGCATGGTGGAATTAGGCGAACTGCATGAACCAGAAAATCATAAATTAGGCACATTGGCGGCACAAATCGCTACCGATGTAATTTTGATTGGCAAACAACAAACCGCGCCAATCCAAGCGGGTTTAACCAGCGCCAATTTTCCATTAGACCATTTACAAGTGATGGAAACATTAAGTGACGCCATTAACTGGTATAAAAATCATCTGAAAACAGGAGATACGGTTTTATTCCTGAATGATTTGCCCGATACTTATTAACAACCAATCCGGGAAACATCAGAAATATAACGCTAAGGGCAACCACAGCATCATGGAACTTGTTATCCTCACTGTTTTGATTATCTTCAACGGCATTTTTTCACTGCCAGAGGCGGCGCTGCTTTCTTCGCGGCGGGCGCGTTTGCAAAACCTGGCAGATGAAGGCGATGTCGGGGCAAAAGCGGCACTCAAACTGATGGATGACCCCAATCGTTTTTTATCCACAGTACAAATTGGGATTACCCTCATCGGCACAATTGCCGGGGTATTTGGCGGTTCAACCTTGGCAGAAGATATTGCTGAAAATATCCGGCGCGATCTTCCGGCATTGGCAGAATATGCCGAAGCCATTGGTGTGGCACTGATTGTCGGGCTAACAACCTATTTATCCTTGGTGATTGGTGAACTTGCGCCTAAACGATTGGCACTGCAAAGCCCGGAGCGCATTGCCATCATTATGGCAGCACCCATGAGTCTTTTATCCACATTAGCCACACCGTTGGTGGCAATTTTGGGTGTTTCTACTACACTGGTGATTCGTCTACTAGGGGTCAAACCATCGGATAATCCAGAAGTGACCGAAACCGAAGTGCTGTCTATGATTGAGCAAGGCATAGACATTGGTATTTTTGCCAGCAATGAACAAGCCATGGTGCAAGGTGTTTTTGATTTGGATGCAACGTTAGTCCGCGAAATCATCACCCCCCGCCCGGATATTGTGTGGTTTGATGTGATGGACAGCCGTGAAGAAATCAGCCGAAAAATTGCCGAGCATACTTTTTCGACCTACCCTGTCTGCCGCGAAGATATTGACGATGTGATTGGCATTGTGCGGGCTAAGGATTTGCTGCTGCATTTACTAACAGATAATCGCTTGGATTTGCAGTCAATGATCCAAAAACCCCTCTTTATCCCGGAAACGGTGCGCGTGTCCGATGTGCTGCGCCGCTTTAAAGAATCGGGCATCCACATGGCGCTGATTTTGGGCGAATATGGCGGTGTGGAAGGTTTGGTGACACTGAATGACATCGTAGAAGAAGTCGTGGGTGATGTTGACCGCGAAGACCCACAAATTACCAAACGCGAAGATGGCTCATGGTTGATAGACGGCTATACATCCATTAATCGCCTAGAAGAACTGCTGCCCGATTTTGACATTCCCGAAGACGAGTATGGCGATTATCAATCGTTAGCGGGCTTCATCCTCAAACGTTTAGGGCGCATCCCTGAACCCGCCGATCACTTCACTTGGCATGATTATTATTTTGAAGTTGTGGATATGGACAATGTGCGTGTGGATAAAGTCTTGGTGAAGCATGTCATATAACCTTCGCTTTTTCCGATTCAGTTTCTTCGTCCTGTTGTTATGCTGCTTTTTCCCGCTGATGCTGGCACAAGCTGATGAACCATCTTCTGTTATTTCTGCCGAAAATAGCCATCAATTGCAATCGGTGGCACGATTGGATTTTGCAGATATACCTGCTGATTTTGGCACTTTTAACGCAGGCTGGTTCGCACTGAGTGATGCAGGAAAGCGAATCGCTATCATCAATGCCGAAGGCAGTTTCGTCACAGCAAGTATAGAGGGTGAAATAGAACGTGTTGATTCACCGATGGAGAATGACGATTTACCTGCCAGAGGTATCGCCGCCGTTGTAAGCGATGATAACCCAAATGATGATATTTTTGTTTTTAGCGCGGGCAGTGGCTATTCCATCAAGTATGCCGATACAGGAACATTATCTTTCCAATCGCAAAACACGCCGCAAAGTGTATGGCGCGATAGTGACCACCTCTATCTTGAATTGCTTCCGGCGGCAGTGCTGCAACTCCCTGACCGATTTATGATGCCAGACGACCCAAATCATGCCCGTGAAGCCGATTATCCGGTTATCGCATATGCCCCGGCAATTGACCTAGATGCTGTGGTACGAATCGGGCGCATTGAACCGCCGTATGTGGTGACTTCTTCCGCACATGGGGTCATTCGCTTATGGGATATTCAACAAGGCGACTTATTAGTGGTAACGCACAATGGCACCGGCAAACCATCAGTTTTTGGCAACATCAACGCCAATGCGACTCATCTGGTTTGGCGCGATGAATTGAGCGAAAGCCTCTATTTGCTCAATTTCCAAACGGGTGAAAATCGCAAAATTGCCGATTTAAACGGCAAATATGTTCAATGGTTTTTTCTAAGTCATGACGCCAGCGTGATTTTAGGCATCAATATGGATTTTGAACCCAATATCATCGCGTGGGACACAACAACGGGTGAAAAAACGATTTTAGGCGAATATCGCCAATGCAATCGTCCCCAACCAGATATGGCACGCCTAAGCCGAGATGGCACAACATTGGTCATCGGTTGTGATACGGGGTTAGATGTATGGCGTGTTCAAGATTTGCCTTAATCATCCGGCAGGCGATACACAAAGCCTTTGCCACCATGACCCACTGCACCATCTACATTGACGCATAAATTTTCGGCATATACCAATGGCGATAATATATAGTCTGGTTGCTGTTCCGTCATGGTTTGAATTGTCGTATGCCCATGAATGATTTGAGTACCGCCAAACACGCGCAAAAATTCGCGGGCTTGGTGTGTGCCATCTTCGCCCCAAAATGCCAAATGTCCGGCAAAATCGCGCAACCAATTGGAAAACACCAGTGGGTCATAACTTCGCATGAGCGTTTCAAAACGTTGATTCACACCTTCGATTGATGTGCCATACTGCAAATAAAAGGGTGCATCAGCATGGAGAACGAGCCGATTTCGTAATAAAACCATCGCGGGCAAATGTGTCAACCATGCGATATGCTCCGGCGTCATCTCACGAAGATCGTTTTCTGCACCCAACTCGCGCCAATCGTCGTAAAACGATTTGCCTATGTTTGGGTCATGACGATTGCCGAACCGCTGCGCCGCCAATAACACTACCTCATGATTGCCAAGCAGCGGGATAATTTTGCCGCCGCCTTCCAGATGTTGGACTTGGAGTTCTAGGCTGATAATGTAATCCATGACGGTGATGCCTTTTTCGCCACGATTTACATAATCGCCCACGAAACACACCGTAGCATCTGCGCCACACCACACCAAATTAGAGCGAATCAAGCCAGCATCACGCAGCAAAATAAGCAACCTATCATAATGCCCGTGAATATCACCGATGATGAAAATAGGAGACATGTTATTGACTCCTCAGCGACAGCAAAACACCCAAAACAATGAGGGCGCTGCCTATCCATAAGCCAGTGGTCATCGGTTGATTTAAAAAGATAGCGCCCAACAATGCGCCGGTAAGGGGCTGCGCGAAGAAAAATAATGACGCTATCGAAGCATCCACCAGCGCAAATGCCCGATTCCATAACCACATCGCCGCTGCCGTCGAAATAACGCCCAAATACAAAATGCCCAAAATCGTCCCCGCATCAATCACCCCAATAGGACGCTGCGTAAGTTCTATTGCCGCCGCTGGAAGGGTTAAACACAAGCCGCCGATGAACGCTCCGGCGGTAATGACTAATGTATCCGTTTTTTGTCCCCGGCTCACCCACCGCACCAACACCGAATATAAGCCCCACGTCAGTGCTGCTACTGCCAAAAACATATCGCCAGCAAAAGTATCCGAGCCAAAATCGGCATTTGCCGGGTCTACAATGATAATCACGCCAATGGTTGCCAATACGACTGCGGCAATGCGCCAAAAAGTCAATTTTTCGCGCAGGATGAGCCATGCGAAAAAAACGATAAAGGCGGGCGAAGCACTGGTCACTAACGCGCCATTCACCGCCGTAGATAAATCCGTGCCTAAAAATTGCGCTCCCAAACTCAGCCCAAAACCCACCAACCCTACGCCCATTAAGCGAAAAAACTGGCGGCGTTCCGGGAATTTAAGCTGCTGAAATTGGATAATCGCCACTAAAATCACCAACCCCAAAATGATACGAATATTGAGCAGTATAAATGGTGGAATCACGCGCAGCACCACATCACTGACCACATACATACCACCCCAGATTGCCGCCGCTGTAATGCCGTAAATCGCGCCCCTCAGCATAAAGATTTCCTGTTGTATGATAATTTGCGGAAAATAAGAGCAGAAGAAAATAATACCCATAAGCCCACTTTACCGAAAGGTGAGCCATGCGTCTCTTGATAGAAGGTGTCCTGCGTGACTTTGTACCTATCAAACAATTTCGGCAGCAGCAGCAACTACCCGATGATTTTGGTGTGGCATGGTTTGAACCCAAAGATTTTTCTGGGTTAGCCGCGCTAGACCAAGCGGGGACGGCATTAAATCATCTGCGCCAACAACTATTGGCAGCACTGCCCAATCCTATCAAATTGGCACAATTACCGATAATTCTAGCGGCGTTGCAGCAGCAATTTCAATCAGGATTAATCGCTATCAATGACCAAGTGGGCTTAAAAGAAGTCGAAATTGAATATGCGGTGGCAGGCTTTGCCGATGTGAATCAAGCCTTGTTATATGACCTCTTGCGCCACCGACACGCGCCTAAAAAACTTGATTTTGCTACGATTTATTATACTTGGCTCAATCATTCGGTGCGTGTATCCAGCACCTTGCATGATGTCGTTCACAATGACCGCCGATGGTTAATTCAAATTGTGAACCATGCCTATGGTCGTGTCGGCTTCATCATCCACATGGAAGATAAAACGACGCATTATGTGCAGGATACTGTTTACACCTGCCCGGCAGAAGGCTTCATGTTCACGCTATTATCGGAACTTGCCAGCAACATTATCGCTGGCATAGACCATTAACTTAGCATGGCAGAAAACACCGCGCCATAAATCATAAACTCAAATTCATCGCTATGGATAGCGGTTGGCAGATGAAAATACGATTTTATTTCAGCAGGTGCGCCCGTCATCAAAGCACGGATAGCACTGGCATATATAGGGGGTGTGGCAATGCGCTGCAACCACTGACCAAAATGCAGTGGAATATCAAACTCATGCACCACTTCGGCGGCAAATCCGGCTGTGTGCAGCATATTCAACCATTGAGCCATACTATGGTCACGCACATGCGAAGGGTCACGCAGGAGTTCTAGCGCCTGCAAAAAAGTATCCGCCGTGTAATCGCTTGGGGCAATCACATCGCTCAGAATAAATTGCCCGCCGGGTTTAAGAACTCGTGCAAATTCAGCCAATGCCTTTTCCGGCTGTACCCAATGATGGGCACTATAACGGGAAACGACTATATCAAATTCAGCATCGGCAAATGGCAAATGCTCTACATCCCCCAAGCGCGTTTCAATATGGGTGATGCCGCGTGCCTGCGCCAATAATCGCACTTGTTCGAGCATTGGCGGCGTCAAATCATAAGCAATGACTTGGGCAGCGTGGGGCGCGAATGCTAGTGCCGTATGCCCGGCACCACACCCTGCATCCAGCACACGGGCAGCAGGCGCTAAATGAGCATACTCAACCATCTTTTGCAAATCCACGCCGCTGGCATGGACGCTGCTTGTACTGTAATTGGCGGCAACATTGCCGAACTGCTGCTGAACAGCCTGTTTTATCCCATCGCCCGACATCGTTATTCCCTTTTATTTCACTATATGTTGATATTTTAATCAATATTGACAATATTTCAAGCATAAGTTGAGAGATTAGACATACGTTGTATGTTTGGATTAGGCATAAACTGTGTATAATATTGACGATTTTTACGCTCACTATTCGAACTATTTTGCATGACTATTCCTACAAGCATTTTCAAGAAATATGATATTCGCGGCAAAGCGTCTGGTGATAGTATCACACTGACGACAGATGTTGCCTATCAAGTGGGGCAAGGCATCGCCACCTATTTTTCGCGGATGGAACAAGTGGAACACGTCGTCGTTGGGCGCGATAACCGCCACAGTTCTTTTGCCTTGCAAGAAGGGCTGACGGACGGACTCCAACGGGGCAGCATGAAAATCACCGATATTGGGTTGGTCAGCACGCCATTGGTGTATTGGCACGCAGTTCAACGCGGCAATATCGGCGGCGTTATGGTGACAGGCAGCCATCTGGAACCTGATTACAACGGCTTTAAAATTTGTGTGGGCAGCCGCAATATTTATGATGCGGGTATTCGCATTATTGCCCGCTTTATTGCCGATAAAAATCTTGCTTATGGGGGTGGCAGCGTTACCACCGATAACAGCGCCTACAGCCAATATATTCATGATGTCGCCAAGCGCATTCAAATTTCCCGTAAATTCAAAGTCGTGATTGACCCCGGCAACGGCACCGGAGGGATTTTTGCGCCGCGTCTGTTGCAATTGTGGGGGCAAGAAGCTATTGGCATTTTTATCGAACCCGATGGCGATTACCCCAATCATCAACCTGACCCGCAAGATGCCCATAATCTGACGACATTGGCGGCAAAAGTCCGTGAGAACAACGCGGATATTGGTATTGCCTTTGATGGCGACGTAGACCGCATTGGTGTTGTAGATGAAAAAGGCAACCCCATCGCCGCTGACCGTATTCTGGCGCTGCTGGCACAAGATATGTTACAGCGCAAACCCGGAGCAGTGGTAGTGGGGGATGTTTTATGCAGCCAAGTTGTTTTTGATACCATCAAACGCGCTGGTGGCATTCCCTATATGGCAGCCAGCGGGCATTCAATCGTCAAAGATACCATGCGTGAACAAGAGGCGTTACTTGGCGGCGAAATGAGTGGACACATCTTTTTAGGTGAAGATTATTTCGGCTTTGATGATGGCTATATGGCGATGGGTCGCTTGCTGCAAGTGTTGGCGAACAGCAGTCACACCATGTCGGAATTAGATAATAGCTTGCCGCGCTTATACAGTACGCCTGAATATCGTCCCCATTGCCCAGAAGACGCTAAAGACCGCGTGATTTATGCCGTTCAACAGGCATTGTTAGGCAAAGGCATCATCACTGATGTAGATGGCATTCGCGTCCAATTTGAACACGGTTGGGGATTACTGCGTGCCAGCAATACCGAACCCGTGTTATCGCTGCGTTTTGAAGCCACGACGCAAGCAGCGGCACATGCGTACCGTGATTTATTTGCGGCAGCACTAGCGAAGTTCCCAGAAGTTGAAAAAATCATTTAAGTCATTAGGAAACCACCATGCGAAAAGCTCTCTACATTCTGGGCATTCTAAGCGATAGTGATGTGCAATGGCTGTTGGAAGTCGGTGAAAAACGCCAGCTTGCCCCCAATGATATTTTGATACGCGAAGGACGTACCGCCGAAGGATTATTCATTCTGCTCAGTGGCACATTATCCGTCGTCAGCCTGTTCGGCAAAGAAATTACGCATTTAGAACGCGGCGAGATGGTCGGTGAAATGTCGTTTATTGAGGCACGCCCGCCGTCAGTGGCGGTTAAAACTGTCACCGCTGCCCAAGTGCTGATGATTCCACGATATCGGTTGCAAAAACGCTTAGAACAAAACGAAGGCTTTGCCGCCCGCTTTTATCGGGCAATCGCTTTATTCCTCTCGGAGCGACTGCGCGGCACCACTGCCAGTTTGGGCTATGGCGATACCCGCGCTACAGATAATCCCTCCCCTGACCCAGATGAATTGGATGATAATGTGCTAGACGGATTATATTTAGCAGGCACACGCTTTGAGATGATTTTAAATCGCTTGCAGGAAGGCAAATAACCCCATGCTTCCTGTTATTCCGGCGCATGGGGCGTTAGGCAACCTCGACGAAGTGGTTTTCCTGCTCATTGGGCTGATATTTTTGGGTATGATGGGGGTGAGTTGGTTTCGCAGCCAGCGTCTCCCTGATGAAAATAATACAGAAAACAAACAAAATCATCCTGATGCATCCCAAGCAGACCATTTTGAATTAAAATAACACCATCGTCCTGCCAGAATGTTTAAGAAAAAGTCGCAATTCTGGCAAGAAATGTTAATATCTAAATAGTAAATTAGCAGTTGCTTTATTTAATGCCTTTTGCGAGGAAGCAGGCTTATGAGAAAACGCTGGCTTTTTTTACTCGCGGTTTTGTTATTGTTCCCGGTGTGGCGGGCGCTGACGCAAGATACCCCTACATTAGATATTACTGGCGTCAATGCTACTCAGATGCCAGAAATCACCATTACCACCACTGTAACTGACAATACAGGGCGTTTTGTGCCGGGACTCACAACCGCTGATTTTACATTGACCGGTTCATTAGCAGAGCGAGCGCGTATCGTCCGCGTCGAAAATATCACGTCGGATAACTTAGCTTTCGCTAGTGTGCTAGTGATTGATACGAGCAGCAGTATGGCAGGAGAACCGTTTGCGAAAGCACTCGAAGCCGCCCGGTTGTTCGTTAATTCAGTTGGGGCGAATGACCCCATTGCCATTATCACATTTAACACCGATGTACATGTGGTTTTGCCGTTTACGACTGATAAATCGGTGTTGTTAAGCACGATTGACCAACTGCGTTTTGGGGGCAAAACCGCCCTCTACGAAGCAACCGTCACCGGGATTGAAACAGCAGCCAGTTCCGATTTGCCGCGCCGTGCTGTTGTCTTGTTGAGCGATGGTGCTGAATTTGGCGGTACGAGCAATGCTGCCCGCGAAGATGCCTTAGAACGCGCAACCGCATTAGGTGTCTCGGTCTATACGATTGGGCTTGGCTTTGGCAATGACCGGACATATTTGGACCAACTGTCCACAGGGACGAATGCCCGTTTTTACGAATCGCCGATGGCAGACCAATTAACGACCATTTATGGCGAACTGGCAGCATTATTCCGCAGTCAATATGTCGTTACTTTAGCGTTTGATGTGTACGATGTGCGCGGCGATGCTGGCGCAGAATATGATTTAACTTTGCAGGCAAATACACCGCAGGGTGCCACCAATGCTGATAGTGCCAATGTACGCATTCCTGCACCAGTACCCGTCATTAAACTGCCGGATGGTCTATTGGATGCACCGCTATCGGAACCAGTGACAGTCGTGCCGGATATTCTGGCAGATGATGGGATTGCTTCGACCACATTTACCATTGGTGATACCACTACAACTGGCGACAATTTGACGATTGTTCCAGCAACGCTGCAACCCGGTGACTACACGCTGACGATTACTAGCACGGATAACAGCGGCGATTCCACTACGTTGGATGCTGATTTTACGATTGCGGCGCTGCCCTCCGATGTGATTATCAACTGGACACCGGGCGATACACCCGTGACAGAACCACAAACCGTCACCATTACAACTTCTGGGCAAACAACCACTAGCAGCGCCACGTATACAGTGGGCAGCACAACCGAAACCAGCACAGATGCCACCACTGGTTTTGCTTTTACCTTTGACCCCTTCACGCTGCCGCCGGGTGATGCCACATTGACCGTAGATGTTTTAAATGCCGGGGGTGTGACCACAACAGTTGAACAAGCATTTGTTGTGGGGGCAGTTGCGCCCCAAATTACCAGCATCACGGGCATCAGCGATGGGCAAGTGATTGATGTTCCGGTTACAGTTGGCGTAGAAGCCACGACCCAACCGGGAGCATTGGTGAACAGCACCGCTGTTTCGGTTAATGGTACACCCTTAAGTGGGCTGGAAATTGACCCGGCAGCTATTTCACCCGGTGGTGCAACGGTAACAATTGCTATCACCGATTCGGCGGGGCAAGTAACCGAGCAGACGATTGATGTTGTAATTGCTGCGTTGCCACCTATCATCACGATTCAAAACTTAGATGGGGCTGAATTAAGCACTTCAACAGAAGTCGGGCTAAGTTTTGAGAGCCAAACGCCGCTTACAACCATCACCTATGTTTTTGATGAAGGCGCACCCACAGAAATTGCAGCAGGTGCTTCAACCTTTATCACTGTGCCTGTGAATGTGGATGGGTTGGGCGATGGCACCCATACAATGACCGTGACTGCCAATAATGAAGGCGGTCAATCCGGTACGGCACAAGCCACATTCAGCGTGAAATTGCCAACACCGACACCCACCAATACCTTTACGCCGTCGCCTACCGCGACCAACACACCTTCACCGACCTTTACGCCATCCCCAACCGTAGATCGCACGGGGACTGCTGAAGCGGCGGCTTTGATTGTTCAATCTACAGCCCGCGCCGAAGCAACCGACAATGCCAATGCAACAGCGAATGCCGAAGCAACAGGTGCGGCGCAAGCCACAGCCGATGCCCAAACAACCAGCAATGCTCAAGCAACGACTGATTCAGAAGCGACAACCGCGGCTGAAGCTACGAATAATGCTCAAGCCACTGCCGATACCTTGGCAACCACCCAAGCACAGGCAACGAGTGATATTCAAGCCACTGGCACAGCCCTTGCAGAAGAAACTGCGGTATTCATTTTGACCGAAACACTGGCAGTAGATGCGGCTTTAGATGCCGAAGCCACTGCCCGCGCTCAGGAGACCACCAGCGCCCGGTCTACCGCTATCGCCGAAGCCAATTTGAATGCCCAAGCCACCGCCACTGCGGATGCCCAAGCAACACTAGGCGCTGTTGAAACCGCTACTGCTATCGGTGACAACGCAACAGCAACAGCGGATACCATCCTAACCCTCACAGCCGCCGACTTCCAAGATTCTGCGGCATTGGATAGAACGGCAACCGCATTTGTAGCTGAAGTAACCCAAACTGCCGGCGCTCAATTGACGCTCACAGCGGCTGCCCTTGATAGAACGGCAACTGCATTTGTGGCAGCCATTACCCAAACCGCACGCGCAGATGCGACAACCGCCAGTGAAGGCACATCAGTCGCTTTGGCAAATATTACTGCGACAGCGATTATTGAAGCCAATGTTGGGGCAGACCAAACCGCTACCGCCCAAGCCGAAGCATCTCAAACGACACAAGCAGGCGGCAGTGCCACTGCCAATGCCGAATCCACAGAGATTGCTATTGGCACACAAAATGCTGAGGAAACGCTGGATGCACAAGCGACACTCGATACTCAAGCAACATCTACGAACACGCTTGCGCCCACCGATACCGATGCTGCGGCACCTACTGACGAGGTGACTGCCACCGAAGAAGCCACTTCACAGCCCACCTTTACACCGGTAGCTATTGTAGAACTGCCGGATAGTGGTACACCCCCTGCCCAAACCAATCAGACAGTGGTAGTGGCAGTGTTATGTGGTTCACTGGCGTTGTTGTTCATTTTGGTCTTCTTGTTCTGGTACGCAGGACGCCGCCGCCGTTAAACTCAGGCAAATAGCCGTATCATTTTCAGGGCGCTCATGAGCGCCCTGTTTGTTTTTAGACTTAAGCCCTTGCTATGAATACAGTATAATTTACGCCAGAAATTCGTTTACTGGGGAGTCAAGTCATGCGTGTTATCACTCTACCCGATATTGATGATTTAATCCTCCAAGCCAAAAAATCGGAGCGCAAACGGACGATTTTGCGCTTGCACCAACACGAGGAACCCGTACAGCGCATGATTAACGCCATTACCCCCGGCAGTTATGTGACGCCACACAAACATGAAAATCCAGATAAAGTCGAATTATTTAGCATCCTCAAAGGACGGGTGGCAGTATTGCACTTCAACGAGAGAGGCGGTATAGAAGCTATGCATTTATTGGATGATAAAGGTTTAAAGCGAGTGGTTGAAATTCCGCCGCGTATCTATCATACGATTATTGCGCTCGAACCTTCGGCATTGTTTGAAATTATTCAGGGACCTTATGAGGCTCGCACCCACAAGCAATTCGCCCCTTGGGCACCCCTAGAAGATACACCTCGCGCTCGTGATTATTTGATGTACCTAGAAGCCATTGTGCATAATTGGAAATAGTCCAGAATCAAAACCCGGTCATGAAGACCGGGCGAAATTTTAAGTAGGGAATTTAGTTGTTGTTGATGCGGACAACGCGGCGGCGCTGTGCAGGTTCGGCATCCTTGAGGCTCGTCAGGCGGCTTTCTTCTGCCTGTTTGATGAGTTCCTGCTCGCGTAACCGATACGTCATCAGCATCGCATAATCGTTGTTGTAGCTGACCATATTGAGGTCTCCTTGTATTCCGCTATTTGTGATACTCTTCACATTATACAAGTAATTTAGGCAATTTGTACAGTGATTCTCTTAATTCTTCTGGTTGTTTTACACAATATTTATCAAGTTCTCAGCTACGCTCTTGATATTGCAGTTCACGAAATTTGTTATTAAATCCATTTTTATTCAATATTGAGCCAATACTGAGCCGAGTTCTTAAAACAGTTTAGGCGCAGCATCCATATCATCTGCGCCCAAAGATAGTGATGCTATTTAAACATAGGCAGTTTGGGTGACGCCGGTGAGTTGTTCGCTGACTTGCCAGAGTTTTTGCCACACGGCGCGGTCATACGAGGCAGGCGTAGTTTTCTTGGCTTGTTTCTTAGCGAAATATTTACCGGAAACGCCTTTCACTTCGGGCGACATCGCCAGATAAATGCTGGTTTCTGCGCCTTTTTCTGGCGTGAGCGCGAAGACCTGCATCACACCAATCAAAGTTTTCATGATACCGGGGATATTTTGCCCAAAGCCAGTGCGTACAAAGCCCGGATGCAGCACATTGGCGGTGACTTTGCTGCCTTGCAAACGTTCAGCTAATTCGTAGGTGAACACTACATTCATTAGTTTGGTATCCCCATATGCGCCAAATCCAGAGGCATTCGGATTTTTCTCGCGCTGCAAATCATCAAAATTGATTTTGCCTGCCTGATGTGCATCCGACGATACATTGATGATACGTGCTTCACCATCTTTTGCCGCTGTCGCTTTGAGCGTGTCCAACAGCAGATGCGTCAGCAGAAAATAACTCAGATGATTCAGCGCAAAGGTCATCTCGTAACCATCTACGGATACCTGTCGCTGCTGAAAAATTGCCCCGGCGTTATTGACCAAGATGTGCAACTGCTGATGTTTCGCCTTAAATTCATCGGCAGTACGGCGAATTTCCGCCAAAGACGATAAATCAGCGGCAATATAACTGACGTTTTGATTGCCCGTTTGCGATTGAATATCATGAACGGTTTTTTGGCATTTTTCCGCGCTGCGGCTGATAATGACCACTTTTGCGCCAGCGCGGGCTAATTCGCGGGCGGTCATTTCGCCAATCCCATTTGTTGCACCCGTGACAATGACTGTTTTACCCTGCATTCGTCTATCCTTATAAATTTAGGCTTTGCACATTTAACTAGAACCTATTTCAAAATCACGTTTGTAGTGACCCGGTATGCCGTGTCACTACCCGGAAAATCGAACTTTGAAATAACTTCTAGCAATTGGAACCATTTGGTATCTTACCCATGCAACTTAAACAGCATGTTAGCAGAATATCAAAACTAGCCATTGGTGTAGCTGAGGGGTTTAATCTTCGCCTTGTGCTAGGTATTTGCGCCAACCGGGGGCAAGTGCTTCTATTTGTCCCAATGCATGGGCTTCCTCTGCTTGACGCTTACGATGATCCATGACATCATGAGCGCGGCGAATCGTCCATTCTGGGTGTGGACGTTCAATCAGGGTGATAGTATCGCCTGCTTGCACTGTTCCGGTTTGTAAGGTGCGTAAATACCAACCTGTGCGGCGCGTTACATCTACTTTTTTCTGAATGCCTTCAATACCCAACCGGATAAAAATTTGATTGCAAGGTTGGCGCGGTTGAGACACTTGCAAACGAACCGTATCCCCAATTTGATAAATATCGCCGATGCACGCCGTATCTTCATCCAAACCGTTGACAGTAAAATTTTCTGCGAATGCCCCATGTGCTAATGCTTGCCCTAATTCAGCTTGCCAGTGCGGATAATGGGCGGCGCTATACATCAAGACAACTCGGTGTTCACCCCCATGCACGCGCTTGTTGCGCTGGTCATCGCCTTCAATAGTGAGATTGCCCACAAAGACCGCCTCACTCAGAGGGGTTTTGACGTAGGCACTTGTCCATTCTGTGCCATCGGGTAATTGATGCGTCTGCACTTTGCCCACTTGGACTGAAGCTAGCTTCATATCTGCCATAATATGTTTCTCCATGTTTTTCAGGGCGCGGTTTTTTATAATGGGTTCTTTTGTTGACGCACTGAAACGAGCGAATCTTATGCCATTTGCCGAAACCACCACAGGGGCAACCTTACATTACGAAGATTTGAATGCGGTTGCTGGTGGTGTGCCAGTGATTGCGATTCATGGGCGGCTTGGCACTGCCCGCACAGAATTAGGCGCTGTTTTGGATTGGTTAGTGACACAGCAGTATCCTGTTATCGGCTTAACCTTGCGCGGTTATGGCGAATCACAGCCCAAACCGCGTGATTTCCCGCCCAATTTTTATCATCGGGATGCCGCCGATGTGATTGCCTTCATGGATGCGCTCCACATCGAAAAAGCCCATTTGCTTGGTTATTCCGATGGTGGCGAAACCGTTTTGGTGGCAGCAGGCAAAGCCCCAGACCGGATTGCCTCGGTTGCGGCGTGGGGGGCAGTCGGCAGTTTTGGACCCGAACTACGCCCTATTTTCCAGCGTGCTTATCCCGGCACTTGGATTACCGAAGAAGAAAAATTGCTACATGGCATCCCGAATGCTGATGCTTTTGCGGCAGCATGGGTGCGTTCCTGTGTGCAAATGCTGGACGCTGGCGGCGATGTTAGCCTGAGCATGGCACACCATATCAGCGCCCCGGTGCTAATCATGCTTGGCAAAGACGATACCTTAAATCCCATTCATTACGGGCAAAAATTTATTGACCGTACACCCAATGGCAAATTAGCAGTCTTTGAGTGTGGTCACGCTATCCACGATGAAAAAACAGATGAATTTTATAAGGTGGTAGGCGACCATTTGAAACATGCCTCTCAGCGCGGATAAACGGCAATCACGGCTGGCACGGCATCCAAAGCAGGCAGCATATAATCCATCGCCGCCAGCCACAGCATCGTGGAGCCACCACCATCCAGATTAAAGGCGTTCTGGAATGCTATATCAGTCGTCGGCAAATAGGCACTTAAATCTGGGAGACTCAAGCCTAAAAATGGCGTTACCATCAGGATAATGCGCCCACTGGTATCTTGCCCGATGACGGTGCGGCGGCTGCGGCGAGTATCGCGGGGATTTTGATAGGCGGCAGCCCCATCCAAAACGAGCATCGGGAACGCTTGCGCTGCGTGGTCTAATGCCTCTCCCTGATACGGTTCAGCGATATTGGAACGCACGCGGGGAATACCATTTTGTATTGCCAACATGCCACCCCTATCCAAATAGGGTTGTCCATAAATATTCCCATCGCTGACCAATAAGCCCAAGATGGTATATTCGGGTGTAAAAAAATTGGCATTGATAATCACGGCGGCATCTGGCAAAACATCGCGCCAAGCACTTAAAGTCCGTGGTTCACCGGGGCGATAATGAACGCGAAATGTATAGGTATTGGGGTCAATTCGTACTGCCAATAATTGCGCCACCGCATCGTTATTTGGCACATATAATCGCTCCTCTAAGCCGGGGGCAATCCCCCGCCACGAGTCCAGTAGCGAATTTTCGGAGACAGGTGTTATGGTAGGTGGCGGTGTAGGGCTTGGCGGTGGTGTTGCCGTTGGCATTGCAGCCAGCGATAAATTACAAGCACATAACAACACTAAACTCATACCCTGAAAAAGCATTTTCAATACTTGGCTCCAATCGCATCATACACGGCAATCCTAACAGGGTTGCTTTTTGCGTCAAGCCATTGGCAAAAATCGGTGGGCAAACACAGGTTTTGTGCTAGTTGCATGGGTTTAGCCCGTCCCGCAAAGGCATCTTAAAGAGTATAATACACTTTGATTGTGCGAACTTCCAAACTGTATGATAGCAATACCATTCTGCTGTCTGCCACAACCAAAGAAAATGCCAACAATTTAAAGATTATGGGCAGCATAGATTCATAATCAGAGTTGAAATACTTTGCAAGGATTTAAAATGAAAAACAGTCTTTTTGTCGCCAATTTAGCGTCCGATGTGACGGAAGAAATTTTAAAGGTTGTCTTTGAGCCATACGGCACAGTCGAATCAATCCAATTGGGCAAGGATGAGAAGCATGACCAAGTTTATGCCCATGTGGTGATGGTCAAAGAAAAAGATGCGACCAAAGCCAGAAACGAACTTAACGGCACACTGGTCAACGCTATGCCCTTGGCAGTCAGTCCGGCAGATGTGATGAATCGCGGACATCTTAGCACCAAACAGCAAAATGTCGTTGAAACAATTGCCGCCGCGTTGGGCGAAACGGACATTGTGCCGCTGCGTCAACTGAATAGCATGGTCATGTTGTGCGGTACAAATTTTGCCTTGGCGCTCTTGGAAGAAACAGAACGCATTGAAGCTGATGAGGGCATCCCAACAGCAGATGGTATGCGTCGCCGCACCAAAGGCGGGGTCTTTTTTTATTTGGCACGTTTTCGGATGGCACAACCCCTCAGGGTGATTATTTACAATCGCAAAGGCAAATTGCCAGAAGCAGAAACAGAAACTCCTGAACCACAGCAAGCCTAAAGGAAGGTGTATATGTCATTCATTGAATTGACCCTAAAAGTAGACCGTCAATACGAATTGTGGATTCAGGTGAGCAAAAAAACATTGGCAGATAGCGATATAGATTGCGACGAGGCACGCCGTTGGTTGGGTTGGTACAAAGACCGCAAAAAAGATATTGGCTTGCTCAAGCGCGAAATTCAGTTAGAGATGCGCGGCATCAGAAGTGATTTTAAGGTGAAAATCGCCAGTGTGACGATTTGGGGTGAAAAAACCAAAATTCGTAATGAGCAAACATTGGCACTCGCCCCTTATGATGACCTCATGGCAAAGCTGGAACGCTTGTTGGTCGAAGGCGATAAGCTGCAACCAACTTTAGAGCAATTTGTGGCGAAAGATTGTGGTTGATAATTTACGATTAAACCGCAAAAAACAGAGAAATAAAATCAATTTCACCACAGAGTCACGAAGCGCACAGAGGTTTCACAGAGAAAACAAGCTATAAATTACCCAATTTTTGAGCCGCCAAAACGCCAAGAATCTATTTTCGATGGAGAAGTGCGAGTGAAAAGTGGTGTATAAACGGGATGAAAATCAGTACTGTGACCAATAAACAAAAAATGTCGGATTTTTGACTCAGCACTTAGCACTCAGCACTACGTTGAAAAGAGGCACTGGCATTCTTGCAAAAAATGGATGTTACCTTGCCAACGCCTCTTGAGGTTGCGACTTCTGAATAAAATCAGGCTTTGCCGTTAAAGGTTTCCAGCGCCAAATCATGCAGACAACGCACCGCCAGCGCCATATCTTTTTCCGCAATGACAAACGAGATACTGCATTCGCTTGACCCCTGTGCGATTGCCAACACATTCACTTGATGATTGCCAAGCGTCGTAAACACCCGCCCCGCCACCCCCGGACGATGCCGCATCCCAGCACCCACCACTGTGATGATGATAATATCCTGCCATACGTCCACACTGTCTACGTCTTGTCGCGCAATCTCGGCGGCTAATTCGGATTCGACGGCGTGTTTGACTTGCGGCGCTTTATCATCGGGTATCGTAAAACAAAAACTCTGCTCCGATGAGGATTGCGAAATCATCAAGATGCTGGCGCCAGCTTTCGCCGTTGCTAAAAACGTGCGTCCAGCGATGCCCGGTACACCTAACATGCCCTTGCCGCTGACCGTCAACATACTCACGCTGCGAATGCTCGTCACGGCTTTGATGATATTCGGGTCAGTTTCCATCTCAGCGCCGATGAGTGTCCCGGGGTGGTCTGGATTAAACGTATTGCGGACACGCATGGGAATCGCTTTATTGATGATGGGCTGTACGGTTTTGGGATGCAGTACTTTTGCGCCGTAAAATGCCAATTCGCCCACTTCAGCATAACTGACATACGGTAACACCCGCGCCCGTTTATCCACACGCGGGTCAGTCGTCATCACGCCATCCACATCCGTCCAGATAATCAGTTCGTCGCTATCGAGATTGGCTGCAAAAATTGCCCCGCTGAAATCACTGCCCCCGCGCCCTAGTGTCGTTACACTGCCATCCGGCGTTGCGCCGATAAAGCCAGTAATCACAGGTGTAATGCCAGCCTCCAGAACCGGTGTCAATTTTTCACGGATACGCTGTTCGGTAATATCCCAAAGCGGTTCCGCATTTTGGTATTGTGCATTGGTAACAACAAACAACCCAGCATCAAACGCCAGAGAACGAATACCCCGTTCTTCCAGAATGGCTGCCACCATGCGGGCGCTCATTCGCTCCCCTAGCGATACCACCGCGTCGGAAATGCGTGGCGTGGCTTCTTCCAAAATATTGATGGCTTCGCACAACTCTTGTTGATGTTGCAGCATGGTATGAATGTCGCTCAAAACAGCATTGCGGCGTTCACTAGGCGCGATATGTTGATGAATAGCATCTTCATGTTTATCCCGAATATCATTCGAGAGCGATTTATACCCCCATTTGTCGCCCGCTATGGCGGCTTTGACCGATTTTAATAACATATCGGTCACGCCGGACATGGCAGACACTACCACCGCCACCTGATTGCCTTGTGCGATTTCTCGGCTGACAATGCCGACCACTTTTTCAAGCGCCTCTGGACTGCCAACCGATGTGCCACCAAATTTCATCGTTAAGCGTTTCATATGTGCGCTGACCCCTTTGCTACGATGTGATTCAATAAAAAAGGCGCGTGGGGGTTGCCCATGCGCCTGTTGATGACTGTGTGATTTTCATCGTCTTATAACAAGCAGGTACTACCCCCATAGATGCTGTTCGGCATCATGGTCATCATAGTCGTCGGAGTAGTGGTGATATAATGAACGATGAACATTGGGTTTAGAATTGGGTTGAGATGACAAAATCAATCCAGAATACAATAACCCTGTCCATAAAAGCTGTCAAGTGATGTGTATCATTTTTTAATGAAAATTTTTAAGGCAACCTCGTGACAGAAATTACCTTGGAAAATATCTCGCGCCGCTTCATCGCCAATAACCTGCAAAAGAGCGAAATCATGGCAGTGCGTGATGTGTCCCTCAAAGTTAAAACAGGTGGCTCATTGGCACTCTTAGGACCGACGGGCTGCGGCAAAACCACTTTACTCCGGCTCATCGCTGGCTTAGACACTCCCACCACTGGCGAAGTTTTGTATGATGGGCTGCGGTTGGAAGAAGTGCCGATTCAAGAACGCGGCATTGGCATGGTATTTCAGGATTATGCCCTCATTCCGCATTGGGAAGCCGAAAAGACGATTAGTTTTTTCTTGCGGCTGCGTCACCGTGAGCGCGAAGTGCCAGAACGAGTGCGGCGTGTTTCCAAAATTACGGGCGTCGGCATTGAAACCCTCATGGACAAACTGCCGCGTCAACTTTCCGGTGGCGAAAAACAGCGCGTAGCGATTGCCCGTGCGTTTGCCCGCGATTTGCAAGTGCTATTATTGGATGAACCCTTTGCCAGCCTAGATGCCAATTTTCGTGCCAGCGCCCGCATAGAATTAAAACGCTTGTTGCAAGAATTTCCGGTGACAACCATTATGGTCACGCATGACCAGCAAGAAGCCGCATCATTAGTAGAACGGATTGCATTAATACGCGAAGGCACTATCGAACAAACGGGACCCTATCGCCATTTATATACCCATCCCCGCAATATATTTGTCGCGCAATTTATCGGCGTTCCTACGATGAATCGTCTGGAAGGGGTAGCACGCGATGGCAAATGGTACGGCAAGCAGTTTGGTGGCTACCCACTGCCGACTGATGTTGCCAATGATACTCCCGTGACCCTTGGCATACGCCCCGATGCGATTCAGCCTCATTTAATAGGGATTTCGGCAAAGATTGACCTGATTGAAATGCATTTTGCCGAGCGTTTTACCCTGCTCACCGTTTCTAAGGGTGACGAACATTGGCAAATACAAACAGAACTGACTCCTAATTACAAAGTAGGTGATACGATTCAGTGCCAATTGAATCATGCCCATGCGCTGTTTTTCAACACACATACAGGCGAATATCTGAGTCCGTTTTTGCATGATGAAGATATGCCACTGAATTAGAAGTGCATTTATTCAAACGAAATCAGCGATGCCAGTTCTTCCAGCGTGGCGGGTCCAATGCCGGGTACTTCGTCCAAATCTTCGATACTCGCAAAATTACCGTTTGCCTCACGGTAATCCAGAATATCTTGCGCGGTTTTTTCGCCAATGCCCGGCAGGGTCATCAATTCTTCCAGCGTGGCAGTATTGATATAAATCACTTCTCCGCCAGAGGGGGTTGGCAAAATAATTTCAGCCTCAGCAGTGACTTCTATCAATGATGGTACATGGATTTGGTCGCCATCGCGTACAATGTCTGCCAGATTCACCCGTTGCAAATCGGCATCTTCAGTAGTACCCCCGGCTGCTTCTAGCACATCTTGGACACGACTGCCAACCGGAACAAGCACAATCGTTTCTGGTTGAGCAACAGCCCCCGTCACATAGATCTGTAATGGACTCGGCGTGTTGGTGGGCAAGGGTGTTGCAGTCGGCAGAGGCGGATTAATTGTAATTTGAACAGGCTGTGGACGCGATGCCAATAGCAGCACCGCACCACCAACAATCAGGATAATTACAATCACAAAACCAATAATGGTTGTACGGGGTGATGCTTCATTTTGCATAATCGTTCCATCTTCACTTGATAGCCTTCACCAGAATGATTATAGTTACCAATACTGTGATTTCGCAACCTGTCGGAAAGTTTTTAGTGATTACCCGCAAACTCAACGAAAAAAATCTGCCGTTTCCCACCAATTGGTCTGAATTATTCGGTGCAGACCGCCCGCTGATTGTCGAAATCGGGTTTGGCAATGCCGATTATTTGCTGCACCTTGCCCAAACGCGCCCAGAATATAACATCGTCGGGCTGGAAATTTCCAATCAATCGATGGAGAAGGCAGAGCGCAAAATCCAAAAAGCCGGGCTGCATCATGTCTGCGCGATTCATACGCGGGCAGAAACCGCCTTGCATCACCTGCTTGAACCCGCCAGCGTGAGCGAATTTCACATCAATAATCCTGACCCTTGGTTCAAAAAACGGCACAGTCGGCGGCGCTTGATGCAGCGCGATACGCTGGATGCGCTGGTGAGTCGCTTGCTGCCGGACGGGTTCTTGTATCTGGCAACCGATGTTTTGGCATATGCCGAGATGAGCCATGAACTGCTTGCCGAGACACCCGGATTAGAGAATACGCTAGATGCGCCTTGGGTTGATTCATTACCGGGGCGGATTGTAACCAAGTACGAAGCGCGGGGTATCCGCGAAGGCAACCCGGCTAAATTTTTTCGTTATCGGCGCAATCATCAACCTGCACCGGATATTCCTACATTAAGAGAGTTACCTGTGCCACATCTTGTCCTACAAACCCCCCTCACCGCGTCCGATATTCAGGCGCAATTTGCCCCCATGACACATCAGGCGGGCAATGAAATTTTCGTGACATATCTAAACGCTTTTTTCAACCAGCGGCAGAATGTACTGCTGATAGAAGTTACCATTACCGAACCCACGATTGAACAACATATCGCGCTGATGCTGTTCCCGCGGGAAGAACCCGGCACGTTTACGCTCAAATACGGCACGTTGGGCAGTCCCCGCATTACGCTTGGGCTGCATCGCGCAACGGCATTTTTGGGCGATTGGCTCGTCAATTTACATCCTGACTCGCGTATTTTACGGGCATCATTACAAACAGAACGCTAAAAATGTCGCCTCAAAATAAGTAATTTTCGCCCATAGCCGCCGTTTTCTGCTATGCTAAAACGCAAAAGCACAGGAGAAAAAAGATAACATGAAACTGGGCAATTATGTCGAACTGCTCCTGCCGACCGATGATGTGGCAAGGTCTGTCATATTCTATGATCGTTTGGGGTTCCAAAAATTGGCAGACGACGTGCTGACCGATGGTTGTTTTAATCTGCACTTGGCTGATGACAAGAGTCCTTTACCTGCCCTAGAGTATTCTGGCAGTGATGTTGAAGGCATTCGCTCACAATTTAACCCGGACAAACAAAAACGCAAAGGCACGCCTCCTGCTGGTGGCGAATTTAAAGATACATCTGGGCGGTTGCGAATCAGCGTCAACACGGCTGAAAGCCCGCTGCCGATGCCTGCTGGAAGCGCCACTACGCGCCAATTTATTTCCAAATTGGGCAAATTGGCGGAAATCACCCTGCCCGTCCCTGATTTAGCCGATGCGGTCTTATTCTGGACAAAATTCGGCTTTGAGGCGCTGCATACTGCGAAAATTCCGCATCATTATGCCATTGTATCGGATAGCCTCATCGTTTTGGGCTTGCATGAAAGTCATCAGCCCGCCATCAGCCTCACGTATTTTGCGCCGGACATGTCAGAACGTATTGCTGGGCTAAAGGCAACCGGAGTCACGATTCGCGCTATCGAATCGGGTACAGATGGCACGGTGAAAAGCGGCTCATTGCTATCGCCAGAAGGCATGTTGTTTTTCTTGTTTACGGGTAATTTTTAAATTTTAGTGGGTGCAAAAAATCAAAAACTCCTTATAATGTTCATAAGAGAACAAATGGTCTATTAGGAGTTATCGCATGTCGTATTCTGGAATCAACCCATTTACTGCCACTATTCAGCAGGTTTTAACAGCACAAGGCGTCCACAACCCAGCCACCAACACACCTTTTTCAGAGGCGATGCTTTTGGGAATCGGCGGCGGCTTGGGTGCGGGGTATATCTTGTGGGAGTTCAAAGCACATGACTCGGCTAATATTGTGATGGGCTTTGGCTATCGTTGGAATTATCCTGTGGAAGTGATGACGCAGCTTTGCCAGCGGTTGAATGTAACAACAACGTTTACCGAAACAGCGGGCAAAAAACAAGCAGAGGAACATTTGCAGGCGGCGTTAAAAACAGGCAAGCCGTTTATTGCATGGGTAGATAAAGCGCACATGCCCCATTTGCACCTGCCAGAAGAACTTAAAGGGTATGGCATACACGTCGTCACCGTCCTCAGCGAAAACGAGCAAGGAGTTCAGATTGCTGATTTGAGCGACCATGTTTACACCGTCCCTAAAGAAATTTTTGTGTCTGCCCGCGCTCAAATTCCGAGCGATAAAAACCGCTTATTACAATTAACACCCAACGGAAACATTGACCTTGTGGCGGCTATCAAAGCGGGCATTGCTGATTGTATTGACCACCTCAGTAAACCGTCTGAATCGTTTTCGCTGCCTGTTTTGACGAAATGGGCGAAATTGATGACGCATCCTAAAGATAAGAAAAGCTGGCTGATTGTTTTCAAAGAGCGCAAAGGGTTATATAGGACGTTGCGAAGTGTTTATGAGGGCATTATGCTGGATAGTGGTGGTTCACTGCGCCCAGTGTATGCTGATTTTTTGGCGCAGGCAGAACCGATACTCGCGCAACCCGCGTTAAAAACTGCTTCCAGCGCCTATCATCAGGTCGCCGGACTGTGGCGCGACTTGGCGAATGCGGCTTTGCCGGATGATGTACCTGCCTTCAAAGAAACTAAACAGTTGATGCAAGAACGCTATCGGCTGACCGCAGCGAATGATATGGCAGGATTGGCTCTGGTCATGGCGAAATTGCGCGAGATGGAAAAAACATATAATGGCGCTGGTTTCCCATTGGACGATGCTGGCACAACCCAATTGTTTGAGTCGCTTCAGCATGGGCTGAACACTGTATACGATGGCGAAGTAGCGGCGTTGGCAACGCTTAAAGCGGCGCAGGTATAATTTTTCTGGTCGAAAAGTGCCAAAGACCCTTTTATTTTCTTTGGCGCTTTTGCCACTTTGTCGCTGAATTTGGCGGGCATAGACTGGTTAAAATCCTGTTTTTGCCATGCCAATGATTGAAAGTGATTTTCAAGATGACCGCGCAAATCGTGATATTTACCGCCGCAGATGTGCAATCGTATTTGGGCGACCTCGTGACGCTGTTGCAGGATGCAGTGGATACAGGGGCTTCGGTGGGATTTATGCCGCCGATGAGCGCCGCCGAAGCTGAAGATTTTTGGCATGGCATCAGCGCCGACCTGCGTGCCGGAACTCGCGTTATGTTGGCGGCATTGGTAGAGGGTGTAGTTGCTGGCAGCGTACAATTAGGCTTGGCACAAAGACCGAACTCGCTGCATCGCGCTGAAGTGCAAAAATTACTCGTCCACAATCGTTATCGGCGGCGTGGCATAGGCAAACACTTGATGCTGGCGCTGGAAGACGCTGCACGGGAATATCATCGCACCTTGCTCGTTTTGGATACAATAAAGGGCGATACTGCCGAACAACTGTATCCCAAAATCGGTTATATCCGCGTGGGAGAAATTCCACAGTTTGCCATGATTGCCGATAGGTCACTTGAAGCCACTGTTTTGTTTTATAAGATTTTGAGCGCGTAGGCATATGTTAAAAGAATTGCGACAAGCAATCCTGTTTTTTATTATCAGCATAGTTCTTGTCGCCTGCACGCCAAGCGCCACAACCCCTACGCCTACACCAGACATGACTTGCGGCGGGTATGCCTTTTCGGATGCAATGCTGTTATGTGTGGTACAGCCCAATGGCATGTTAATTCAGACACCGTTAGAAACGCAAATCGCGCTGAGTGGGGCAGAGAACACGCTGACCATCAAAGGCACGGCATATGTGCATCAAGATAATGAGGCGTTAGCGCAGGTGATAATAGCATTAGAAGGCGCAGTCATTGTCAGCGCACGCGGCAATACACGCATTTTGTCGCCGGGGTCGCAAGTGACATTATCTTTTTCCCAAGATGGGCGTATAAGCAATGTATCGGCGCTGCCTGTCCCCATCAATCTGCTGCTGCTTGCCGATGTTTCGTTTGCCGAATTAACGCGGGCTGTGCCGCTGCCTGCGCCGATTGCGCCGCCACCGGGGTTTACGCCGCCGCCCACCATGACTTTTACGCCAACACCCATATCGCTGACGCAGCTTGCAACGGGCATTCCCACGCCACGTCCGGCAGGTTGTGTGGTGCGTGCCGATTGGACGGATAATTACACGGTTAGCACCGGGGATAATATTTCACGGATTGCAGTCCGATTTGGCGTGAGTCCATCTGAATTGGCAGAAGGCAACTGTTTGAGCAACCCGGATAAAATTCGCATTGGGCAGAATTTGCGCGTGCCGGTTTTGCCAACCGCTACACCGACTATCGCGCCGACCTTTACGCCGAGTGCGGTAGCCTTTCGGGCGGATAGCGACACGCTCAAGACAGGCGACTGCACAGTAATTCGCTGGGATGTTTTAAATGTGAGTGCCGTCTTTTTTGAGGAAGAAACGACTACAGGCAGCAATATTCAGCAGGTTTGCCCGGCTGCCACCACCACCTACACGCTGCGGGTAATTTACCCCGATGGCAGCCAGACGACGCATCAAGTGACGATTACGATTGAAAATTAATCCATCATCAGCACGCGCTCAATGCGGTCTATCGCCCAATCAATTTCTTGGCGCGTGATAATCAACGGCGGTGCAAAGCGAATCACATGGTCATGCGTCTCTTTGCAGAGCAAGCCTTCGTCTTTGAGCGCCTCGCAAAAACGGCGTGCGCCGCCCGCTTCTGGGTACAATTCCACGCCAATGAGCAAGCCACGTCCACGCACTTCTTTGATATGCGTGCTTTCGATGCGTTGTAAGCGCCCGATGAGGTAATCGCCTTGTTCGCGGGCATTGTCAATCATATCTTCTTCGACCAAGACTTTGAGTGCCTCTCGTGCTACTGCCGCCCCTAATGGATTGCCACCAAATGTTGAGCCATGATCACCCGGTTTAAACATGCTCATGATAGCGTTATCTGCCAGCACCGCCGATACCGGATAGAATCCACCCGATAACGCCTTGCCCAGTGTCACAATATCGGCGCGAATATTTTCATGTTGGGATGCCAAGAGTTTGCCCGTGCGTCCTAACCCGGTTTGAATTTCATCGGCAATCAACAAGACATTGTGCCGCGTACAAATCTCGCGCACGCGCTGCAAATAGCCCGCCGGAGGCATAATAATGCCGCCTTCGCCCTGAATTGGCTCAACCGAAAATGCCACCGTGTTAGGGGTAATCGCAGCTTCTAAAGCATCGGCATCACCAAAAGGCACTGTTTTGAAACCGGGCGTGAATGGCGCAAAACCATCGCGGTATTGCGGTTCATCGCTGAAACTGATGATGCTAATCGTGCGCCCTTGAAAATTGCCCGTGCAAGCAATGATTTCCGCTTGACCGTCAGCAACACCTTTGACTTTATAGCCCCATTTGCGTGCCAATTTTAATGCTGTTTCGACCGCTTCCGCGCCGGTATTCATCGGCAGCATTCTCTCATAGCCCGTTAGTTCGCACAGTTCTTGTGCCAATAACGGCAGTTGGTCATTGCGGAATGCCCGCGATGTGAGAGGCAATTTTTGCGCTTGGTCAATTAATGCTTGCAAAATACGCGGATGAGCATGACCTTGATTCACTGCTGAATAGGCACTCAAAAAATCCAGATAGCGTCTGCCATCTACATCCCATACCCAGATGCCTTCGCCGCGTTCCAGCACCACATCCAGTGGCTTGTAATTTTTCGCACCGTAGCGATTTTCCAGTTCGATATAATCTGTTGTCATGATTGTGTTTGTGTCAAACATACTGACGATCCCCTCATGATAAGTCACCGTAAACATTACAGCATGATGATATTTTGCAATATGATTTCTTATTTTATTTAAGCATCTGTGCAAAATAACTGCTATCGGTAACTTTTCCGAATATAACGCGGCATGGGTGTTTTAGGCAGAATGCATAAAAAGCTTGATTGTGCGGGGCATGAGGTGAGTGATAAAACTCACCTCGACATAACTGGAAGGTTATGATTCATCATTAGAGGGTTTTGCCAAACGCGAGATACGTTTCGCCATATCCTCATCCACTTTTTTGCGATCTACCGGATGCACTGACGGGGGCGGTAGTTCATCCACCAATTCATCCGGTTTGGAGAGAGGTTGACCAGCGCGATTAGCAATCAGTTCGCCTAATTTCTGGCGCGTCTCATCCAGTTTGGCAGCAATCCCCCCCACTAAAGTTTCGGTTTCATCATCATTTTCCACTTCTACGGGGATAGAAGCATTGGTTTTGGCGGCGGTTTGCTGGGCGGCTTTTTCCGCCTGTTCGCGTTTTGCCTGTTCGACAACGGCTTCTAGCTGTGCCACTTGCCCCATCAACTGCTGTGTGATAGTACGATGTTCGTATAAATCATTTTCCAGTGATGTGATTTCGCGCTGTGTTTGCTGCAACCGACCCAATTTTTGCCGGGCAGTGTCTTCATTGCCTGCCTGCAATAACGCATCAGCTTCAGCATCCAAATTGGCAATTTCTTGATAGAGTTTATCTACCTGTGCTTGCAATTTGCCCTCAAATTCAACTGCTTCGTTCACCCGTTTCCGCAGGGTAACAGCATCGCCTTCTAAGCCTTGCCGCACTTCATGGCGTCCCAGAATGCGGCGCACCACATCGCCTTTGTTGTCATCATCGCTGCTCATCGGGCTGATGATGTCATTAATTTGTGATTGGACGAGCGTCGTCAATTTTTTAAAGAAACTCATGATGTCATCCCATAATTTGCGAACCCATTGGAATAGATTGTACATCATTCAACACTTTCGATACCCTGACGATTCGGCAGGTTTTTCTGCTTCCATCGTAACAGGTTTTCAGAGGATTTACATACATTACGCAGAAGCCAAGTGCATTGTCGCAAGTCATTCAGCGCACTTTTTATCCCACTCCAACGCATATAAGGTCATATTGGATTCGCCCACTTGCTGTGTGATGGCGGCATTGGTGGTAAAAATCGGGCATAAACGCGGGTCATGGGGGTCACGCCCCGGAATCTGATCAGGGAACGCCAGCAAATAACGGGCATCTTGCTGTTGCAAAAACGCCCAAATTGCTTCTGGTGTTGCCAACAATGGCACCAATTCCGGCGTAATCAAGCCAGCAATATCTATCATGGGACGGGGCGCAAAATAACCTACAGCGCCAATATCATGAATCGCCAATAATTCATTCGGCGGCACATTGTCCCGAATCCAATGTGCGGCGGCTACCATCTCACCATCAATAATTGCCACATCGGTACGATAGACCTGAACACCTGTGATAAAAGCAAACAGCAGATAAATAATCACAATCGCAATTATCCACACTCGTGCAATCACCCGCCTGAGCATAGAGGAATATTTACGCTGGTTTATTTTTTGTAACAACAACCCTGTTCCTACAACACCTATCAAGACCAATGATGGCAGCGCCGGCAGCACATAACGCCCATGTTGATAGCTGGCAGGCAACCGCGCCGCATAGAGCAAAATCAGCGCCAATGCCCATAGAAGTGGGAGAAGAAGTAAAAAGTGCTGAGTGCTAAGTGCTGATTGCTGAGGGTTAGATGCTGATTGCTGATTGCTGATTGCTGAGATACGGGTGGGCTGGTAGGTTGATAGGCTGACATTCCCCTTCATCACCACAAAATACACCACCCCCGGCAGCAATAATGCCTGTCCCCCGGCGATAATCGCTACAAATAACTGCCACACACGCACTGGATACGGCAATGTCAGCAAAACGGCATGTTGCTCAAATTTGGCAGCGGCAGTATCCGGCAGTAAGCCCCCGGTCAGTTGCAGATTCAACAACAGATACGGTGTAATAAAGGCAAAAAAGCCAATCGCAGCGCAAAACATCCACACCAAAAAACGGCGCGAATCATGCATAAAACAATAGAATAACAGCAGCAACCCACTGATACCCGCCAGCAAAATCCCTTCGGGACGTGCCAGCGTTGTCAAGGCTGCACTGATACCGAATAACCCACCATGAAATACGAGGTAGCGCCATTGTGGTAGCACAGTCTCCAATAGCGGATGCGACCACGCTAGAAAAATGACTAGCAGCGTCAACACGCCAAACAACAGCGTTTCCATACCGGAAGCCGCTGCCCACACATGATGCCACGTTAGAAGCAGCGCCAAGCCGGTGATAAACGGCAAAGATTTGGCATCAGGCAGCAATTTTTGTGTTAGGCGTGCGCCCAACATCGCCGTTAATGCCTGCACCAACGCGCCTAAACCATGCGTCCATAGTCGAAAATCAATATTCAGACGATAGCCAATGGACAACAAGACGGTATAAAGCGGGGATGTTGACGCCGCCGAGGGTTCGCCGGGGATAAATGACCACTCGCCATATTGGGCTAAATTACGCGCATAGGTTTGATGAATCCAGCCATCATCTAACGCAAAATTACCACCCCCGGCTGCCACATACAAGAGAACCAAAAAGAGCGCCAAGGACGACAACACAATATCATGTTTACGAGAGAACGGGTGCATATGAAGCACTATTATCAGGAAGAAATTTCCTGAAGCATTTCAGCGCGAATACCGATGAGGCGGCAGGCTTCCGATACATTATTCACCAAACGCAGCGGCACATGGGCATCAGGGTGACCATGTTTATAAAAACGAATCGCATTTTGATACATTTGGACAATCGCTTTGGATGTGACTACCACCACCACTAAGCGTACATTACGGGGGCGCGATTGTAGTGCATTGCGGGTGTGGGTCAATAACCCAACCGGAAATGTGGTGACATCATGCAAATCGGCAATCACCTGAACTGTATGCCCCACTTGTTCAATCCAACGGTTCGCCCGTTCTAAGGCGGTATAGTAATTATCTAATGTCCAGTGATTGTAGAAACGGATATATAACACCGTTTTTTCTGTGTTGAGCCATTGTACTTGGATAGACATCGCCAACCCTATTGTAATGACTGTTAATTACGAATGAAATTATGATATTTTTCATTATAGTCGGGAAAGGGGATTGGCAACAGTAAACAATCGCAAAAGTTATGATATTGAAAGGTAGTGTTTGAAAGCTGTTATATTGTATTGTGTAATTAGAGATAAAGGCTGTGGCAAGGTTGCCAGCGTAAACCAACCGATGGCAGCGCATTTTTCGGGTTCAAGGATTTGCGGTATGCCCGTTGCAAGGCGCGTGATATAGGTGGTAGCAACCCAGTGTTGCTTTTCATCCGGCAAGATGTGGTCATCTGTCGCCAAAAAGCGTTCAATTGCGATGGTGATGCCAAATTCTTCTAAAATTTCGCGCACAATGGCGGCTTGCAACGTTTCACCATATTCGACTCTGCCACCCGGAAATTCCCAGCACCCGCGTTCATTACGGGCTTTTTGCCCGCGTTGGGACATAAAAAATTCATCGCGCTCATTCAAAATGATTGCGCCAACTGAAACACCAATGTAATCAATACCGGGCTGCATCCAACAAGCCTTTCCAAACAGGTTTTAGGAAATAATGGCACTCACCATGCGTAATGTATCAGTCCGCAAATCGTAAACCTGAAACAGTAAATCTGGCAGCGTAAGCACAGCACAGGTAGCATTTTCTTCTGTAAATTCACTCCAGACCGCGCCGGGATTATAAATATGCGTTTGACCCACTTGCATATGGGCTGCGAGATGAGTATGTCCCACAATCACAACATCGGCATTGGCAGCGGTTGCGGTTTGTTGGAGATAATCTTTGTTGCGAAAGTACAAGCCGTTTAACAAACTACCGGGACTGGCATGAGTCATATATAGTCGCAATCCTGCCCATTCAGTACGCCATTCCAATGGGAGGGATTCCAAGTAGGTTTTATCTTCGGATGGTAAATACAACCGATGATGTGGTGGCAAGGGCGCTTGCTGCTCAGTTTCCAACCACCACGCATCATGATTGCCTTTCACACAAGGAATTTGGCGTGTTCGCAAAACTTCAATGACCTCATGTGCAGCTTTTTGGGTATGAAAATCCACCAAATCACCGGCACATAGGATATGGTCAACTGAGAGACGCTCAAATAACGCCAGTGCTTGTTTAAATGCCTGTGTATGCCCATGAATATCAGAAATTAGCCCAATCTTCACACATCATCTCGCAGGGTGGGGTCTATGTTTTGCAAGATTTGCATCGCTTCCTCAATACTTTCAGCAGTCTTGAATTTTGCCCCGGTGATGCCGCCCACAATATTGGCAACAACATTCAGAACCTGACCACCGCCGACCATGATACTCCACCCCATGTTGGGATGTTTCAAAAAGTCCAGCGCCGCCGGAATTTTGAAAGCATTGATGTTGATATTCACTGCACGGGTCACATCGCTGATGTAATGCACTGGGGCAACCCCAACATCTAACATCGGTGTGATGTCGCTACTAAGGGCTGCGACCAATTCAGTCGTAATGTCGCCCTCTACTTGCACCAACATGACGCGCTTTTCAACTTGCCATTTGCTGATATGTCCCATGATATGATTTGCCTTTCATCATAAAAAAGAATCGTGCGTTTACTCGGTCATGCGTTCAGAGACCAACTGGCGCAATTCTAGCCCCTTGGGATGCTGTGGATTAAGACGCAAAGCATTTTCAACCACATCTAAGGCAGATTGGATATTGGCTTTTTCCAGATAATATTCTGCCAATTTTAGCCATTTTTGCGCTGCCATGCGGGGGTTATCATGCTGCTCGTATGCCTGCGCTAATTTGATTTGCCAATCCGTATCCGTGGTACGAATGCTAGCAACCTGTTCCCATTCCGATAACATCGCTTTGGGATTCCCCAAATGTTCATGCAATGCCGCTAACTGAAGATGGGCATTAACGGCATCCTCCAAACGGCGCAATTTTTTATAAATGCGTGCCAATTTTTCCAACGGTTTCGGGTCATTTGGCGATAACTCATGGGCGCGGAGTGCCAATTGTAATTCTTCATCAGCACCGGGTTTTGCCTCTTTGGGCGCGGTAATGTCCCCATTGAAAGCGGTCATCGCCACTTCGACACCCTGTTCGAGCCACAGTTCAATCGCATCGGCAGTTTTTTCACGGACTTGCTGCGCCAAAATCGCCTCATCTTTGCCGAAAGGCTGCAACACATACGCTGCCGGATCCATTTTACCCGGTGGACGGCTGACACCCATTTTAATCCGAGCAAAATCTTGGGTACTCACATGCTGAATAATGCTCCTTAGCCCATTTTGCCCACCATGACTACCGGTGTGTCGCAGGCGCAGCGTGCCTAACGGAATATCAATATCATCACAGGCAACGATAATGCGGTCTATAGGAATTTTGTAAAAATCCATCAATCCACGCACTGCCTCGCCACTAAGATTCATATAGGTTTGTGGCTTTGCTAAGATGACACTTTTGCCATTGATGCTGCCATCCAGCACCAACGCTTTTTTCTCTTTTTTTGCACCCGTTAAAGCGTACCGTTTTGCCAACTCATCAATCATTTGAAAACCAAAATTATGACGGTCTTTTTCGTGGTCACGTCCCGGATTGCCTAAGCCAACGACAAGATATTTGTCTGCCATGTGGTTCCTGAAATTTGATAATATGTATTGGATGTTAAGGGCAAGGTAAATTTCTGCTCTATCAAACCCGCTTGACCTCATTATAATGCCGTGTTCGGCAAACGGAATGAGTTTTTATGTCACGACCTATTTTTCTTTTGGGCATGATTTGCCTCGCGGCGTTGATAGTGCGCTTGGCACTATTGCCCTCTGTGCCGCACCCCGGTATCGCCGACCCCAATCATTATTATCAAGTGGGGCAATCACTGGTAGCTGGGCGCGGTTTCACCATAGATTTCATTTGGCAATATAACAATCCACCAGCAGACATTGTACATGAGATGGATTATTGGAATCCGCTGGCGGCGGTCATCACGGCTGCCGGGTTTAAGCTATTTGGAGTCAATGTTGCCGCAGGTGTTTTGCCTTTTGCAATACTGGGCGCATTTTTGCCGATTGTCACTTTTTTTGCGGCTCGCCAACTGAAGCTAGAAAATGAGAGCGCCTTGTTTGCAGCGGCGTGTACGGCATTTTTACCAGAACTTATGCTGCATTCGCTCCGCACTGAGACGACGATTCCGGCGGCGCTATTGCAATGTGCCACGATTTTATTGGTCGTTCATGGTCTGCGGTCACAAACATTATGGGCGTGGCTTTTGGCAGGCATATGTGGCGGTTTGGCTTATCTCGTCAGAAGTGATGCGGCGCTACTGCTGCCGATGTTAGTAGTCACATTGGGTATTTATAAAATCATCAACGTTATCCTCCAACCCCCGGTTCATTCTGACCTCACCCCCCAACCCCCTCTCCAAACGCGACCTCACCCCCCGACCCCCTCTCCAAACATGGAGAGGGGGAGTAAAATTTTAGTGTTTGCGCTTTTAAGCATTGTTGTTGCTGGCATGGTGATAACCCCTTGGCTTATACGCAATCAGCAGCTTTTCGGCACGCCTACCACGCCGCACCTGAGCTACATGTTTTTCCTCACCCATCATGACGACCATTTTGCCTATGATGATGGTTTTACGCTGGAAACATTGTTCGCTAGTCAAACACTAGGGCAAATTGTGGGCAAGCGTCTGTTTGAATTGGCAGCCGCGTTCAAAGTCATGGTCACATCGTTGGATAATTTTTTGCCGATTGCGGTTTGGGGCGGGTTACTGCTGCTCATTGTTCGCCGCGAAAAAGAACGTTTATTGACCTTAGCACCCACACTGATTCTGTTATTAGGCTTGCTGGTGTTTTATCCGGTGCTTGTCCCCATGAAAGCGCAAGGTGGTAGTTTCAAAAAAGCCTATCTGGCACTGATTCCCGTATTGCTGCCCTTGGCGGGGTATGCGCTGGAAATAGCTATTCAGGATAAACGCTTGCGGCGCGGTATCATGATTTTGGTCGTGCTGATGATCGCCATTTTTAGCATTGACGCCGTGCGCTTGGACATGCAATTTGTTCGTGATTATCTGGCATACACGGAAAATATTTTGGATACAGTGGATGATTTGCCCGATGTCACCGGCGATGGTATGGTACGGTTGATGAACCAAGACCCATTCATGATGAGTTTTTATGGCGTGCAATCGGTGATGACCCCGCGTGATGACCGCGATGCTGTTTTCGCAGTGGCGCAAAAATATCAGATAGATTATTTGCTCGTGCCAACCGCCCGCCCAGAATTAGATGCTGTCGTTTGGTTTCAGACCGAGACCGATTCACGGTTTCAGCATGTTATCAATGTGCCGCGTTCCAACTTGCAGATTTACACTTTCGTTCTTAACCCATAAATGCCGGACAGTGTGATGTCTTTTTTTCAGTCGCATCGTTGGTTGTTATTGATTTTGCTAGTGGCGCTTGGGCTGCGGTTGTATGTTGCCGCCGGACGCGATATACAAACCGCGTTTATGGTAGGCGGTGGTGGTGATGAAGTGTGGTACATGAACAACGGTTGGGGGTTGGTGAGTGGGCAAATACGCGGCGTCATTCGTGGGCAAGCCTTTGAAATCGAAGCATTGCCTTCCCCACCTGTTTATTTGCTCATCGTTGGCATTCCCCAATTTCTGCTGCCAGAACATGACGCGGCACGATTCGTATTGATTTTACAAACTATCATGGGAACAACGATTTGTTTTTTCGCTTATGGCATTGCCCACCGTATCGCCAATGATAATAGAGCAGGTCTCATCGCGGCGGCAGCATTGGCAATTTCTCCAGCTTTCATCATCACCGGAACTTATTTACTGACGGAAACGACAGCCATTTTTTTCTTGTCCGCTGGCTTATGGGCATATACCGAGTGGGTCAATAAAAATTTATCCACTGATTATAGGGGAGAATTTCGACACTCTCTCCTCCTAATTGCTGGCATTCTTTTGGGGCTGGCGACACTTACCCGTGCGGCATTTATCTTGTTTCCGGCACTGGTGGCGCTGCATCTGGTATGGATTTATCGGCGGCAGTGGCGGCGTGGGATACTATTGGCGCTGCTTCTTTTGCTCGTATATGGTGCAACCATTTCGACATGGACAGCTTATAATTTTGTGCGCTTCAATCGGTTTATCGTTGTCAGCAATCAATTCATGCCTGCTGTGTGGCGCGGTGCAGTCGCAGACGACGCTAGTACACCACAAGAAATGGATGCCATGCTGCTGCCAGATTGCACCGAAAATTGTTCGCAGCCCTTGGCAGATGAGATTTACAGCCAGCAAGTTACCACCACTATCACAGCAGATTTAGCGGGTTATATCCAACGACGCCTCAATGAGATGCTGAATGCTAGTTCGATTCCATATGGCACACAAGAAATGCCCGGCGAAAGTTTGCGCGAATTATTGCGGCTATGGCTGACAGAAGATTTTAGCTGGCAAGGATTTTTGCGTTTGGTGAATGGCGATTATTTCTGGCTGAAATTAGCCATGTACGGGTTTCACTACGGGGGTATTCTTTTTGGATTAGTGGGTTTATGGCATCTGCGTCGCCGCCCCGATTTGTGGATGATTCCCATGAGCTTGATTATTTACACACATGGCATTCATTTGGTGTTGTTGGCACTGCCGCGCTATTTATTCCCGACACAAGTCTGCTGGTGGCTTTTGGCGGCAGTGGGGATAAAACACCTGTTATATCGTAGAAGCAATCTTTAAGCACTCAGCACATTCAACATTTGGCGCAACGCTGTTTTGTAATCTGCCGTAAAATCGTAGCGTGGGCTACGCCGAATCATATCCGGTGGTTCGGCGTTGGCAACTTGGGCAATGATGATGGGCTTGCGATTCTGTTTAAAGAATTGCCACGCGGCTGTCACTTTGGCATCCGCGCGTGCTTGGGGTGATAAAACCAGCACCATCCGCGCACATTCACGCAATGCTGGATGCACGCCGCCCGTCCACAAGGCATCACTGGTTGAAATATCATGTAACCAAACTGCCAAACCAGCGCGAGTCAAATCCACCGCCAATTGTCTAGCTGCTACCGAATCATCTTCTGTAAAATTAACATAAACCGTATCGCGTGCTAACTGCGGACGATTGCGTTTGTCTTTTTCTTCAGCGACCACCACTGCCGACGGGCGCGATTTTTCCTGATGCAAATCAGTTTTGCCTAAGCGGAAAACCGACCCGCCGCACATCGGACATTCGCCCTGTGTTGCCGGCTGCCCTTTGCGCGTCCAAACCGGGTGCGGGTCGTCCATCGTAATCGTTTCACGGCAGCGCACACAATACGCTTCAACCTCAATCGGTTCGGGGTCATCGTCAAACATGCCAGAATCAATATCAGAAAAAGAATCATGGTCTCTATTCATCATCGTCGCCCACTCACTTTATCGCTAAACATTACCCATTGTAGAACAAATTTACCATCTCGCCCATAGGATTATCTTGAATATGTCATTTGGAAAATATTTCTCAGGGATTTTGGATAACGGTAAATCGCTTCAAGACTGCCCCCTGTGGGAAATATAAGCCGACTTCGCCCCCTGCTCGTGAAAGATAAGGTAGATCTATGATGCCCATCGTCTGCCCATTGATGCTCACCGTTACGGTTTGCTCGTTCACATCAATCACCATCGTAGTTTCGCTGGTTAAAACCATATTCGGTGACCAAACCACATAAGGTTGGATGTTTGGTGCGGGGGAGAACGGTTGCACCTGCACACGAGTAATTTTTAATGCCTCCGTCAGAAACCACACTTCTTCAGTGTACTCAAATTGATTTTCAAACCCAATCCGATACCAAGCAAGATTGGATAACGATGGGATAAACGTTATTTGTATTTGATAATTCCCGCCAATGATTTGCGTGCTATAAAGAGAATTTGTCGGCATATCCTCGTCATTCGGATTGGTCGCTTCAATTCCATTTTCGACGCTTCGCCAAGTATCGGAAAAACGCCAGATTTGCGGATTAATGCCTGTGTTGAAATCATCATCTATGAAGATGCGCGAGGTAGCACCCGTGGCTGAAGGTTGGATGAAGAGCAGCGGTGTACTGGTCGCTGTTGGCACGCTAGTTGGGCGATTTTCGGTGGCGCTATTGGAATTGTTTAAGGCAGCACGGGTCGCCTGAAAATTCAGTTCGACTTCGGTGGCATTTTGTTGTAATTGTGATTGCGTTGCGGCGTAATTAAGCGCGACTTGCGTCCTCTCCTCAGCGTTCAAAACGGCATTGGCTGTTTGCGTGGCGATGATGTTGCGGGCTAACTGGGTCGCTGTTTGGTTCAAGAGAACCGCCGCATTATCCAAAGCAACTTGCGTACTTTGCACCGCGTTAGCTTGTGCCTGCTGCGTATTTGCGGCTGCCACTGCCAATTGGGTTGCCTGCGCGATGCTGGCTTCGTTGGTGACATTGATGACAAAGCCAAAGCCCGCCAATGCGGTATTCGTTGCGGCGGCTTGCTGCCAAATCATCGTCTCAGTCGCTTTAAAATTCAGCACTTGCGGCAGAAAAAAAGTAGTGCCTGCCACACCTGCCAATAAGCCAATCGTGAGCATAAACACGGTGAGCAAACAACCGCGCCCGGTGATAATAATGTTGAACGCCGATGCATTTTTGCGTTTATCTTGTTGCATTGTGTTGTCCTCTTGTTTGCGCCGATAAAATTATTATGCCGCACAAACCCCAAAAATACTGTTTGCAATTTGATTCTTGATACAATCTCTAGTGATTTTTATCGTTATCTGTGATAAAGGATTATAATCGGATTTAATCAAACCCTTTTTGGTTTTCAGGCAACGGAGACAAATAGCATGGCAATACGGTGGACAATTACCGAGGAGATGAATCGCGTACATCTGACGCAGGTTTTTTCCGGTGGCGCATGTAATATCTTGGATGAACAAGGAAAATTGCTGCGGAATAATGAGCGTGACCGCATCAATGATTGGATTACCACTAAACGAGTCATTTTCTTTGACCCACAAATTCATCCCGATACGCATGGGTATGAGTACGATTATCTAAAACACCATCCCCTAGAAATTGCCGCCCGCAATGCTGCCAAAGTCAACTTATATGAAATTTCGCCGCGCAGTTTTTGCGGCATCACATCGCTAGAAATTGCCACCGACCATTTTTTGAATCGGGAACCTACTGTGATTTATTATTCGGATGGCAACCCAGAAAAAGATGCGCTGCCCGTGCATAACCTATGGGGACACCCGTTGTTTGAGCCACTAGGCATCCGCGATAATCAAGAAGGAATGCAAGCCCATTACCGAGAATTCATGAAAAACGGAACAAATATGCGCCTGCATTTGATTCATCAAGCGCGGAAATTAGATACTTTGACCGTAACATTTAATGGCGAAATCCGCAAAAATGATGTGGTGATTACACCCTACCGGATGCACGCAGTGGATATGTTTACGGCATTATCGCGGGCAGCAGGCGGGGAACGCATTTTTGTTTATTTTTCCGGTGGTCCCGAAACTCGTGATGCCAAAGGCAATCCGCGCTTTGTGCTGCCGGAAAATCCCGCCGATGTTGAGCTGAATGCACTGCTTGACCAATATGTGGATGAAGGCAATGAATTACGGCGTGCCATCATAGATTTGGTGGAAATTAGCGTCTTTTTGCGCGTGGTCTATACGCAAGCCGCCGCAATTCAGGCATTAGATGAGTTATTCAAAGTAGCGGGTGTAGCACTCAACAGCGAAACTCAATCATAGCGAGATGGATTATTGTTTATGCGCCACCAGTATCGTATCGGATTTATCGCACTATTGTTGCTATTGAGCCTGAATTCAAGCCTGTGGGCGCAAGAGTCAGCGCCCGTGCCAACTCTTATCCCGGAAATTATCAATGTTTTTCCACATGATGGTGCAGCATTTACACAAGGCTTGCTCTATTTCGATGGCTTGCTCTACGAAAGTACCGGGCTGCGCGGCGAATCATCTTTGCGCGAAGTTGATCCGACCACAGGCGAAGTGCTGCGAATTTTGCCCATCAATCGCCCAGCAGAACAGCTAACCGGGGAAACACCACAGCAAGATTATTTTGCCGAAGGGCTAGAGCGCGTTGATAATCGGCTGATTCAACTAACGTGGACAGAAGGCGAAGCCTTTGTCTATGATTTAGCCACTTTTGAGCGCCTGAACACGTTCAATTATGAAGGTGAAGGTTGGGGATTGTGTTACGATGGGCGCTACTTATTCATGAGCGATAGCACCAGTTATTTATCGCTGCGGGATGCTGAAACGTTTGACCTTATCGTTAAATTTTTAGTGACGATTGAAGGGCAACCGCTGCGTCCGCAACTGCTCAACGAGTTGGAATGCGTTGACGAGCATGTTTACGCCAATCTATGGAATTCCAATTTTATTGCCCAGATTGATAAATATACCGGGCAAATTATCGCCCTCATTGACGCATCATCGCTGTTGACGCCCGAAGAACAGACACTGTTAGATTCAAGTCAGGTATTGAACGGCATCGCTTATAACCCAGATACCGAGACATTTTTTATCACGGGCAAGCAATGGACAAAGCTATTTGAAGTGCGCTTTGTGCCGAAGTCATAATTAACATGATTGGGTTTGGCACGCCAAACCCTACTATATCGAATTGCAATTATTTTTAAGAGAAAACACTTATGCCACAAAAAAATAGACCTCGTTTTACTATCGGCGCTGCCTTGCGATTGATAGGGGCGGCATTGCTTGTGTTCCTGTGTACTATCACTACCATATTGGCATTTTTACCTGTGCCAGAAGATGTCATTATCCCATTGGCACAGCAAGGCGGCGGCGCACGCCAGAATGACTCTGGTGTGACTGGGTTGCAATTGGTGTGGGAAGAATTGCCCACCGTGAATTCAGCCCATGCCGAATTGGGTAAATTGTTATTTTACGACCCTGTCCTCTCTGCCGATAATGATATGTCATGCGCGACATGTCATCATCCTGATTTGGGTTTCAGCGATGGACGACAAGTGGCATTAGGCTCACATGGTGATTTGCGGCGCAATTCGTCATCATTGTGGAATGTTGCCTATGCCAGTTCGTTATTCTGGGATGGGCGGGCAAAATCGCTGGAAGAACAGATGCTTATCCCCCTCACCAATCCCGATGAAATGGGCGCGGATATTGAGGCAATGATTACCGAGTTGCAAGCTATCCCAGAATATAGCGAACAATTTGATACGGCATTTAACGATGGTATCACGCTGGATAACGTTGTAGCCGCGATTGCGGCATTTCAACGCACTCTTATCAGCAACAATGCCCCATTTGACCGCTATGCCGCTGGCGATTTTAATGCGCTCACGCCTGCCCAACGACGTGGCTTTGAAATTTTTAGAAGCGCCGAGACACGTTGTTTTGAATGTCATGCTTGGCCCACTTTCACGCACGATACATTTCATGTGTTGGGCGTGCCAGACATCAACCCGGATAATCCTGATTTAGGACAAATTGAAGTTGTGAATGCGCCGGATGCCGAGCGTGGTTTTCGCATTCCCGGTTTACGCAATGTCGCGCTGAGTGCGCCGTATATGCACAATGGCGTTTTTGCTACTTTGGAAGAAGTGATTGATTTTTATGCGGATGGCGGCGGCAAAGCGCACCATATCGACAATGTGGATGAAAAAGTGCGCGGCTTTGATGTGACTGAACAGGAAATCAGTGATTTGGTGGCATTTTTGCACGCGCTGACCGATGAACCCACCGCCTTAATCACTATTCCAGACAGTGTTCCTTCGGGTTTGCCTATCATTGCCCCAATGGAAAATCCAGCGCGGGCAGTCGTGGAAAATTCAACAGTCGCCCCATCACAACTCGGCAACCGCGAACCCCAAACAATTACGGTTAAATCCGGTGAGAGTATCCAAGCCGCGATAGACAAAGCGCAACCGGGCGATACGATTCTGGTCGAACCCGGCACTTATTATGAATCAGTCTATATTGATATGCCCCAAATCACCGTGCGCGGCATCATCACAGATGAGGAACGCCCTTGGCTGGATGGTGAAAATCAGCGCAGTGATGGGTTTAATACTACAGGCGATGATTTCTTGATTGAAGGTTTTGGTTTTCGTGGGTATATCGGCAATGCCATTTTAACGACAGGTGCGGAACGGGTTGTCTTCCGTGACCTGATTATCGAAGGCACTTATGATGAAGGTGTCGAAACCATTTATGGCATTTATCCGGTAGAATGCACTGGTATTTTGATTGAAAATACCATCGTCACCGGCATTGCCGATGCCGCCATCTATGTCGGGCAAAGCCGTGGTCCTATCATCGTGCGGAACAATGTTGTGCATGGCAATGTGACAGGTATTGAAATCGAAAATAGCACGTACGCCGAAGTGTATGATAACCATGCTTATAACAACACTGCCGGTATTTTGGTCTTTTTGCTACCGAATAATCCGTCTAAAGTAGGCTACGGTACGCGAGTCTATAACAATCTGGTGGAAGACAATAATCATCCCAATTTTGGGGCTGCCGGGTCAGTAGTCGCCATGGTGCCGCCGGGAACTGGCGTGATGTTGATGACTGCCGATAACACCGAAATTTTCAACAATACCATTCGCAATAACCAAACTGCTGGGCTGATTGTCACCAGCCTGTATATTTTATATGAGCGTGATACGGTGTTTGATTTGGGACCGCTGCCAGAGAACAATTATGTTTATGGCAATACATGGGAAAACAACGGCTACTCTCCCGCAGGCATGGCAGCCGAAATTGGCATTCCGGGGGCAGATATTATCTGGACAGGCGAAGGCTGGAATAATGCCTTTGACGAACCCACTGCCAGCAAAATGCCCCCCCTCTTGCCGGAACGTGGTTGGATAGACCCTGCCAAACGCTTGGTATGGCAGCTTTATGATCGCCTCTTTGCACTTTTGCTTAGTTAGTTACAAATGATACCGTTAGCCTTGGCTAGCGGTATTATTTTCCAACATGCGAATATCCACTTTGTTTAACGAATCAATCGCTTCTTCCATTGTGGCAGCAAAACGAAAACTCAACCCAAAGATTTGCAAATTAATATTAGCGATAAAGCGCGTGAGAGGATTGTTGAAGCCAACTAGAATTACCCAGCCCATACTGGGATGTTGTTGGAAAATGCTCACCGCTTTTTGAATCACGGCAATATTGCGGGGATATTCTTCAATATCAAAAATATCAATGATAAGGTGAACGGGGGCTTTGCCTGCTGGCAAATAGTTGTCCCGAATCTTTTCTGGATATTCAAACATTTCTTCTTCGCTGAATTTACCCGTAATTTTGACGTGCATCACAAGTTCGGGTCTATACCAAGATAATGTGTAAGGCATAATAATCTCTCCTTCAGGTAATTCTATATCTTATTATAAAAGCAATTTTGTCATTAGAACGCCCCGAAGAATTGAGAAAGATTACAAAAATACAACAAGCGGGCATCTTGCGAGTACCCGCTTGTTGGTAGGTTTTATAATATTGGGCGATTAGTAGGTTGGCATTTTGGGGTCAATCTCTTTTGCCCACGCCAGAATCCCCCCGGCAACGTTATACATCTTGTCCACATCATAGCCCACTTCTTTCAGGAAGTTGATGCTATCAGCACTGCGTTTGCCGCTACGGCAGTGGACGAGCAGCGTCTTGTCTTTGGGGATTTGCGCCAAAACTGTTTCTTCGTAGAGTTTGCGCCCAGCGAGTACGGCATTCTTCGCCTGTTGAATATCGCCTTTGGGAATGCGTAGCGTGCCGGGTAGTGCCGCAATTTCCCATTCGTGCGGGTCACGCACATCCAACACCACCACATCGCCATTAGCATTTTCCATCTGGGCTTTCAATTCATGCACAGTAATCTCATGCATCCCGGCATATTCCGGTTCTAAGGTGCTAAAGTTGCTGCGGTCATGGGCAGGCATCCCGCAGAACTGCTCATAATCAATCAGTTCAACTTCATCAGCATGTTTGCTGCATACTGGGCATTCTGGGTTTTTGCGGACTTTAATCGTATTGAACGACATGTCCAATGCATCGTATAACAACATTTTGCCAATCATCGGCGTGCCAATGCCCAAGATGAGTTTAATGGCTTCGGTGGCTTGCATCGTACCGACTGTGCCGGGCAAAATCCCTAATACGCCGCCTTCCGCACAGCTTGGAACTAAACCGGGCGGCGGGGGTTCGGGGAACATGCAGCGATAGCAAGGACCCTCTTTGGCATAAAAGACGCTCAACTGCCCTTCAAACCGGAAGATGCTGCCATAGACATTCGGTTTACCCAATTTGACGCAGGCATCATTGACGAGATAGCGCGTAGGAAAATTATCTGTGCCATCCACGATGACATCATATGGTTCAAATAGTTCCAGCGCATTATCCGATGTTAACGGCACATTGTATTTTTCGATGATAACATCCGGGTTCAGGTCTTTCAGGCGTTTTTCGGCGCTATCAATCTTGTTGATACCGACGGTGCTGATGCCATGAATCACTTGACGCTGCAAATTGGTTTCATCTACAACATCGTAATCTACCAAGCCAATGCGCCCAATGCCTGCGGCTGCCAAATACAATGCCGTCGGGCTGCCCAAACCACCTGTGCCAATCAACAAAATGCTGGCGGCTTTTAGGCGGCGCTGTCCCTCGATACCCACTTCCGGCATGATAAGATGCCGACTGTAACGTTTGATTTCTGTATTCGATAAATCCGCGACGTGATTCACCAGCGGTTGCATAGGGTTTCCTTCTGGTCTATAGATGCAAAATTCTGAGAGTTTATGCACTCAACAATTGCTGCCGGAGTTTATGTTCATCGGCAACGCCATAATTGACCGCCCGCGGCTTGCCGTGAGCATCGAGTACAAACGTGGTCGGAGCAGTCATCACGCCCCATCGCTGTGCAACTTCCGGCTGTTCAGAAGCATCAATCTGAATAATCTGAATTTGATGTTCGCTATTGGCTTTCAGCCGTGCCAATGCGGGCTGCTGCTGTGTTTTACACGGCACACAGCCGGGCGTCGTAAAATAGACAATGGTGGGAATACCGGGCTGAGTCGCTTGTAGAATGGGGTCTACGGGTGCGGCTTGGGCGACTTGCGCCAAATTCCGATGCATCACCCAACGATACACAGCATACCCCACCGCGAACAAAACCAGCAAAAGGATAAAACGTTCCAGCATTGCAATTACCCCCGGACTGAAAACGAACAATGAACTCAAGTTGTTATTTCTGAATCGGAGCGACTTTAAAGCCCGGCACACCCAAACGATTGAACTGGTAATACATCCAGCAACCTGCACAAAAATTCAGCCAGAAATTCAGATTTGCCAGCGCAATCACGACCCAAACCAAAATCCACGCGGCAACGGGAACGCCCACCGTCAAAAACAAGACCGCGCCCGTATTAAAAATCGCCCCAACCAACATCGCAAACCGATGCGGTTCTGGGTTATCGGCAATCACATTCGGTTTGGCAATGCCTGCTGGCTTGACAAGGTTCTGGTACACCAGCTTATAAGGGGCAAACGGCAAATTAAACGCGCCCGCAAATTGGCAGATGGCAACAATTGCTACCAAAAGAGTGCTGTTCAGCACGAATGCCAACAGCAACAATGTGATTGTGAGTGCCATGCCGGTTTTTAGTCCGGTATGGTCAACTTGACGCAATGTGTTTTGCATGGATATTGCCTCCCTATTTCTCAATACAATCTCTAATATCCCCCGGCGATGCTGGGGATAATGCGTAAATTGGCATCGGCGGCGATTTCAGTATTCACGCCATCCAAAAAGCGAATGTCTTCATCGCCCAGAAAAATATTGACGAAATTCCGCAGTTTATCTTCTTGGAACAAGTGCGGCTTCAGGTCAGGATATTGATTCAAAAGGTCGTTTAAGGCTTCATGCACTGTTGCGCCCCCTACTTCAACCTGTGCCTGATTGCCCGTATATAAGCGTAAGGGCGTGGGAATTTTGATGCTTGCCATGCGTTTTTCTGCTCCTGATGTTTTAATAGACACTTCGATTTTCAGAGGCGTGAATGGGAGTCGAACCCATTACCAACACGTTTTGCAGACGTGCGCCTTACCGTCCAGCCCTCACGCCAAAATTATTCAGTTCTAAGCGCCGCATACCGCCGCGTCAGATACCCACCCACAATTTCATTCATCGTTTCCACTTCGACCAAAAATGAATCGTGTCCAAAAGAGGCTTCCACATGGTGATATTCAACGTCGCGCCCCAATGCTTGCAGTGGTTGTACCAACGTTAATGCTTGGTCACGGGTATAGAGCCAATCACTGCTAAAACTCACGACCAGAAAATCGGCTTGAGTACGCTCTAAAGCCGCTTCCATGCTGCCGTACCCTTGCGCTACATCGTAATAATCCAGCGCCCGCGTGATGTATAAATAACTATTGGCATCAAAGCGTTCTGTAAATTTGTAGCCTTGGTAATGCAGATAACTTTCAACGGCAAATTCGGTATCAAAGGTATAATGAATATCCGTGCGGGCTTGCAAGCGCCGCCCAAATTTGCTCTCTAGCGAATATTCGCTCATATAGGTGATATGCCCAATCATGCGGGCAACTGCCAAACCAGCATCCGGGTATTTCGCGCTGCCGTAGTAATCGCCACGTTTCCAGTTCGGGTCAACATAAATTGCTTGACGCCCAATCTCGTTAAAAGCGATATTCTGCGCCGAAGACACAGGCGTACTGGCAATGAACAAGACGTTTTTTACACGGTCAGGATAATCCACTGCCCATTGGAGTGCCTGCATCCCACCCATGCTGCCCCCAGCAGTTGCAAACAACGTTTGAATGCCTAAATGCTGGATAAGATAGGTTTGCGCCCGAACCATATCCTGTACCGTAATTACGGGAAAACGCAACGCATACCGCCGCCCATCCACCGCCAGCGATGAGGGTCCCGTGCTGCCCCGGCAACCGCCGATAACATTGGAGCAGATCACAAAATATTGATTGGTATCGAACATTTTGCCGGGTCCCACGGCTTCATCCCACCAACCCGGTTTTTCTTCGGGGTCATCGGTGTAGTAACCTGCCACATGCGAATCGCCAGAGAGCGCATGACATATCAAAATGGCATTATCGCGCTGCTCATTGAGTTCGCCGTAGGTTTCATAAGCCAGTTGGAAATACGGCAACTGCACCCCCGACTGCAACAGCAGCGGTTGAGCAAAATGGACAGTAGATCTATCTACGACGCCCACAGAATGCGGGTCAAGCATCCGAACTTTTTTGCCGGGCAGCAAATCACGCAATCGCACAGTGTTGTACCTGTTTCTTAATAACAAGTGGACGGTTAAACACAAACAGGTCAAAACAAATCGCTGAATATCAAGAAAAGTTGGCGATTTTTATGCAGCCTCATTTGATAAATGAGGCTGCATTATCGCTAGCGGTGTTTAGGACACTGCGACGGATTTAACGCCTTGCGCGACAGTGAGGGCTTGATCCAAGTCCCACAGAATATCTTCGGTATCTTCAATACCGACAGCCAAGCGCACAAAATCCGGCGTGACGCCAGTGGCGGCTTGTTCTTCGGGCGTCAATTGGCTGTGCGTGGTGCTGGCAGGATGAATCGCCAAAGACCGTGCATCACCGACATTCGCCAAGTGCGAGAAGATTTGCAAGCTGTCAATGAATTTGCGTCCGGCATCGCGCCCGCCTTTGATGCCAAAGCCGATGACTGCACCTGCACCTTTGGGCATATATTTCTGAGCGCGTTCATAGCTGGCGTGCGATGCTAATCCCGGATAGTTGACCCATTCCACTGCCGGGTGTTGTTCTAGGAATTTCGCTACTGCCAAGGAATTATCCACATGCCGCTGCATCCGCAGTGCTAGTGTTTCCAGACCAACAATGTTCAAGAAACTGTTGAAGGGCGATTGGCTGCCACCCAAATCGCGCAAGCCCACCACCCGCGCCCGCCCGATGAACGCGGCGGCACCCAAAACATCCCACAAGACTGCGCCATGATACGCTGGTTCGGGTTCGACGATGCCGGGGTGTTTGCTGCTGGCTTTCCAATCGAAGTTGCCGCCATCCACAATCGCGCCACCAATGCTCAAGCCATGCCCACCAATCCATTTGGTAGTGCTATGAACGCTGATGTTGATGCCCCATTTGAATGGTTGGAACAAATACGGTGTGCCAAAGGTATTATCCACAATCACAGGCAAGCCATGTGCTTTCGCCAAAGCAGCGATGCCTTCAAAATCCGGTATTTCCAATTTGGGATTGCCGATGGTTTCCAGATAAATCAGCTTGGTCTGGGGTGTTATGGCTTTTTCAAAATCAGCAACTTCTGTACCTTGGACGAAATGGGTGGTAATCCCCAAACGGCGCAGGCTCTGCGAAAAGAGCGTATAGGTGCCGCCATACAGTGCCGCCGACGCCACAATATGGTCGCCAGCATTTGCCAAGGTGGTGATGGTCAATGTTTCGGCAAACTGCCCGGACGCGGTTGCCAATGCTGCGATACCACCTTCCAACGCCGCTAACCGTTCTTCAAAAACGGCGGTGGTCGGATTCATGATGCGGGTGTAAATATTGCCCGGTTCTTGCAAGGCGAACAGCGCCGCCGCATGGTCAGTATCACGGAATTGATACGATGTGGTCTGATAAATCGGCACAGCGCGGGCATTAGTCGTGGGGTCGGGTTTATACCCAGCGTGCAGAGATTTGGTAAAAAATCCGGTCTCGTGTTGTTTGCCGTTATTGTCGCTCATGTCAGGTGTCTCCTATGTAAAAAATGACGTAACGCAATACTTCTGATTTACACCATAAAGGCGGCAACCTACAGCCAAAGCCCGCCTGATGGTGGCGGGGGTGTGCGTGGCAGAGACACCAATGCTGTGTCACTGACTGTAGCCCGAGTGCTGTTGCCCTTATAGAAATCATTCGGAAATCATTAAAACTGCCTCATCGAACATGTCGCGGCTATCACGCAGCAACCAGACCCGCATATGGTCAGCTTTGCCGTTGTAAACCGCCGTAATGATATACACAAAATTCGGCAGCGCATGAACCCGGTCATATTCCGATGGAATCGCCGGCGAATTGGGATGGCTATGATAATAGCCAAGTAAAGTTAAACCGCGGGCATCTGCCTCATCTTCCATGTGCGCCCAATTTTGCGGCGTCATGGCATACCGATGATATTGTTCTTCGCTCTCAAAGGTATTCGGCACATGAATCACATCCCGAATTTGTTTGCTTTCGCCTTGCACCACGCCTAACAGAAAACCACCGCCCTCATTGGGAAATGCTTGTTCCATTTCGGCAATAATTTGTGCTTGGAGTGCAGAACGAAGTTCAATGGACATTAAACCATATCCTAGCGAGTTTTCAATAAAAAAGAGCCAGCCGTTTGGCTGACTCTTTTGTTCGGTGTCAGGTTTTGCCTGATGCAACCCACGTCAAATCAACCAACAGAAGTGTGAACTGTGGCACATACAACAACACGCGGGATACATCAACTTAGAATTTTTCATGGTTTTTAGCTTAACATGCCCTACATTAGAATGCAAGCGAAAATTCTCTGAATATTTGGTGATAATGCTTCAACAGTATAGTCGTATTGGCAGCCACATTTCTTACGTTGCAAAAACAAGAAAAATGCATTTTGGCTGATTTTAATTCGTTATTTGAAAATTTCAGGTAGTTTTTTGCGATTTTTGTGATAAAATCGCGCCCGTTGATGGGTGAAACAGGCTTTACTTCGTTGAATCCCCTGTATTCAAACAACAGCATTCTGTTGATTTCATGTTAGTTTCAGGAGCAGCAAGATGGCACGTACTGAGGGTACTGTCAAGTGGTTTAATTCAGAAAAAGGCTATGGCTTCATCAAACCGGATGAAGGTGACGATGTTTTCGTACATTATTCCGAGATTCAGTCCAGCGGGTATCGCGCTTTAAATGAGGGCGACAAAGTAGAATTTGATATTACACAGGGGCAAAAAGGGCTTCAGGCGAGCAAAGTGATCGTCTTAAGAAGCGCCAAAGGCTAAACCGAGTTTCTATTTTTATGATGATAAACCGCCGACCATCATGAGGGCGGTTTTTTGATTCTTTCACTGAATTTTAACCTGATTCAATTGGTGTTTTTTCACAAAAGGATGTGTTATAGTTGAGAAAACGTTTTCCAAAACGATTGCAGTATAACGAATAATTAATTAAAATAGCAGTATCGTGTCATCATTAAAGGTTTTATCTATGGCATCGCTGCCCTGTCATCCTAGCATCTATGAAATTAACACCGCAGTCTGGCTCACTAGCCTCAGCCAGAAATACCAAACCCCCATTCAACTCCATACTATCCCAGACGAAGAAATCACCCATCTCGCCCAACTCAATATCAATGCCATATGGCTGATGGGTGTCTGGGAACGCGGCACCGCTACTCGTGCCAGTGCCTTAAATTATATTCATGAGTACCGCAGCGCCTTACCCGATATTCGCCCAGCAGATGTGATTGGCTCGGCATATGCGATTCATGATTATGTCGTAGACCCGATGTGGGGTGGGCGCAATGCATTAGCTGCTTTCCGGCGACGTTTAGCCCGGCACGGCATCCAACTTATTCTGGATTTTGTGCCGAATCATGTTGCCGTTGACCATCCTGAGATGACAAAGCACCCCGACTATTTTGTGCTTGGCACGCCCGAATTATTGGCACACGATACGACCAATTTTTTTGCGGCAACGGGTAAAAATGGCATAGAAACCGTGTTTGCTCATGGGCGTGACCCCTACTTCCCCGGTTGGATTGATACCACCCAATGGAATGCCTTTAGCCCCGGCTATCGGGCATGGGCGATAACGACATTGCAAGAGATAGCTGACCAATGTGATGGTGTTCGTTGTGATATGGCGATGCTGATGCTGAATGACGTGTTTGCCCGCAGTTGGGGTTGGCTCTTGCAAACACCCCCACCCGCTGAAGATTTCTGGAATCGCGTGATTCCCAAAGTCAAAGCCACGCACCCACATTTTGCTTTTATAGCCGAAGCATATTGGAATCTGGAATACACATTACAAACGCAAGGATTCGATTTCACCTACGATAAGACCTTGTATGACCGCATCGTTCAAGGCGATACCCCCGGCATCCGAGCGCATTTGACCGCCGATATTAATTATCTGAAGAAAACTATCCGGTTTATCGAGAATCATGACGAACCACGCGCCGCCGCTGCCATCGGCACTGAGCGCAGTCGTCCGGCAGCAACTTTGATTGCCACCTTGCCGGGGGCAGTGTTGTGGCATGATGGGCAGTTCACCGGACGCCAAGTGAAATTACCTGTCCACATTGCCCGCCAACCGCGTGAACCTGAACATACCCCACTGCAAGCGTTTTATCAGGCTTTGTTGGAAGAAACCGATACCGACCTCTATAAACATGGTATTTGGACACTGTTCCAATGTTATTCTGCCTGCGCGACTTGCCCCGGCGCAGAGAACCTGATTGCCTATGGCTGGCGACAACGAGATGAATATCGGATTATTGTCATCAATATGGCAAATAGCGCATCGTTGGGAATCGTCAATATGAGCGCATGGTCAAACATGCTGCGTGGACATACTTGGCAACTTCATGATGTGTTATCGCACGATTCTTTGGAAGAAGCGGGAGTTCGTATCGCTAACGAAGGCTTGCGTGTTGATTTAGATGCTTATCAAAGCCATATTTTTCATCTGCAACGCAAACACACACCCATCACTCAGCGGCTTAAGACGGCTTTGTTACAAGGCAGCTAATGCCTGATACACCTGAACAGTGGCTTGGGCAACTTGTTCGTGGGTAAAGTGTGCCAAAACTCGCGCTCTGCCTTTTGTTTGTAATGATTGGTACAGTCCAAAATCATCTCTCAATTGACGGAGCGCACCTGCCAGTGCCGGAACATCATTTTCCGGCACAATAAGACCCGCCTCGCCCAACACATCGGGGATAGCGCCACTGCGGCTGCCGATGACTGGTACGCCACTTGCCATCGCCTCCACACTAGCACGGGGTCCAAACTGTTCCTTCCAATTTGGCAGTGTGCGTGATGGCACTGCCAACACATCCATTTGTTGATATTGCTGCGGCATTTCTATAGACGATAGTTGCCCACAAAATATCACCCGGTCGGCTATGTTCAATTCATGAGCAAGTTGTTCCAATTCAGCACGCATAGGTCCCCCGCCAATAATCCGCACTTGCCACTCACCCGATAATTGCGCTGCTGCTCGCAACACAATATCCATGCCTTTTTCCGGCACTAGCCGCGCCACACACCCAATCGTAAACGGTCTTGCCGCAGATTTTGCCATAGGCAGGAAGACATCGGTATCAACCCCAAACTGAGGAATGATGGCAACTGCGCCGCAATACCCTTTTTCCCGTAAAACCTGTTCAGCACTGGCAGTTCCAGCTATAGCATAATCACTTTTGTGTAACGTCCAGCGTTCACCTTGGGCAAAAGGGGGCATATACTGTCGCAAAATATTTTGCCACGTAAAAAATAATGCCTTTGCCTTGTAGCGTTTTGCCAACCATAAGGCGTGCCATGTCGCCACGTTGTAGGGTTCTTCATCAATATGCACAATATCAGGCTGAAAATCGCGCATATGTTGCGCCAAGGTAGGATAAAAGTGCAGATGAAAATGACCATTAAACACAATCGGCAGCGTTTCTAAGCGATACCCTTGCGTATAGACGCGCTCCAATTTTTGTTCGCCCCGTTCATCGCGCCACGAGGGTGGAACGAGTGTCAATAATTCTATGCCGTGCTGGGCGATAAGTTCTAATTTGCGTTGATAAATACCTACAATGCAGGCTTTCGATACCATCAAAACACGCATATTGCCACCATCATCAACCGTGAATCATGCTGTGAATTGTGGCACAAACGCCGATTTGCAACAGGGGAAACCTACTATTTGCCACCTAGCACCCGCATGTTGCGTATTTTTGTCTATAATGAAATCAACAATATAGGACGATGCATCATGCCGATTGAAATTACCCGCCCAGAACCGGGCATTTATTTTAATTTGATGTCAGGCAAATTGACTTCCGAAGATTTGTTGAACGCGCAGCAAGCAGGGCTAAAACTGGCGGAACAACATCAAGATGTTGACCATATTTTGATTGCCCACATGCAGCCCGGCACCCGTTTTCCAATAGATATTCGCTTGGCAAAAAAGATGCGTGACCAAGATAGTGGGGCATTGGCGATGATTTATGTGGGGATGACGCCTGCATTACGCACGATGGCACGCCCATTCCAAAAAATGCTCACCGGCATTGGCAGATTGGAATATACCAACACAATCGAAGAGGCGGTCATCCTTGCCCGCAGCATCCTAGCCGAAAAACGTCCCTCAACCCAATAAAAAAGGCGAGATGGTTATCTCGCCCTTGTCTAATTTGTATCTCAAAATAAACCATTATTCAAAGCCGCCCATTATGCTGCTTCTTCGTCTTTCTTTAGCGGCACTTCCAAATTCATGCGGGCAAGCAAACGCTCCACAGCCGGATTAGCGATAACGGGCATCATCACGCGCTCATCATCACGTTTTAAATTAAATTCAAAAATCGTCACTGAGCGCATTCCGGCATAAAAATGTTCATTCCGCACGCAGTCCACAATTTGCCACCTGTCATTAAGCGCAGTCAACAGGTGATCGCCCCCAGCATAACGCCCAGAGTGGGGTTCCCAATATTGGTTAGAGACACCCGGATATTGGATATGAAAGTTCATTGCATCGGCACTCATCCGTTACTCCTTACTTAATTAACACTACACCAGACAAGTATAAGTGAAAATGGGTTAAATTTTGCTTAACACCATTTAAAGTTTAGTCGAAGTAAAACAATCCAGCAATAGCATCCCACGTTGCTTCGTCATGTAAACGTTTACGTTGCCCTAGGTGAGCCATAAGCCAATGCTGCGCTTGGTATTTCTAAAAATGCCCCTCATTTTCCAAGAAAACCCTACGCTCTGATTTTGATGGCAGGTGCCTCTACAGTTTCATCTTCGGCATGGGGTGTCGTCTCTGCCAATTGCAAATGATATTTTTTCACCAGCCGGACAATAATCGGCGTATCCATCACTGCCATCGTAGCAATAGATTGGTCTTTGTATAATTCAAAAAAATAAATGTGGGTGTAGCGCCCGCCACTGAGGATAATTTCTTGGCGGTAAACGCGGTGGTACAGCTTCCAACCATCATCCAATGCAGAAATCAGGCTATCTGCTCCGGTATATTTTTCCGAGTGTGAACTCCAATGACGAGGGGTATTCGTATAATACTCGTGCATCCCGCGTAAACGTTCCATGGTGTTCCTCCCTATCGCTCTGTGTTTTGGCATATTTTTACAATAACAAATAACCTATCGTGTAAAGTGCGCCCATTGTCACTATTTATTTGTGACATCTCTCACATTCATTATCTACCAGAATCTAACTTTTGTACCTTAACCTTGCGTAAAAATTTCGTAACTTAAAAGTTAAGGTCGGTTTGCATTGTCAGAAACAACCAAAGCGTTTCGGAAACCATAGCGTCTTGGGAAAACCTTTACCTGAACGTTTCGGTTATCCTGCTGCATAAAGAGGCATGATATAATCCGGTTAGTTGTTAAGAAAATTTGCATTAAGATTAAGAAAGGATATATACACAGTGACAATGCTGATAGCCATCAAAGATATTGGCAATTATGTAGACCAAGAAGTGACGGTTCGCGGTTGGGTCTATGACCGTACCGATAAAGGGCGATTGCAATTTATTTTGCTGCGCGATGGCAGTGGGATTGTGCAGGGGGTGGCATTTAAAAAAGAGATGGCAGAAGACCAATTTGAATTAGCAAGCAAACTCACTCAGGAATCCTCTATCATCATTACGGGTACGGTGCGCGTGGCAGACCAAGCCAAAAAGAGCATCCCGCCCGGCTTTGAAATCGGCATCAAAGACCTGCAAGTTATCCAAATGACCCAAGATTATCCGATTACCCCTAAAGAACATGGGGTCGAATTTTTGATGGATAATCGGCATTTGTGGGTTCGCAGCAATCGCCAATGGGCAATCTTGCGGATTCGCGCCACCATCATCAAAGCGATGCGCGATTGGATGGATAACAACGGCTTTTTGCTGGTGGATACCCCTATCATCACGCCTGCCGCTGGCGAAGAAACCACGACACTCTTTAACATTGATTATTTTGGTGAAACAGCATTTTTGGCACAAACTGGGCAGCTTTATAACGAAGCCAACATGGGCGCGTTTGGCAAAGTCTATTGTTTTGGTCCCACCTTCCGCGCTGAAAAAAGCAAAACCCGCCGCCATCTGATTGAATTTTGGATGATTGAGCCAGAAATTGCTTTCTGTTCGCTAGAAGAATTGATGGATATTGAAGAAGCCTTGCAGGTGTATATCGTCGAACAGGTATTAGCCAAGCATCGTACTGATTTGGAAATTATTGAGCGCGACATCAGCAAATTGGAAAAAATCGCGTCGCCCTTCGCCCGCATTAGTTACGATGATGCAGTTGCCCGCCTGCAAAAACTCGTTGCCGAAACCGATGACCCCGAACAAAAAGAACTCTTGGCAATTGAATGGGGCAGCGATTTTGGTAGTCCGCATGAGACGGCATTGGCAGAAATGTTTGATAAACCCGTGTTTGTTTATCACTATCCGTCGGCAGTAAAAGCCTTTTATATGCAACCAGTAGAAGGTCGCCCGGAAGTGTGCCGCAGCGTGGATTTACTTGCCCCGGAAGGGTATGGCGAAATTTGCGGCGGCAGTGAGCGCATCTCGGATTATGATACGCTGCTGAAAAAGCTGGAACACGACAAATTGCCTGTCGAAAATTACGCTTGGTATCTTGATTTACGTAAGTATGGCACTGTGCCACACGCCGGGTTTGGGCAAGGCATTGAACGGACTGTGGCTTGGATTTGTGGGCTACCGCACGTCCGTGAGACGATACCTTACGCCCGTTTGCTGAATCGCAAGTACCCGTAAAACAAAATGCTACGGGAGGGTTAACGCAACTCTCCCGTAAACACATAGTTTCAGTTATTCATCTTGGGCAAATTCAGTCAGCAAATCTTCCATGAATTTGATTTCGGTAGATTGTGCTTGAATGATATTATTTGCCAAATCGCGCAGTTCTTCATTCAT